>DATFWZ010000558.1:0-13991 GCA_035258765.1 Gemmataceae bacterium
GGCCGGCCCGCCGTGTTCTGATCTCTGTCGGTGTCCGCGTGGCGGTTTCGCGGTGATATCATACCGGCTGATCCCCTTGTCCGCGGAGACGCCGATGCCGGACCCGGCCACCGCCCGTCCGTTTCAGAAGATCCTCGTCGCCAACCGCAGTGAGATTGCCATCCGGGTCTTCCGCTCGGCCCACGAGCTCGGCATTCGCACCGTCGCCATTTACTCCCACGAAGATCGATTCGCTCTGCACCGGTTCAAGGCGGACGAAGCCTACCCGGTCGGCCAGCCGGGCGAGCCGATCCGCGCTTACCTCGACATCCCCGGGATCGTCGGGCTCGCGAAGCAGATCGGCGCCGACGCCATTCACCCCGGGTACGGCTTCCTCTCCGAGAACGCCGGGTTCGCTCGCGCCTGTGCCGCTGCCGGGATTACCTTCGTCGGCCCACGACCGGAGATCCTTGACCAGCTCGGCGACAAGGTGACCGCCCGCAAGATCGCCCACGCGGCAAAAGTACCAGTGTTGTCCGCCAGCGACGGGCCAGTGAAGTCGATTGAGGAAGCGAAGAAGATCGCTGACAAGCTCGGCTACCCGATCATGGTCAAAGCCGCAATGGGTGGCGGCGGGCGGGGGATGCGAACAGTGTCGACACCCGACCAGCTCGAGCCGGCCCTGGACCAGGCCCGGCGCGAGGCGGGGGCCGCGTTCGGTACCCCGGACGTCTTCCTGGAGAAGCTGGTCCGCCGGGCCCGGCACATCGAGGTTCAGCTCCTCGGCGACCGACACGGCAACCTGGTCCACCTGTTCGAGCGCGACTGCACCATTCAGCGACGGCATCAGAAGGTGGCCGAGCTGGCCCCGGCCCCGAACCTCGACCCGGCGACCCGGCAACGCATCCTCGACGCGGCCGTCGCGGTCGGCCGGGCGGTGCGGCTCGATAACGCGGGAACGGTCGAGTTCCTGCTCGATGCCGAGACCGGCGAATTCTACTTCATCGAGGTCAACCCCCGCGTCCAGGTCGAGCACACGGTCACCGAGGTCATCACCGGGTACGACATCGTCCGGTCGCAGATCCTTGTCGCCCAGGGCGTCCCGCTCACGGACGCGGAGATCGGGCTGGGCGACCAGTCAGAGGTTAAGACGCACGGCTTCGCGATCCAGTGCCGCGTCACAACCGAAGACCCGGCGAATAACTTTGTCCCGGATTACGGCCGGCTGACCGCGTACCGGTCGTCCGGCGGGACCGGCATTCGACTGGACGCCGGCACCGCGTTCTCGGGGGCCGTCATCACCCCCTTTTACGACTCGCTCCTGGTCAAAGTGACAACAAGCGGGCTGCGCTTCGGCGACGCGGCCCGGCGGATGGAGCGGTGCCTTCAGGAGTTTCGCATCCGCGGGGTGAAGACGAACATCCCGTTCCTGCTCAACCTGATCACTCACCCCAAATTCCTCGCCGGCGACACGACCACGCGGTTCATCGACGAGACGCCGGACCTTTTTCGTTTCCAGTCCCGGCGCGACCGGGCGAGCCGGCTGCTCGGGTACATCGCGGAGGTGATCGTCAACGGGCACCCGGAGGTGAAGGCCCGGCTCCCGGCCGAGGCGCGGGGCCACCCGGTCGTGCCGGCAACGCCGCAATCGGCCGTGCGACCCGGGACCAAGGACAAGCTCACCGAACTGGGGCCAGACGCCTTCGCCCGGTGGGTGCGCGAACAGAAGCGGCTCCTGGTCACCGACACGACCATGCGCGACGCCCACCAATCGCTTTTCGCGACGCGCATGCGCACGGCCGACATGCTTCGCACCGCCCCGCGGTACGCCCGGTCCCACTCCGACTTCTTTTCGCTCGAGATGTGGGGCGGCGCCACCTTCGACACCGCGATGCGGTTCCTCAAGGAGTCGCCGTGGGACCGGCTCGAACAACTTCGGGCCGCCATTCCGAACGTACTCTTGCAAATGCTCCTGCGGGCGGCCAACGCGGTCGGCTACACCAATTACCCGGACAACGTCGTCGAGACGTTCGTCAAGGAATCGGCCGCGGCCGGGATCGACGTATTCCGCATCTTCGACTCGCTCAACTGGGCCGAGAACATCCGCCCCGTTGTCGAGGCAGTGCGAACACGAACCAAGGCGATCGCCGAGGCGGCCATCTGCTACACCGGCGACATCCTCGACGCGAAGCGCGACAAGTACTCGCTCTCCTACTACGTCAACCTCGCGAAGGAGCTCGTGAAGGCCGGTACGCACATCCTGGGCATCAAGGACATGGCCGGGCTCCTGAAGCCTTATGCGGCGAAAAAGCTCGTGCGGGCGTTGCGGCAGGAGGTCGGCGTCCCGATCCACTTCCACACCCACGACTCGGCCGGCGGGCAGATCGCGTCGTACCTCCTGGCCGCGGAGGAGGGCGTGGACATCGTCGATTGCGCCTTCGCGGCGATGGCCGGGATGACCAGCCAACCGAGTCTGAACGCCCTCGTCGAGGCGTTGCGGTTCACCGACCGCGATACCGGCATGTCGTTCGACGAACTCCAGGCCACGGCCGACTACTGGGAGGAGGTCCGCAAGGACTATGCGCCGTTCGAGACTGGCCAGAAGGCCGCGTCGGCGGAGGTGTATTTGCACGAGATGCCCGGGGGGCAATATGCGAACCTCTTCCAGCAGGCCCAATCCCTGGGCGTTGGTGAACGGTGGCACGACGTGGGCCCGATGTACGCCGCGGTGAACCGGCTCTTTGGCGACTTGGTCAAGGTCACCCCGTCGTCCAAGGTGGTCGGCGACATGACCCTATTCATGCTCGCGAACAACCTGACGCCGGAGCAGGTGTTGGACCCGAAGCGGGAGCTGGCGTTCCCGGAGTCGGTTGTCGAATTCTTCGAGGGGAAGCTGGGCCAGCCGCCGGGCGGATTCCCCGCGGCGCTGCAGAAGAAAGTGCTGCGGGGCCGCAAGCCGCTCGCGCAGCGGCCCGGGCTGACACTGCCGCCCGCGGATTTCAACGCCATGCGGGCCGACCTGGAAAAGAAGATCGGCCGCAAGCCGACGGACCACGACGTCAGCTCACACCTGATGTACCCGAAGGTCTTCGCGGACTTCACGGAGCACCAGCGGAAGTACTCGGACACGTCGATCCTGCCGACCGCCGTCTTCTTCTACGGGATGGCCCCCGGCGAGGAGGTGAGCGTGGACATCGAGCCGGGCAAGACGCTGATCATCAAGTTCCTGACGGTCGGAGACGCGCACGACGGCGGCCGGCGGCAGGTGTACTTCGAGCTGAACGGCCAGCCGCGGGACGTCACGGTGGTCGATCGATCGGTGGCGGCCGAGGGGGAAGAGAAACGGGTCAAGGCAGAGCCGGGGAATCCCCTTCAGGTCGCGGCCCCAATGCCGGGGGCGGTTGTGAGCGTCGCGGTGAGCGTCGGCGAGGAGGTGGCCCCGGGTCAGAAGCTCTTGACGTTGGAGGCGATGAAGATGGAGACGACCCTCTACGCCGAGCGGCCCGGGCGGCTGGCCGAGGTCCTGGCTCGCCCGCACACGCAGGTCGAGGCGGGGGACTTGCTGGTGCGGTATGAGAAGTAGTCGCCGAGATTCCGCAAGCAACTTCAAAATGGAGCTCAGACGTGCCCATGACGCTTACGCTGACCGACGAACTCGAACAGGTCGTCATCCAAACAGCGGAGCGATTGGGCATTTCTCGTGATGAATTCGTGCGGCGGGCGGTGACTTGGTTCCTCCGGGCAGAACCCGACATTCAGGCGGAGTTCGAAGACTGGCAGCAGATGACGTGGAAGGCGTGGGACATGGTCGAGCAGTGCTTGCCGTGAACGAGGCCGCCGTTTCTTATCTTTCATTTACACGCCCACTCGGACCGGGTTCGGCATCGCTGCAACGAAATGGCGCCGGCACCGGTGTCCCGGCGTGTCATTGCAAGTCTGCCGCTACCCTGTTGGGAATGTGGACAAGTTCGGTGGGACATTTGGGGACAAATGAGGCAATCCTAGCTTGTCACCAGCATCCGGCCGATAAGGATTCCGCCCCCGAACGCCAGTCCGAGCAACCCGATCAGCCCGAACAAAAGTACGATCAGTTTGACCGGGCTAAGCACGATACCCCCGGCCGCGGGCGGCGGCGGGCGTGGGATGGTCGTCGGGTCGGGCGGCGCCGTGTTTGGAAGGCTCGGCGCCGCCTCGGAGGGCCACGGCGTGGGCGGCGGGGCGGGCGGGCGCGGGGTCTTGGTACGTCGTTTCTTCCGCGGCTCGTCCGGGGTGCGCAGCGTCGCCTCGCCGCGGAGCATGGCGTCGAAGTCGTCGCGCTCGAACAGCTTGCCCGGTTTGGGCGGCAACGCCGGGGGCCCGCCGGCCGCGGCGCCGCTCGGTTGCGGTTCCGGCTCGGGCTCGGGCGTGGGTACAATGAGTGGCTGGTTGCACTGCGGACAGTTGACCACCGCACCGGCCTTCCGGCGGGCGATCCCCAGCAGCTTGTCGCAGTAGACGCAGCGGAACCGAATTGGCATGGGGAGACCCTCGGGCCCACAGCGCTATTCTGCTACCCCGACCGGCCCGCCGCAACCGGTCGCTTGACGAATCCGCGCCAACAATCACAATGGGGGGCGGTTATGCGGTTAGACCGCCTCCCCGGCGCGCGGGCCGGTGCCACCCGCCGCGCTCCAGTCACGGACGCCACTCATGTCCCGCTTCCCGTTCAACGCCCGGGCCGTCGCGGCGTTGGTTCTGGCTGTTGTCCTCACCACCCTGGCCGCCAACGCCGAGGTCGTCATCCTCAAGGACGGCTACGTCCTGCACGGGATCAAGATCCTCAAGGAGAAGGCGCCGATCATCGACGAGCCGACCGGCCAGGTTTTCATCGTGGACAAGGCGAACGGCATGTACGCGATCGACGACGGCGTCCGCTGGGTCGTCTTTCCAACTTCGAAGGACCAGTTGACCGACGTCAATCAGGCCAACCGGTTCGAGAGATTCACCGGCTATACGCCGAAGGGCGATCGCTACGCGGGGACGGAGAAGTTCCCCTCCACGATTGCCGGCAAGGCTGAGGTCCAAAAGGACTGGGACCCCAAAGAGTGGACCCGGGAGATCAAGTTCAACGACGTTGACCCGCGAGTCAAGCACACGGTCAAGCAGCACATCAGCCTTATCAACCCGCACTATGTCCGCGTCGGGTCGTCCAGTCACAAGATGACCCGCTACTTCCTCCTCAAGGAATTCCCCCCGTCCCAGATCCGGACCTTCCTGACCAACCACCCCGACCTCGCCGAGGAAAAGGGTAAGGTCGATCCCGAGAAGCGCGAGAAACTGATCCGGTTCTGGATCCAGGCCGACCTGCTCGACGAGGCGGACAAGGACCTGGAGGCCTTCCTGGAGGTCGCCAAGGCCGAGAAGGAGCGGTACTCGCGCCTCAAGGCCGAGGTGAACGGGCTGCGCGCCGAGCGGCTGATCGCCGAGATCGAGCGGGCCCGCGACGCCGGCCGGCACCAGTGGGCGATTGCGGCACTCAACGGCTTCCCCAAGGACAACGTGCCCAAGGGTGTGACCGACAAGGTCGTCGGCCTCCGGGCCGAGTACGAGCGCCGGGCGACCCAGTTCCAGGCCGCGAAGCGCTACCTCGACGAGCTGCAGAAGAAGGTGAACGCCGCGAGCCCCCCATTCCTGATTGAGGGAGCGGCGGCAGTCCGGAAGGAGGTCCACCTCGACACGCTCTCCCGCCTCGATCAGTTCACCACCCTGGCCGACCGGGCCGAGCGCGACGCGAAGGAGGGCCGCCGGCCGGCCCAGTCGCCGGAGGAGCTGCTCTCGTCCGCCATCACCGGTTGGCACCTCGGCAAAGTGGCCGCGGAGCCCCGCGTCGGCACCGCGTACAAGTGCTGGGCCACCCGGCAAATGGCCCTCCAATACCTGCGGACGCCCAACAAGGGCCAGCGTGAGAAGCTCCTGAAGAACTACCTCGAGAGCGAGAACGCCCTCTCGTACGACGACCTCGAGAAGCTGGTCTCACTCCTGCCGCCGCCGGACGCCCCGGACGTGCCCCCGACCGGCCCGGCGCGTGTCCAGCTCCCGCCGACCGCCGATCAACCGCTCGGCGTCGACTTCATCCTCCGCCTGCCCGAGGAATACCAGCCCGGCCGGTCCTACCCGCTGCTGATCCTCCTCCCGGACCCGCACGACGACAAGACCACCGACCAGATGCTCGAGCGGTTCGGCGACACGCCGACCAGGCTCGGGTACATCGTCGCCGTCCCGCAGTGGTGGGACCCGAAGACGAACCGGTACGACTATTCCAAGCAGGAGCAGGCCGCGGTCCTCAAGCTGCTCCGCTACATGCGGCGGACGTACCAGGTCGATTCGGACCGCGTCTACCTCTGGGGCAATGGCGACGGGGCGAGCATGGCCCTCGACCTCGGCGGGTCGCACCCGGACCTGTTCGCGGGGATCGTCCCGGTCAATCCGGGGGTCTATCA
Source organism: Gemmataceae bacterium (assembly GCA_035258765.1). Lineage (GTDB taxonomy): Bacteria > Planctomycetota > Planctomycetia > Gemmatales > Gemmataceae > SIAJ01. The sequence goes on from DATFWZ010000558.1 coordinate 6,459, forward strand.
GCCACTCTACATCCCGTGCCAGTACTGGGTGAACTTCCAGCAGATGCCGGTCTACCTGGTGATGGGCGACCGTTTCGGCACGTCGGTGAACGCGATCCGGATGCTGTCCGAGCGGTGGATGCCGAAGGGGTTCCCGAGCCTGGTCGTGTCGTACAAGGGGCGGGGGCAGGAGTGGTTCGCCCAGGAATTGCCGTTCGCGTTCGACTGGCTCGGGCGGAAGCGGCGGGCCGACCCGGGGCGCGTGCTCGGCCCGCCGGTGGTGGAGGGGCGGACGACGTTTCCCGGGTTCAGCTCGGTCCGGCTCTCCGACAACCGGTTCCACTGGCTCTCGTCGGACGACATCAACCCGGTACACACGATCGACCCGGTCCGGGCCGAACGCGACCGGCAGCCGTCACCCGCCAAGTTCTCCGCGCGCATCACGGAGGGAAATGCGATCACGGTGAAGACGCTAGGCTTGCGGCAAGTGACGGTCTGGTTCGGCAAGGGGATGGTGGACTACACGAAGCCGGTCAAGGTGACGGTGAACAGCAACAAGCCGGAGACGAAGCAGATAACGCCGCAGATCCCGGTGCTGATGGAAGACCTCTACGAACGCGGCGACCGCCAGCGGCCGTATTTCATGTTCATGGATTTCCAACTTCGCGGGTAATTAAACGAACCACAGAGTCACAGAGGACACAGAGGGAAGAGACACAGAGAAGAAACAGGCCGGGTTGGTCACCAGAGAGCTAGACCTCGCTGGAGACCAACCCTGTCTTGCTTTCTCTGTGTCTTCGCTCTGTGTCCTCTGTGACTCTGTGGTTCGTTTTCAATCGACGGAGAGGTTCGCCAGGAAGCTCTCGTACCCGCTCCGCGTTGTCGCCTCGTCGGCGTGGAGTTTCTTGAGTTTCACTTGCAGCTCGTCCATCTCCTTTTCCTGCTCTTCGAGGGTCTTCAGGTAGCGCTTGAACAGGTCCGAGTCGCGCGGCAGCTCGCGCATGTTGTCGCGGAGGCGCTTCTGGTCGGCCGTGATGGTCTGGATGCGGGTGTTGGCCGTCGCGATGTCCTGGCGGACCGTGTCCCACCCCCCCTTGAGCTTGAGCGCCTCGCGGAGCTTGTCCTTGAGGCTCTGGGGGGCTTCCTTCAAGCTGATGAAGTACCGGATCTGGTCGTCGGCCGTGTTGGTGAGCTGGACGCTCGACTCGACCGGGCGCTCCTCGATGACCGTGTAGCTCAGGTCCTTCTTGGCCGCGACCGGGACCTCGAACCGGAACACATCAGCCGCTTCCTCCTTCGGCTTGTGCTCGCCAATAAAGGTGAACCCCTGGCCCTTGCGGTTCGGGTGCTCGATCAGGAGTGTGCGGTCGGTCGTGGAACGGTTGGAGACGTCGTAGACCAGCTCTTCGCGGACGACCGTCGAGGTGTAGACGATGCCCTTCGCCGCCCGGACGCGGGTGATCCGCGAGGTGTTATTGCCCGGCTTGGTGGCGACTTCGGTACCCAGGTCGATGGCGTAGGAGACGAGCCGCTCCTCGTCCGGCTGCAAGTCGAGGAAGCGCGTGTCGCCGGCGTAGACCGAGCCTTCAAAGACGGTGATCGGCCCCTGCGAGAGCGGCATTCCGGTCGTGTTCTTGAAGCGAAGACCGAGGAGCGGGTGCTTGGCTTGCACGCCCGCGTTGTAGATGGAGACGCGCTTGCCCTCGACGTCCTTGTTGACGATCGGGAGGAGGGCGGACTTCTGCCGGGCCAGGTCCACCGGGCGGTCGATGACGTACTGGTAGTAGTCACCCAGCGAGCTGGCGGTTGCTATGCTCTGAACACTCCGGCCCAGCTCGAGGTCCTCCTTCAACTTTTGTGCCACTTCCATGCCGAATTGCGTCTGCTTACCGAGATCTAGGTTCTTGAATCGAGTCATGAGGTCGCTGGCGGACTTGGACAATTCCTGCCGAGCTGCCTCCTGCGGCTTTTTGACGGCTTCTTTCTCATCCTTCGATTGGGCCAACTCCTTGGCCAACGCGTCCTCCTGGCGTTTCATCACCCCGCTATAAGTCGGTGGCCGCAACGACGCGAACAGCTCCGGCTCGACGGTCGGGCGGCCGACGTAGAGTGGGTTGTACAGGTCCATCCGGAACGAGATCGGCCGCCCGCTCACCAGGGCCATCGTCACCTGGGCCCAGTCCTCGTCGGTCGGGTTCTCGACCACCGCCCACCCCTGCAGGTACGGCTTCCCTTCCTTCAGCACCAGCCGGTAGCTGGTCTTCCAGATCGGGTTCTCGATCACGTACCCGACCTCCACCTTCCGCTTCCCTTCGCCCGCGAAGTGCAGGCTGACCGCCTTCTTCTGGCTGTCGTGCGACAGGGCCAGCGTCTCCAGGGCCCGGCGGACCTCGTTCTCGATCACCGGGTTCACGAACCGTAGCCGCTGCACCTCGCTCAGCTTCACCGCCCGCACCCCCTCGGCGCACCACAGGTTCAGGACCGAGGACAGGACCGGCGGCCCGTCCTTGGACGGCTGGGCTTGTTGCTCCACGCCCATGATCTTGCCGGTGAGGTTGCCGGGTTGATTCGCGGTGTTGACCAGCGTGACTTCGACTTGCTCGCCGCGGGCTTGCTGCAGAATCTGCGTCAACGAGGGGTTGTTGTTCAGATTGATCGCGTAGCTCGCGAGCGTCCGGTCGATCGGGTCGTGGCTGTCGTACGTCACTGCGGCCACCCGCCCCTGGGGCGACAGGTCGCGGAGCGTCATCGACTTGATCAGGTCATTGATGTCCTGCTCCGGGAACGTCAGATCGACTCGCGCCTCCCCCTCGACCTCGCCGGCCCGGGTGAAGTGGCCGACGCCGGAGTTGAACAGGATCACTTGCGAGATCGGCAGGCTCACCGCGGGCTTGAGGTTCGCGGGGCTTGTCTTGCCGTTTTCGCCGGATTGAGGCGCGGATTCCCCCCGTTGCCCGAAGATCACGGCCAGGACCGCCAGGACCACGAGGGCCGGCAGCGTCATCCAGTAGCGTCGCATGATTCGACTCCGACGAGTTGGACGTGGGATGTGGTGGGCCCGTCCCGGACCACCCTGTCCGTAAGACGATTCTCGCCGGGGATTGTACACCGGGGTGGCGCGTGATGGCACGTGGGATCGCGGGGCGTTACACGCCTGTAGGGAACGCCCTCCGTGGCGTTCCGCAACGTCGCCTCCCCGGGGCGCATGAATGTCCCCGGGGAAGTGAGCCTTTCGGAACGCCACGGAGGGCGTTCCCTACAGCGCGGCGGCGGCCGGAACGCTGACCGCCGCTGATTCCGACCACTCCCCCGCCCTATAACGATCCTCCATCCCACCTTCGCTTCCCCGGAGCCACCCACGTGACCCGCCATCTCCTCGTGGCCGCGGCGATCATCCTCGCCATCGGCACGCCGACCAGCGCCCGCGAGCCGATCCGCCTCGCCAACCACCCGGCTCTCTCGCCCGACGGCAAGACGCTCGCGTTCGACTGGAACGGCGATGTCTGGACCGTTCCGGTCGAGGGCGGCGTCGCCCGGGCCCTCACCACGCATCCGGGCAAGGACACGTCCCCCAAGTTCTCGCCGGACGGCAAGGAGATCGCCTTCATCAGCGATCGCGAGGGCTCGTCGCAGCTGTTCGTCATGCCCGCGAACGGCGGCACGCCCAGGCAGATGACCTTCCACACCGCCGGCTACACGCTCTACGAGTGGACCCCCGACGGCAAGGGCTGGCTCGTCGGCACGCAGCGCGACGCCGGCTGGGGCCGACGGAATAACGACCGCATCCAGATCGTCCGCCGCTGCGACGACCCGGCGAAGACGTCGGCCGACGAACTGGTGTTCGACGACTACGGGCAGAGCGGCGCGCTCGCGGCGGACGGCAACACGATCCTCTTCGATCGCGAAGGGCCGGAGTGGTGGCGGAAGGGGTACAAGGGCTCGCAGGGGGCGCAGCTCTGGTCGTTCGACCGGTCGGCAAAGACGTTTACACACTTACCAACCGGCGACTGGGACTCGCGGTGGCCGATGTCGGGGAAGAACGGCAAGGTCTACTACGCGAACGGGCAGGGTGGGTGCTTCAACATCTGGGAGTTCGATCGCGACACGAAACACACCCGGCAAGTGACACAATTCAAGGACGACTCCACCGTCTTCCCGTGTATTTCGCGCGACGGCTCGACGATCGTCTTCCGCAACCTGTTCGACTTGTACCGCATTCGGCCGGGGTCGGACGAGAGCCCGGTCAAGATCGACATCTACCGCGACGACGACCGGCCGGACGAGCGCATCAACCGCCGCGTGCTGACGAGCGCGACGGGCGCCGCGTTCACCGCGGACGGGCTCGAGATCGCCCTGGTCGTCGGCGGCGACCTGTGGGTCATGGACACCGAGCTGCGCGAGCCCAAGCGGGTCACGCGCACGCCAGAGGACGAGCGATTACCGGTCTTCTCGCCGGACGGGAAGGCCCTGTACTTCGTCTCCGACACCGGCGGCCAGCCGGAGATCTGGAAGGCGACGCGCGAGGGCGGGCGGCCGTGGTTCCTGACCGAGAACTTCAAACTCGAGCGCGTCACCGACGACGGGCAGGAGAAGTCGGCCCTGTCGTTCAGCCCGGACGGGTCGAAGATGGGCTACATCCGCGGGCGGGGTGATCTGTACGTGGCCGACGCGGACGGGAAGAACCCCAAGCGCGTGATCGAGTCGTGGAACGCCCCGCAGTACGACTGGTCGCCGGACGGGAAGTGGCTCGTGTACGCCCTCTACGACAACGACTTCAACCGCGACATCTGGATCAAGCCGATCGATGGCAGCCGCGAGCCGTTCAACCTGTCGCGACACCCGTACAACGAGTCCGATCCGGTCTGGTCGCCGGACGGGAAGCTGATCGCGTTCGTCGGCGCCCGCGACGACAAGGACAAGACAGACATCCACTACGTCTGGCTGCGGGCCCAGGACGCGGAGAAGTCCACCCGCGACCGGACCATTGAAAAGGCACTTGAGAAGCTCCAGAAGGAGAAGGGCAAAACGCCGAAGAAAGACCCCGGGCCGATGAGCGGGGATGACGCGGGCCAGGACCCGAAGGGCGACCCAGTCCCGAACAAGAAGGAGCCCGGGCCGATGCCCCCGGTGACTGGAAAGAAGGAGCCGGTTACCGTCAGCATCGACTTCGAGGGCATTCACGACCGCATCAAGCGCATCACGATCCCGAACTCGAACGAGGGCAACCTGCTCTGGTCGCCCGACTCGAAGAAGCTGGCCTTCTCCGCGACCGTGGACGGCCAGACCGGGACGTACACGTTCGACATCCCCGACGGCGTCCGCCCGACGCAGCTCACCACCTCGACTGGGACCAACGCCCGATGGCTTCGCGGCGGGAACATTGTCTGGCTGTCGGCCGGCCGGCCGGCGTCGATTTCGACGGCGACTACGCCCGCGACGACCCCCCCAGCGACGCCAGCCGCGACGCCCGGGCGGCCCGGCGTCGGCCCGCGCGGCGGCGCGGCTCGCGACACGTCCGCCCCGGCCGCAGGGAGCGGGTATGCGTTCACCGTCTACCAGGACATTGACGTCGGCAAGAAGCACCAGGCCGCATTTGACATCGCCTGGCGACAAATTCGCGACGGCTGGTACGACGACCGGCTGAACAATCGCGACTGGAGCAAGATTCGCGAAAAGTACCGCGACGTGGCGGTCACGCAGGACACGGATGCGCTGGCAACGGTCATCCAGCTCATGCTCGGGGAGCTGAACGGCTCGCACCTCGGCTTCTTCGCGGGATCGTTGACGCTCCCGGCCCGGCGCCCGGGCGGCCCGCCCGAGGAGCCGACGGTCGATCGCACCTGGCGGCCGGTCACCCAGCACCTCGGGGCCCGGTTCGACACCGAATTCAAGGGCCCGGGCCTGAAGGTGAAGGACATCCTGCCAGATGGCCCAGCGGATCAGAAGCGCAGCAAGCTCAACGCGGGCGACACCATCGTCAGTATCGACGGCACGAACGTCGATGCGTCGATGGACTTGACGCCCGTCTTGAACAGCCCCCCCGGCAAGGAATTCCACCTGAAAGTGAAGGACGACGCCGGCAAGGAGCGGGACGTGGTTCTGCGGCCGATCGCGTACACAGCGGCCCGGCAGCTCCTCTACAAGAAGTGGCTCAAGGACAACCGGGCCGCGGTCGAGAAGCTGTCGAACGGCCAGCTTGGCTATTTGCACATTGCCCAGATGAACATGGACAGCTTCCGCAAGTTCGAGGAGGAACTGTACGACGCGGGGGCCGGCAAGGACGGGCTGGTCATCGACGTCCGCGACAACGGCGGCGGCTCGACGGCCGACCTCTTGCTCACGGCCCTGACGCAACCGCGACACGCGATCGCGGTGCCCCGCGGGGGCGGCCCGGGCTACCCGCAGGACCGGACCGTCTTCGCCACCTGGACCAAGCCGATTGTGGTCCTTTGCAACCAGAACAGCTTCTCCAACGCGGAGATCTTCAGCCACGCGATCAAGACGCTCAAGCGCGGCCACCTGGTCGGCGTGCCGACGGCGGGCGGCGTGATCAGCACGGGCGGCACCTCGATCATGGATGTCGGCTTCCTGCGGATGCCGTTCCGCGGCTGGCACCTGATCGACACCGGCGAGGACATGGAGTTGAACGGTGCGGTCCCCGACTTCATCGTCTGGCCCGAGCCCGGAGAGATCGCGAAGGGGAAGGACACGCAGGTCGAGAAGGCGGTGCAGGTGCTCTTGGACGATGTGAAGGCGTGGAAGGCGAGGCCGCAGCCGAAGTTGAAGAAGGCGTCGGAGCGGGGAGGCTAGGAGAATGACCAATGCCCACCAATGACCAATGACCAAGGAATGACCAAGGCCCAATGTCCAATGACCGAATCGTCATCGGAGGATTCCAGTCATTGGATATTGGGCCTTGGTCATTCCTTGGTCATTGGTCCTTGGGCTTTGGTCATTTGCCCCTGCGTCCAGGCCCGACGTGGACCGTCGTCTCCGTAATGATGCGGTCCATGAAGATGTCGTGCGGGGCGACCGGGATTTCCGGGAAGAACTGGCAATCGAACGCCAGCGCCACGAGCGGCGCATCCGGGCGGGCGTGTTGCAGCAGCTTGTCGTAATACCCCTTGCCGTGACCCATCCGGGCGCCGCGGCTGTCGAAGGCGACCCCGGGGACCATCACGATATCCAACTGCTCCGGCCGGACTTGTTTCTCCGCGAGCAGGCGCAGCTCCGGCTTTGGCTCGAGGATCTTGTACATCCCGATCGCCAGCTCCTCCATATTCGAGAGGCGGAAAAGCTCCAATTCGCCTTGGTCATTGCACCAGGGGACGACGATCGTCTTGCCGGAGGCCAGGGCGGCCGGGAGCGAGTGCCTGGTACGGACCTCGGCCCGGACGTCGATGTAGAAGAGGACCGTCGTTGCCGCCGCGTAGTCGGGCAGGGCCATGAAGCGCTCGCAGATGACGCGGCTGAGGTCGTCCTTGTTCGGCTGGGCGTTGCGGTTGGCGTGGGCCTGCTCGCGGATCTGCTTTTTGCGCTCGGCGATATCGGCGG
>DATFWZ010000559.1:0-3340 GCA_035258765.1 Gemmataceae bacterium
CGAGTGCAACGGCCCGCGGCCGACCGAGAACAACGGCCCGCGGCCGACCGAGAACAACAGCCCGCGGCCGACCGAGAACAACAGCCCGCGGATCCGCGAGGCCGAGGTCAACGGCGTGCACCCGAAGGTGTATCCCACGCCGCCGATCCTGGAGTCGTTTGAAAACATCCGGGTGATCGGCATCGACACGGCCCGGCTGTTCCGGCCCGACCCGACCAAGAAGCTCTACCACGTCTACTTCGAGCTGAGCGACCGCCCGGCCCCGGAGTGGTGCCAGTTCTTCGAGGTCGAGCGCGAGTTCCCCCGGCACACGATGTGGCGCAAGGCCTGGATCGAAGGCAAGTACGTCGTGGTTCACTGCGAGCCCGGCGAAGTGGAGGCCTACCACATGATCGACATCCGGCAGGACGTGGCGACGAGCAATTCGAAGTACCGCGAGCACCTGAAGCGGGACGCGGATACCCGGGCCCGTGAGATTGCCCGCGGACGCGAGGAAGAGGAAGAGGTCTTACGGACGCTAGCCAAGGTGAAGTTCGATTAGGGGTGTGACCGGCCTGCTAGGCCCCGCAACTCCGGCGGCTCCGACTGTCACGCTGACGGTCCGACCCGGCGTCAACGACCGCCTGGATTTCGTCCACGGACATGCCGCGGTTGACCATGTCCTGTTTGAGAGCGGTCAGCCGGTGCTCGTGCCAGAAGTGGCCGAGAATGGCTACGATTCCGCACAGGAGGCCCCCGGTCACCGCCACCAAGCCGATCAGTTGCGGGCCGGTGAAATGCGATAGGAATTCGGTCATCGCCTATGCTCCCGTTCTTCCGGATTGCGCCCCTTCAACCGGTATTCGTTCACAGTTGCGGGTCATTTTAGCCGGCGTGAGGGCAATTTTCTCGCGACGGGCGGTGGGTGGGAAAGAATCAGGTGGGTGAATCCGCGAGCCCGCGTCCATGCCTCCTGCCAACTGCCGGAGACCCCTCGCATTTATTTTGTTTGCCGTGCCGGCCGCCCCGGAGACCTCTATCGGCCGAGCTCCTCCGACGGCGTTGCCTCGGGTGAGATTCCTTTGAAGCTGCCGAAGGGCGCCATGCTTCCCGATCCGCCCCCCGCTCGTGGCGAGGAGCCCCGGCCGGCGCCTCGCGCCGCCCGTCAGCCGCAGCCGAAGCTGCCCGACTAGTTCTTCCAGTGCGCCCTCGACGGCGACGGACAGGTCGGACTCCATGAATGGCGGATAAAGGGCGGGGCGATCAAGGACCTCATCGCCATGGATCGCAACGGCGACCGTGTCCTCGAGGCCAAGGAACTGCCGGCCTTCCTCGCCGAGCAGCGGTCCCACGCCCGATCGAGTTCGTCGCCCCGCCGCTAGCGCCCTGCTGTCGGCTCAATCCCCCTTCTTCTCGTACTCGCCTTCCATGTGCGACTTCAATTGCGCCACGTCCTTGCCGTCCAGTTCCTCGAGCTTCGCGGAGTCGCCCTTCACTTTCCATTTGAACCTGAACTCGAGACCGACCCGCAAGATGTCCTTCACTTTTTCCTTGATCTCATCGCTCGCTTCGATTTCGGTAATCTTGGCCTTCACCGAGCCGTCCTTGGTGACCGTGTACGAGCAGACAACGGCGAACTGGTCCTTGTCGCCATGCGGGTGGATCTTCAGCCCATCCTTGCCGGAGAACTGCATTTTCAGCTGACCGTCCTTCATCGCCCAGGTTCCCGAGAGGGCGGGCTTTTCCTCCTTCTTGACGTCGGCCGTGGCTGTCTGGCCGGGCAGGATCAGGAGGCCACACGCCAGGGCCATCACGTGGATTGGGATTCTCGGTCGCATGAACGTCTCCGTCGCATTGAAAGGGACCGCGTTCGCGGGTGCCACGAAAGGGCGTGGCCGATATATTAGCGATTGCTCGCTTATATGTCAACTGCGTCTGGTCTGCCTTGCAAAGCCACAGCTCGCCCTACAAGGCGCGGGCCGCTGATCTACAAAGCCTCCCATGGGCCGCCACAAGACGATCTCTGATGACGAAGTGCTCCGCGTCGCCCGTGAGGTCTTCCGGGAGCGCGGCCACACCGCGACCACCCGCGAGGTCGCGGAGGCTGCCGGCATTTCCGAGGCCGTCCTCTACCAGCGCTTCGGCAGCAAGAACGACCTGTTCTTCGCCGCCATGCACCCGATCGGCCCCGATATCGACCGGCTGTTCGGACCCGAGGACCCGCCGGACGACGCCCACGCCTACCTGCACGAAACGGTCGTCCGCCTCGGTGAGCACTTCGCCGACATCATCCCGGTCGCCCTGCACTTGATGACGCACCCGTCATTCGATCCCGCCAGCCTCTCGCGCGTTCAGCCGGGCGGTCCGCAAGCCCTCCGCGACGCCCTCGCCAAGCGCCTGGCTTCCCTCGCCCAGCGTCGGCGGGTCGTGACTTACTCGGAGGCGGCGACCGCCCGGCTCCTGTTGAGCATCGCCCACGACTGGGCCTTGGGGGGCGTCTTGCGCCATGCCGCGGCGTCCGGGCGCGTTCGCGATCTCAAAGAGATGGTGGACGTCGTCTGGGAGGGACTTCGGCCGCGTCGCGGCTAGCGATCCGCCCACGGCTCCATATCCTGCCGGTATGCGCTTCCTCATCCTAGGGAACGGGCAAAAGCCGAACGTCTCCGAGGCGGTCGACCGGCTCCGGGCGGCGGTCGCGGCCGCCGGTGGGGAAGTCCTCCTCGTGGACCTCGCGCGGTGCCGCGACCTGAGCTGCGTCACCGCCGATATGGCCCTCGTCCTCGGCGGCGACGGGGCCATCCTCCGCGCCGCCCGGCAGATGGGGTACCGCCAGGTGCCCGTCCTCGGCGTCAACCTGGGCCGGCTCGGCTTTCTCGCGGACCTGTCCCCGGATGAGGCGATCGCGTACCTCCCGGCCGTCCTCCGCGGCGAGTACCACCTGACCGAGCATTGCATGTTCGTGTGCGGGTTGTCTGACGGGACCCGGCCGCGGGAGTTCCTGGGCCTGAATGAGGTGGTGGTCCGGGCCGGGCCGCCGTTCAAGATGCTCGACGTCGAGCTCGGCGTGGACGGCGAGGTCGTGGCCCGGTTCCTGGGTGACGGGCTCATCGTCAGCACCCCAGTCGGCTCGACCGCGCACTCCCTGTCGGCGGGCGGGCCGGTCCTGGGGCAGGAGCTGGACGCATTCGTCATCACCCCGATCTGCGGGCACACTCTCACGAGCCGGCCGCTGGTCGATTCGGCGGACAAGACCTACACCATTGGCGTCCGCTTCGCCGAGGGGGCGTGGGTGGTCGTGGACGGCCAGGACTGCGGGCCGCTGCGGCCCGGGGATCGCGTGACCGTCCGTCGCGCGCCGGTG
>DATFWZ010000560.1:0-12215 GCA_035258765.1 Gemmataceae bacterium
AGGGACTTGGACGGGCCGGCGAAAATGCTGACCGTCCGGTCCGACATCTTGACCGTCGCAGCCGTGAACGTGATGAAGGTGTAACGCATACCGCTGACGAGACCGATCGACCCCGATACGTGGCTGCCGGTGCCGGCGAATTGATCGGCCTGGAGGAAACTATCCAACGTAAACACGTTGCTCCAGTCGCTCTCGCCGCACTCGGTAAACGGGGGAACGCCGACCGTCAGTATTGGCCCGCGGTACGTGTATTCGGCCATGCGACTGTTGTCGACGTCCCAGATGGCAAAATGGTAGCTGAAGACTCCGCCGATCTCCCCCGCTGAAAAGCCGTCGAGGATCTTCATGCGAAAATGGTTCCCGGCGAAAACAACGTTTGGATCGTCCTCGGGTTTCGGCGGAGGCTTGGGTTCGAATTCAGGGAAGGGGTGAATGATCGGAGCCGGAAGCAGGCACCTGGACCACTTGAAGACGACGCGGCGGTTCCGCTTGAACTGCTCCTCGGTAAACGCGTTTGGGATCTTGAGCTCGGTGGCGCCGACACCCTTTGCACTGTGGTGAATCATCGCGGCCACGCGGGGCCCGCCCTGCATTGACTTGATCATTTCGAGGAGTTGTTCCTCGGCGTTCTTGGCCCGGGCATCGCTTACCTCTTGTTCCTTGGCCGCTTGCTTCGTCTTGTCATCGCGCAACTTCAACGCCCGGTCGGCGTGACCGATAACCGCGACGCCGGCAACAGGCGATTGCGTGTCATGACTCCTGACGATTTCCGCGGCGATCGCCCGTAGCCTGATCAACTGGCCCGCATCGAGCCTGGTCCCGTATTCGGGGAAGTCCCAAATCTCCCGCTCTTCATTGGCACATTGGCCAGTGACATCCAGCAGCTGGTTCGCGAGTACCGGGTTCATCCGCACGTTGATGGGCACAGGCCAGATCATCCCAGTCTCTTTTCGATGAAGGAACGAATTGTGCGCCAAATGGGGCCAAAATGGTGACCGCGCCATCCTCACCTGGGAGAGCGTCGGTCGGGGCTGAACTGGCTCAGGAAAAATCAGCGCGGGAGGCTGATTCGCGATGAGGGCGCCCCGCTGACAGACCGAATCGAGTGGGACATGGATGCCCCTGGGGTAACACGAAGGAAAAGCGCTTGCCCGAGCGTTGCCCTCGCGTTAGTTTCGATTCACTCGAACCGGGCCGGACAACTTTCCGTCGGCCTGAGACCACCCCGCGTCGAGTGCCGACAATGCCCTCCCGCCGTTACGACCATGACGACGATGACCGTCCGCGGACGCGCCACCGGCACCGCGATGACGACGATCGGGACGACCGCCGCCGTCGCCGCAAGCATAAGAAGTCGGGCGCCTCGCCGGCCGTGATCCTCGGCGGGATCGGCGGCGGGCTGTTGCTCCTGGGGGGCGCCGCGGTCGCGGCGTTCTTTCTGCTCCGCGACAAGCCGGCCCCGTCCGCGTCGCCGACCGCGTTCCCCGACATGGTCGCCCACTGGTCGTTCGAAGAGGCCCCGGGCGAGCGGATCCCGGACATGACCAAGCGCGGCAACACCGGCGTCGTCGCGGCCGGCCGGCTGGGCCCCGGCGTCAAGGGTCACGGCTTCTGGCTCGACGGCCGCGACGACCAGTACATCGACCTGAGCAAGGCGAAAGAGCTGAACTTCGCGGACGGGACCGAGTTCACGATCGCGGCCTGGTTCCAGACGCAGGAAAAGGTCGGCACCATCGTATCGTTCCGGCACACGGAGTTGCCCTCGCAGGTGGACCTGTTCGTGCGAGACAACCGGGCCATCGGCATCGTCGGCGACGACGCGGACACGACCGGGGAGCACGCGTTTTGCTGGTGCAAGGTGCCGAACGACGGGAACTGGCACCACGTCGCCCTGACGCGATCCGGGCGCAAGATCGAGCTTTACTATGATGGTGCGTTTCAAGACGTGCACGCGGCAAATCATTCGGGAGGCCCGATCACGACGAACATGCGAGCGATCGGCTGCGAGCGGATGTTTGTGGAAACGAACGAGCGCCGGTTCGGACGGCCCGGTTTCAAGGGTGGGATTGATGAGGTTTACGTCTTCAGCCGGGCCCTGCCGGTGCAGGAGATTCAGGCGCTAATGAAGCGCTAGTTTCCAGGCACGTTCGCTCTGTAGCCGAACTCTCGCGAGTTCGGCTACGGAGCAAAGCCGGCAATCACACACGTTACCAACAGCCGTTCCTCTTCCCGCGACCACTGAGCCTGCAGCCGCTCCGGGACCGGCAGGCGTCGCTCCGGGTCGTAGACGAAGAACACGAGCCGGCCCTCGAACGATTCGGAATCCTCCGCCCAGCGACGGTTCACGTCCGCTTCGGTCATCCCGATGGTCATGAGATGAACGGTCACGGCGAGCTGGTGCGCGGCGAGCACGAAGTCGGTTCGGTTGCCGGCCTCATACCGCGGCGTGCGGGCCGCCGGGCGGACGTCGTCGAAGTGGAGCGGCAAAAGCGATCGGACCAGGTCTTCGAGGTCGCGATCGTCGCGGACGGCGAACGCGGGCCGGGCCCCGTGACGCCACCGTAGCTGCCGGGCGACCAGCGGCAATCGCCGCAACATCGCCACGACCTGTTCAAGCGGCTCATTCCACTCCGCGACGACGCGACCGGCCCACGGGAAAGGCACGCCGCAGCCCGGGCACTCGGCAGGCACGGGGCGCGTGCCGACGGGCTCGAAGCCGGGGACGCGATTGGCCCCCGGCAGCTCGCACCCGCAAGTGGGACACCGGTGTAGGGTCCCGGCCCCGCAGCGGTCGCAGCGGGCCATCCGAAGATCGGGACGGGCACGCAACAGGTCCGTGATCACGTGCCCGTTCCAGCATACGAGCATGCCGTCACGTTCGGGTTCGTGGGCGGCCATGTTACCTCGCCCCGGCCGCGGCCGGCCCGTTCGTGGACGCTTGGTTGAGGGAATCCACCGCCTCCCGCGTCAGCCGGTCGCCCAGATCCCTGAGCCCGGCAATTTCGCCGGACTCGGCCGACGGGAAACCGGTCTTCTCGGCGACCAGCAAGTTCAGCAACATGCCGAGCATCCCTTGTGAACCGTTCGGCTCCCCGTTTGCCCCGGCAACAAAGACGCGTTCCGGCACCAATGGCTGGGTACTGTGGGCGAGCCGCTCGGCGACAAGCGACAGGGCGTACAGTCGCGGGTCGCCGAACGCCGCGGCTTTGCGGAGCAACACCGTGGCCTCGGCGAGGCCGATCTGCATCGCCTTCTGCCCCTCGCCGCGGCCGGCCAGCACCTGCTTGCGGGCCTCGGCCTCGGCCGTGAGGACCGTCTGTTCCGCGTGCCGGCGGGCCCGGGCCAGGTCCGCGTCGGCGGCCACGACCGCCTGCTCGGCCTGCTTGCGGGCCCGGGCCAGGTCCGCCTCACCGGCGCTCTCGGCGATCTGCACCTGGGCCTTGGCGTTCGTCATCTGCGTCTGCATGGCCGCCTGGGCCTGGGCCTCGTTGAGCGTCCGCAGCTTTTCCGCCGCGGCCCGCTGACGCTCATAGGTCTCCTGTTGCTCGATCGAGAGCTGGCGCAGCCGGAGCTGTTCCAGCAAGGTCTCGATCTTGCCGCCGGCCTCCTCGGTCCCGGGCTTGCCGATCAGGACGTCCACGCACTCGATGTCGAACTCGCGGAACTTGTTCCGCAATTCGATGCGGGCCTCGGTCTGGATCGCGTCCCGCTCGTGGAGGAGTTCCAGCATCGTCTTCTTGTGGGCGATGTCACGGAAGTAAGCGCTCAACATCGGGTCGAGCGTCTGCGTGATCAACTTCTTCACGTCCCCGAAGCGCTGGATCACGCTCGGCGCCCGCTGGTAGTCGATGTGCACGACGACCGACAGCGGCAGCATCGGCTCGTAGGCGTCGCGGGTCACGAGGTCGATGGACCGCAGGCTTTCGTCGAACCGGTGGCTTTCGGTCTTGCCGGTAATCCAGTGCAGGACGAAGTTCGTCGTCGGGACCAGGATGACCTGGCCCGCGTAGGTGTTGAACGGGTACTTGCCGGGGCCGAGCGGGCGCTCCCAGACGCCGCGCTCGCCCTCTGAGACACGTTCGCCGTGCCGGAAGGCATCACCCGAAACGTCGCGACCGGCGCGGCCATAGTAGCTGACGACCACGCCGACGTGGCCAATCGGGACGACCGTCTTCGGGACCACTTCAACGGTCGCGAACCAGCGGTTGAGGAAGTACGTGCCGTCCGTGAGCGGGGCGTACTGTCGCCCGCGGCGGCCGCCGGCGCGCAGGAACGCCTCCGGATCCTGGTAGTTGTTGTGGTAGTTCGCGTCCGATGCGTCGGTGCCAACGGCGGGGGCAATGATCTCCCCGACCGGCAGCGACGGCCCGTCGTGGACCGTGACGATGCCAATCGAGTCCACGGACATCGCCTTGTCCGGGTGGATCGGGTCAGCGGTTGTCACCGGGCCGCCGACGACCAGCGGGCGGAACCCGCCGGACTCTTTCAGTCGCTGGTGCCACCCCGCGACCGCGACGGCCTCCCGCTCGTCGAGCAGGTGCGGCAGGTGCGAGACGGCGTCCTCGGTAATGACGACGAACAGCGCCGGGTTGATGGCGTAGACGCCCTCGCGCAGCAGGCCGCGTTGACGGCCGCGCTGTCCGGCCGGGTGGCTGCCGTCGTGCGACTCGCCGAGGAACGACCGGGCGTCCTGGTAGTTGTTGCAGACGACGACGCGGCCGAGCGTCTGGCTCGGCGGCAGCGGGTCGCCGTCGCGGGCGTAGACGTAGCCGATCTGCCCCTGCGGGATAGTCACGAGGGGCACCTTGTGGACGCGGTACTGCCAGCGCCAGAGGCCGAAGTGCAGACCGCCTCGGAGGAGGTCTGCCTGGTAGCCCGCTTCGCCGTCGAGCGCGATGATCCGGCCTTCCTTCACGGACCCCAGACGCGACCACAATTTTTCCACGACCCCAACCTGTTGGTTCGGGATGTGGCGGACGGTGAGCCAGGCGGCGACAATTGCGACGACAAAGAGGGCGACGAGGCCGGCGAGGATCGCGGCCGCGGACGTACCGAGGGCCGGCATCGTGCCGCCGTCGGCGAACACAATGGTGAGCGAGTACATGTTGACCCGAAGGTCAGAGGGTTGGGCTCTTCGTCCCGAGATGAACGACGGGTGTGCCCTTTCAAGTGGGCCCGCGTACACAGCGGGCCCGGCCTGCGAGGTTAGCTGACGGGCTAGGGCTTGAAAGGGCCCCGATCACCGGAGTGATCTGCGCCCCGGGGTCGTCTCTCGGCGACCCGTTGGGTCCCCCGCTCCCGCACCTGGCGATGCGAGATTCGGCTGCAGTTGCGATAATTGTACTTCGGTTCAACGCTAATGCCATTTTTCAATGGATGTCCCGAATCCTGCAGTTGTTGCTTTTGGGACACGAGTTTAGGTTCGATTCGGCTTGTGGCCGCTATAACGGTGCGCGGTTTGCTTTCGCGGCCCCCTGACCCGTCGCGCCGATTTTCTCGAGAACCACGATGCCACTCCCGATTGAGGACTACGCCCTGATCGCGGACTGCCAGACGGCAGCCTTGGTCGGCAAGGACGGGTCGATCGACTGGCTGTGCCTTCCCCGATTTGACTCGGGGGCCTGCTTTGCGGCGCTGCTCGGAACCCCCGACAACGGCCGCTGGTTGCTGGCCCCGCGGGGCGAGGTGCGCAAGGTCCGTCGCAAGTACCGGGACGAAACGCTCGTCCTCGAGACTGAATTCGAAACGCCCGAAGGCACGGCCGCGGTCATCGACTTCATGCCCGCCCGCGACCGCGACCCGAACATCGTGCGGATTGTCGAAGGCCGGAGCGGGCGCGTGGCGATGCGGTGCGAGTTGGTCCTGCGGTTCGACTACGGGTCAATCGTCCCGTGGGTCCACCGGACCGACTGCGGCATCGCGGCGATCGCCGGGCCGGACGCCGTGTCCGTCATCTCGCCGGTCCCGATGCGCGGCGAGAACCTGACGACCGTGGCCGAGTTCGAGGTCAGCCCCGGCGACAGGCTCCCGTTCAGCCTGAGTTACCACCCGTCGCACCGGACCGGCAATCAGATCGCGGACTCGATCGGCGCCCTGGCGGACACCGAGTCGTGGTGGCACGACTGGGCCAAGAGGTGCAACTATGTCGGTCCGTACCGCGACGCGGTCGTCCGATCACTGATCGTCCTGAAGGCGCTGACTTACGAACCGACCGGGGGCATCGTCGCTGCCCCGACCACCTCTCTGCCCGAACAAATGGGTGGCGTTCGCAACTGGGACTACCGCTTCTGCTGGCTCCGCGATGCCACCCTGTCCTTGTTGGCCCTGCTCAACTGCGGCTACACGGACGAGGCCGGCGACTGGCGGCGTTGGTTGTTGCGGGCGGTCGCCGGCGACCCGTCTACGACGCAAATCATGTACGGCCTCGGTGGCGAGCGCCGGCTGAGCGAATGGGAGGTGCCGTGGCTGCCCGGGTACGAAGGATCAAAGCCCGTGCGGATCGGAAACGCGGCGCACGGACAGCTACAACTCGACGTCTATGGTGAGGTTTTTGACGCCCTGTTCCAGGCTCGCAAGGCCGGACTGGCGCCACTCGAGGACGGTTGGAAGGTGAGCCGCAAGTTACTCGATTGGCTCCAGACCGCCTGGGGTGACCCGGACCAGGGGATCTGGGAAGTCCGCGGCCCCCGGCAGCATTTTGTCCACTCCAAGGTCATGGCCTGGGTGGCCTTTGACCGGGCCGTGAAGGCGGTCGAGACTTACGATCGGGCAGGGCCGGCCGAGGCCTGGCGCGAGACTCGCGACGCCATCCATCGGCAGGTTTGTGAATACGGATTCGACCCGGCCATGAACTCGTTCGTCCAGGCGTACGGGTCGAAGGCGCTGGACGCGAGCTTGCTCAACATCCCGCTCGTCGGGTTCCTGCCCGCGACGGACCCGCGTGTTCGGGGAACCGTGGCCGCCGTCGAGAAACACCTGATGCACAATGGGTTTGTCGCCCGATACGACACGGGCATCACCGACGACGGCCTGCCGCCGGGGGAGGGCACGTTCCTGCCGTGCACGTTCTGGTACGCGGACAACCTCGCCTTGATGGGCCGAAAGGAAGAGGCGACCGAGCACTTCGAACGCCTTCTTGCGCTGCGAAATGACGTCGGATTATTGAGCGAGGAGTACGACCCGTTCTCGAAGCGGATGCTCGGCAACTTCCCCCAGGCGTTTACGCATATCGGCCTGATCAGCACGGCCCTCAACCTCGTACGTCCGAAAGCGTGTCCCTCTCAACAACGGATTTGTTAGCCGGCTCGGCCCCTCCCGGACGGGTCTTGATCGGTCGGCGCGAGCGGGTGATGATACAGCCCGATGCGACCAACACTCCTCCTCCTCGTCTCCACCGTTGCCGCAGCCGGTCAGGGTTATGCCCCACGTGAGGCCCCCGGGAAAATGACCGTCCCGTCGGGGTTCCGGGTCGAACTCGTTGCCGCCGAACCCGAAGTCCGCCAGCCGGTCGCGATCGACTTCGATGATCGCGGTCGGCTCTGGGTAATGCAGTACCTCCAGTACCCGAATCCAGCCGGACTCAAGCGGGTAAAGGTCGATCGCTATTCGCGAACCGTTTACGACCGCGTCCCCGAGCCCCCGCCCCGCGGACCCAAGGGGGACGACCGGTTGACCATCCTCGAACCCGACGCGGCGCATCCCGGTCGCCTCAAGGCCAAGGACTTCGTTTCCGGTTTGAATCTCGCCAGCGGATTCGCGTTCGGGCACGGCGGGGTATTCGTCCTGCAGGCCCCCTACCTGCTCTTTTACGCCGACCGCGACCGCGACGACGTCCCGGACGGAGATCCGGACGTTTGCCTCCGCGGCTTCGGCATGGAAGACGCCCATTCGGTCGCGAACTCGCTGACCTGGGGTCCGGACGGGTGGCTCTATGGCTGTCAGGGGAGCACGGTCACCGCGAACATCCGCGGGATCGAATTTCAGCAGGGTGTCTGGCGCTACCATCCGCTGACCCGCAAGTTCGAGCTGTTCTGCGAGGGCGGGGGCAATTCGTGGGGGCTGGATTTCGACCGGCACGGAGAATTGCTCTACAGCACCAACGTCGGTGGCTACACGATGCTACACGGCGTCCAGGGCGGGTACTACTGGAAGTCGTTCGGCAAGCACGGCGCGCTGCACAATCCGCACGCGTACGGCTACTTCGACCACGTGCCGCACGAGCACTTTGTCGGTGGGCACGTCACAGTCGGCGGGATCGTCTACCTCGGGGATAACTTCCCGGCCCGTTTTCGCGACCGGTATATCGCGGCGGACTTACTCGGCCACGCGGTGAGGTGGCACGAGATCACGCCAGCCGGTTCATCATTCCGGTCGCGACACGGCGGCGACCTGCTGCTCGCAAACGACACCTGGTTCGCCCCGAGCGACGTCTGCCTTGGGCCGGATGGCTGCGTGTACGTCGCCGACTGGCACGACGCCCGCACCGCCCACCCTGACCCGGACGCCGAATGGGACCGAAGCAACGGCCGAGTGTACCGGATCGCTTACGGTGACCCCCGGCCGATCAGCGGGCTGGACCTGTCGCGACGCTCGAGCGCCGAGCTGGTTCGGCTCCTGTTGCATCCGAACGAATGGTACGCTCGGACGGCTCGGCGAATCCTCGCGGACCGCCGCGACCCCGAGGTGAACCTCCCGTTGCGCACCCTCGTCCGCGAAGCGGCGGCGGACGAGCCGGCGCTTCAAGCCCTCTGGACCTTATACGTCAGTGGCGGATTCACGGAGGCCTTCGGCCGCGAGTTGCTGAGCCACCGAAGCGCCCACGTCCGCCGGTGCACGGTCCGCCTGCTTGGCGACGACGGCCGCCTCGAGCCCGCGACCGCCCGCGAGCTAAAACGGCTCGCCGAACAGGACTCGAGCCCGGTGGTCCGAGGCCAGCTCGCCTGCACAGCCCGCCGCCTGCCGGCGGCCGACGCGTTACCGGTCATCCGCGCCCTGATTTGCCGTGACATGGACGCGAACGATCCGCACATCCCGCTCTTGCTCTGGTGGGCGGTCGAACGACATGCGCTCGCGGCTCGTACGGACGTGACGGCGATGTTCTGCGATTCGGGGGTATCGCGGTCCGGCCTGTCTCGGACGGTGTTGAAGCCGCGCCTGACCCGCAGGTACGCGGCCGAAGGGGCGGCGACGGCCGACGAGTCGTGCGCGGCGCTCCTCGGCTCGCGAATGATTGACGACGAGCGCGAGCGGGTCTGGGAGGCCCTGGAGCTCGGCTTGCGCGATCGCCCGGGCATTGCGATGCGCGCCCCGGCCATCCTGGAAGCACTGCGCGCTCAGGCGCTCTCAAGTCCGGACCACTCGACCCTCAGCCGACTGATGGCGAGGCTGGGAGACGCCGCCGCGCGCGGCCGGCTACTCGTCTCGGCGAAGGACTCACGACGGCCGCCCGCGGCGCGCGTCGCAGCGATCGAAGCCCTGGGTGATCTCCCCGCTACGGCGCCCGCTAGCGACCTGCTCGCGCTGGCGACCGGCGATGAGCCGGAGGCCGTGCGCATCGCCGCGCTGGCCGCATGGGCCCGCTACGGGACCGAGGCGCAGGCCGGCGAACTCGTCGCCGCCTACCCGCGACTCCCGACGTCCGTCAAAGCCCGCGGACGGTCCGTGCTATTCAGTCGCAAGGCATGGGCCGGCCTGCTGCTTCGAGCCGTGGATGCGGGTCGTGTGCCGGTCAACGACATTTCCGCGGAGGAGCTATTCACCGTCGCGGCCCACGCGGATCGCGATCTCGATGCCCTGATGCGGAAGCACTGGGGAAACGTCCGTGGTGCGACGCCGGAAGAGCGGCTGGCCGAAGTCCGCCGGTTGAACAATGACCTCCGGGGGGGAACCGGTGACCTGAAGGCGGGGAAGGCCCTCTACACGAAGCACTGTGCCACTTGCCACCGCCTGCACGGCGAGGGCGGGGCGGTCGGCCCGGACCTGACGCACGCCAACCGCGGCGATCGCGACTTCCTCCTGATCAGCCTCGTGGACCCGAGCAGCGTCATCCGCAAGGAATACGTCACCCACATCGCCGACACCGCCGACGGCCGGGTAGTCACCGGGGTGATCAGCGCCCAGACTGCGACCACCGTCACCTTGATCGATGCCAAGGCGCAGGTGACGACTCTCAATCGCGCGGACCTGACGTCGCTACGTGAATCGACCGTCTCGCTCATGCCTGAGGGGCTCTTGAAGCCTCTCAAGCCGCAGGAGCTCCGCGACCTCTTCGCTTATCTCCAGGCTCCCACCATCAAACCATGACCCGCCGGAGACTTCTCGTGCACCGGTATTTCTTCGTTGCGATCGCTCTCGTCGTGGCGGTCGCTATCGCCCCGGCCGAATTTCCCATCCCGCGCCTGTACGAGATCAAGTTGACGAAGCTCAAGGATCCGAAGCCCTTGTTGGCCGATTACCCGGATTTCATTGCCCCGGTGAAGGAATTGACGCGGTACGAGGGACCGACCCTGGTGGACGATGCAGGCGCCGACCTGGACGTCCGGGCGTGGCGCTACTCCTACAACGCCCGCGGCATCATTGAAATGCCAAACCACCTCAAGGCCGCGCAGACTGCCGTAATCATGGTCCACCCGTGGGGGATCGACGACGGGCAGGGGTGGTCCACGCCCGAGCCGGCCGGAGTGTGTGACTTCTGCACGCCGGCCAAGAACTCGCTCGCCGCCCGGCACACGCGTGAAGTTGTCAATCCGTTCCTGAAGTCCCTCCGCGGCAAGGTCGGGTTCGTAATGTTCAGCCTGATCGGCGGGCCCGACCCGATCCGCAAGAAACTCTACCGCTCGCTAACCCACAAGCCGACCGCAGCCGAGCGGCAAGAGGGCGCGCGCGAGCTCGACGAGAGTTTGAAGGGATTCCACTACCGGGGCGAGCCGCTGCCCGAGAAGTTGCTCGTCTCGCGAGAGCGGCCGGTAGTGGATTACTTCCGAAAATTCCCCGGGCTCGATGCCGGTGCCAAGTACAACGGGGCTGGGTTCTGGTCGCTCCCCGTCCCGGTCACCAAGGACGTGGACGTGCACGCGGACGACGTCCTCATCTACGACGACGAGGGGTACCCGCCGCTCCGCGATTTCCTCCGGGCCAAAAAGGTTCGCCACGTCATTCTGACCGGCTACGCGACCGACATGTGCTTCTGTCGGACGACCGCCGGATACCAGAACCTGGCCAAGGACTTCAACGTATTCCTCGTCGGTGACGCGACGCTGGCCACGTTTCCGGCAAATGACTCGCCCCGGCACGCGACCAACGCGGCCGTTTCCCTCGCATCGATCGACCACCTGATTACTCAGGTGTCGTGGGTCCGCTACCAACCGCCGGAGAAGTAGCCGTGACTCAGAACGTTAGCCGCCGCCGATTCCTCGCCGCGACCGCCGCGGGGGCCGCGGGCCTCATCGGCTTGCGCGCCGGCCGGGCGGACCCGGCCCACGCCGGAAAGGCGCTCATCGCCATCACCCTCGACCTGGAGATGAGCCGCAACTTCCCGAAGTGGGAGGACACGCACTGGGACTACGAGAAAGGCAACCTCGATGACGCGTCCAAGAAGTACGCGGTTGCGGTGTGCAAGCGGGTGAAGGCGGCCGGTGGGGTGGCGCACCTGTTTGCCGTCGGGCGAGTCTTCGAGCAGGCCGACGTGACCTGGCTGAAGGATCTGGCCCGCGACGGTCACCCGATCGGCAATCACACCTACGACCACGTCAACGTGACGGCGCGGAAAGCGGAGGACATTCAGTTTCGGTTTCGGCGTGCCCCGTGGCTGATCGAAGGGCGAACGCCCGAGCAGGTGATCGTCGAGAACATTCGCCTGACGAATGCCGCCTTGAAGACCCGGATCGGCGTCGACGCGGCCGGGTTCCGTACCCCCGGCGGATTCGTGGACGGCCTCGCCGACCGGACGGACGTTCGGAAGTGGCTGCGCGACCTCGGGTTCTCGTGGGTGAGCAGCAAGTACCCCGCCCACCCGATGCCCGACCCGGGCCGCGAGCCGTCCGAGGAGGTCCTCAAAGGGATTGTGGCCGCCCAGGACAAGGCGCAGCCGTTTGCCTACCCGGACGGGCAGATCGAAATCCCCATGAGCCCGGTCAGCGACATCATGGCCTTCCGCGGCGGCCGGTGGAAGCTCGACTGGTTCCTGACCGCGACTCAACGGGCCGTCCACGCGGTGA
>DATFWZ010000561.1:0-9987 GCA_035258765.1 Gemmataceae bacterium
TGCCGCCGAACGCACAAGCTCACCCGCGGCGGCCGCTGGTGAGGCGTTGAACTCCGAAAAACCGTACTGCGGCCGCCGTCGGGTGCAGCGACTGGTTAGCCGACACTCTCGCGTGATCCACCGAACACGCCGGGATACTCACGCCACACGCCGGGCGAGTTGGGAGGAAACGCCGCCAACCGACAGCTCCGAACTTGGGCGGACTTGGCGCCAAAGCGAATGCCGTCCTGGGTGAGTCCCTCGTAGTCGGACACCAACAGGTTGATTCCTTCCCACTGGCGCTCTCGGATGTCATCCAAGGAGAAGCCGGGCGTTTGGATGTCCCAAGGCCCGCAGACCGTGAGCACCAAGTCTCGCACTCGGTTGAAGACGATCTCCACCTCCCAGAACTTTCCATTCGGGTCGGGCCAGCCTGCGGAGAGCGGCGGTCGCGGCTGAAGCAACAGCAGCAGGGCCAGATCGAAGGAAGCCCCGTCCCAGTTCTCGAACGAAACGCGGCGGATGTATGCGACGTCGGCAGGTTCCCAGCGGCCCACCTGAGTGGCGACGACCTCGGTTCCTGTCACGACGCCCATCGGCATGCCTCTGTCGGCTAACCTCTGATTGAACTGCAGCCCTGCGGCTGATCTTCCCGCGCCGGCGGCCCGCCCGCAACCCGTGAATTCCGCGAAATCCCCCGCCGGGCAGCGTTTACAACCGGCCGCCCCGGAAGTACTAGGCGAGTGACCGGCGCGCAAAGCCGCACCGCAGCGACGGAAACGCGTTCCCCCCGCGGGCCCGCGGGGGGAACGCGTATTTCCCGCGACTGCACCGGTCGTCCGCGCCCGCCGTCCGGCGAATGCGGCGGAGGCCCCATGCCCCTGTTGGACGATGTCCGGCGAGCCGTCCGGCTCCGCCACTACTCCTACCAGACCGAGCAGACCTACGTCCACTGGACCGAGCGGTTCGTCCGCTTCCACAGGGGCCCGGACGGGTGGCGGCACCCGAAGGACCTGGGAGCAGCCGGGGTAGAGGCCTTCCTCACCCACCTGGCCGCCGACCGACAAGTTGCCGCCGCCACCCAGAACCAGGCCTTCAACGCCCTGCTGTTCCTGTACCGGCATGTCCTCCGCGTGGACCTCGGGCCGGTGGACGCCCTGCGGGCCACCCGCCCCCGCCGCCTCCCGGCCGTCCTGCCCCGGGCCGAGGTCCGGGCCCTCCTCACGGCACTGGACGGGCTGCGGCTCCAGGATCCGGTTCCCCTGATGGCCCGGCTGATGTACGGGTGCGGGTTCCGGCTGGCCGAGTGCTCCGGGCTGCGGGTCAAGGACGTGGACCTGGACCGCGAGCAGCTGACCGTCCGGGGTGGGAAGGGGAATAAGGATCGGGCGGTCATGCTCCCTCAGTGCGCCAAGGAGCCGCTGGCGGCCCAGCTCAAGTGGCGGGAACAGCTGCACCTGAGGGACCTGGCGGCCGGCCTGGGGCGGGCGGCCTTGCCGGACGCCCTGGCGGCCAAGTACCCGCGGGCGGCGTGGGAGTTGAGCTGGCAGTTCGTGTTCGCCAGCCGGCGGGTGTCGGCTTGCCCACGGACCGGCCAGCCGGGCCGGCACTTTGTCCACCCGAGCACAGTGCAGCGCGCGGTGGTGGCGGCGGCCCGGGCGGCTGGTCTGGCCCACCGGGTGGGCCCGCACACCCTGCGGCACTGCTTCGCCACGCACATGCTGGAGGACGGGCACGACTTGCGGACCGTGCAGGAGCTGCTGGGCCACCGGGACGTGCGGACGACGATGGTCTACACTCACGTCAGCTATGGTGGCGCCGCGTCCGCCCGCAGCCCCCTGGATCGCCTCCGGTGACCGGCGGACCCGTCATCCCCCTTCGCTTTACCCGAGCAGTTGGGCCAAGGCCGTGCGTTCCTCGGCGGTCAGCTCGGCGGTCAACTTTAGCAGCAAGGAGAGGATTGGGGAACCGGAGCCAACGGAAACTGCGCCGGATTCTGCGCCGCCCGCTCGCGCAACATCCGGTTTTCCCGCCGAAGGCGAAGAGTTGTTCGACTCCTGTCGGGCCTATTCTGATCGCGGTAGCAAGGGCATTAGCGGCGAGCCGGGAGCGTGATTGACCGGAGCTTTTTGGTCCGGTCGATCACGTTCCCGGCTCGCCGCTGGCTGACCTCGCTTCCGCTCTTCCGGTTCGGGCTCTAAATGGACGGGAACTGTTTCGCGAGCGGGTCCTGGAACGGGTCGCCCTCCACTGTCCAACCGAACGCACTCGCGGGGACGTTGGCCGATTCGGCAAACGCGAGCAAAGAGGTCGTCAACTCGCCCGCGATAACCATGGGCTCGATCCGGAGGCCGGCGAACGTGGGCGTCAGGTTCGCGCCGGCCGCGTCCGCGTCGGAGGCCCGGGACAGCCGGAACGTCCCCGTGGTCAGTGCCGACACCTCGGACGGCGAATTCGACTTGGTGACGACGCCGAGCGGCACGGACGCGATTCGCGGCACGACGAGCGGCACCACCTTCAGTGCGCTCAGGACGACGTACTGGTCTCTGCCGCCGAGGTCCTGAAGAGTCAGAGTCAGTTGCCGGTCGGCAACCTTCACCTGAAATGACCTGGTCACGAACTGCCTGGCTGCCGTGCTCAGGCTGGCGACCTTGTTGCCCTCGAGGAACACACCCATCCGATCGTGGGCCGCGCGCGCGTCGCCGAGGGTCACGGTGACGCGGTAGGTGCCGTTCAGCACGTCGACGACGAAGGCGGACTTTTGTGTGGCGACGAAGTCGCGGTTGAGGGCCGACTGCGTCCCCCGATCGACGCTGAACCGGACGCCGTCCAGCCACCCGAAGCCGCGGCTGATGGCGTAGCCATCGTCCGCGGTGGCCCGGGTGTAGCCGGCGGCGACCGGAGACTCCGCGGTCCCGAAATCCAGGGCCAGCGCCTTGATGACCGCGGGCGCGACGTGCTGATTCCCAAAATCCAACCCGGTCACGCTCTCTCCGCGGCCGACGCCGGCGAGGTGGAAGCCGCCGGCGGCGTCACTCCCGGACCCGTAGATGGCCCGGATGCGGTCCCTGTCAATGGCGCTCAGGTGGGTCTTTTCGCCGGTGTACTCCTCGTCCATGATGTTGCCCCACGGCAGGCCCTCGATGTGGTCGAGCCCCAGGGCGTGTCCGATCTCGTGGCTCGCGATGGTGAAGTAGTCGTACGTCCCGGGCGGGTCGCCGTTGCCGATCACCTCGTCCCACTTCTCCGCCATGTCCATCCAGGCCACGCCGGACGACAGGGAGTAGGAGCCGTCGTCGGAGTAGACGGCACCGCCGAGCGCAAGGACTCCGCCGGGGGCGCTCGTTCCGCCCAGGGCCGCCAGGTCCCCGGTCCCGATGTTGATGATGTCCTCGGCGGGGGCCGACGTGTTCTGGATGAACTTGATGCGCCCCTTCGTGGCGTCCGCCCACATCGCCAGTGCCGTCTGCACGAGCGACTTCTGGCCGGCGGTGATCCTGTTGGTGAACCCCGACTGGGCGCGGAAGTCGTACCAGATGTCGATTACTCCCGGAGTCGAGGGGTCGTGGTCCTTCCAGGCGTGATGGGGGGTGCCCGCAGGCGGGCCGCCGCCGAACCGCTCGCTGTAGCCGATGCCGGGGAAGGTCTGCCGCCAGAAGCTCGGCAGCAGCTCGGAGATCAG
Source organism: Gemmataceae bacterium (assembly GCA_035258765.1). Taxonomy (GTDB): domain Bacteria; phylum Planctomycetota; class Planctomycetia; order Gemmatales; family Gemmataceae; genus SIAJ01. The sequence continues at coordinate 3,662 of DATFWZ010000561.1, forward strand.
GTAGGTGCCGGGCCGGAGGTCTGTAAACGCATACCCCCCCTGGCTGTTGGTCACGGTGGAGCGCTCGCCGGCATCCAGGGTGCCGTTCGCGTTCTGGTCGAGGTAGACGGTCCACCCGGCCAGGGGAGCCTCACCGTCGTCGCGGACCCCGTCCCCGTCCTTGTCATTCCAGAGGGCACCGCTGAGGTCCCCGGGCAGCGACTGGACGCCGAAGTCCTTTCCGTCGGCCGCGTCGCCTGGCCCCAGCGGGACGGTGTACGACCCGCCCTGGGGCTGGGTCCGCTTCCAGCCGGACTGGAGGTTCTCGACGACGACGTAATCGCCGGGGTCGAGGCCGGTGAACCGGTAGCGGCCGTCGGAGTCGGTGACCGTGGACGTCTCGCCGACGTCGAGCGTGCCATTGCCGTTGGCGTCGAGGAAGACGGTCCAGCCCGCGAGTCCTGCCTCGCCCGGGTTTCGCGAGCCGTCGCCGTTAGCGTCCTCGTACGCGACGCCGCGGACTTCACCGGGCAGAGCCTTGGCGCCGAAGTCGAGTCCGGATCGCTCCTCGCCTTCCTCGACCGTGACGTCGTGACCGCGGGGCCTGGTGGAGTACAAGTTCGTGGCGAAGACACCCAACCAGGTCGATGCGAGCAGCCGCGGGAGGCCGATGGCCGTGCGGTCCGGGCTGAACAGTGCGGTCGCGAAACCGGCGCCGTCCATTCCCTGGTCGAACGGCACGAACGTGATCCCGCCGTCCTCGGATCGGCGGACCTTGTCGGTCGTGGTCTGGCCGATGTAGACGATGCGGGCGTCGTCCGGGTCCGCAAAAACCTCCCGGACCGGGCCAACCGGGGCGGTGCGTGCCCAGGTCTGTCCGCCATCCGTGGACCGGTAGAGGCCGCCGAAGCCCACGCCCCGGGGATCGCCGTCGGCCAGGTAGACCGTACCCGGGTCGGCCGCGGAGGTCGCAATCGCGTACGCCTCGACTCCTGTCGTCAGACCGGAATTCGCCGCAGACCAGGAGTCGCCGCCGTCGGTGGAACGAAGTACGCCGCCCTTCGTGGCATTCGGCCCGTAGAAGTCGATGACCGACGCGAGGACGACGCGACCATTCCCATTTGGAAGAAACTCGATGTCGACGACGTCCTCGTGTTGGTCGGTCCCAACGTAGACGCTTGCCCAGGTGGCACCACCGTCGGTCGAACGCCAGATCGAGCTCTTGTTGTCCAGGGCTGACCCGGTCGACCCGCCGGCGAAGAGCACGTCCGGGCGCGTTGGACTGAATCGAACGACCTGAATGTTGGCGTCTGCCGTGGGACCGAGCAGCGTCCAGACACCGCCGTCGCGGCGGTACAGCCCGCCGGCGCCGGCCGCATAAAGCCGGCCGTCCGGGGCGTACTGGACTGCGTGCCAGGCTGTCGGCCGGACCGGCTCCAGGCCCCAGGTCTGGCCGCCGTCGCGGGTGGTGTAAATTCCGCCCCAATTTGGGGCTGCAAATGCGACAGCCACCTCGCCAGGGTCCAACGGATTGACCGAGGTAGAGACGATGTGGAGCTCGCGGATGCCCGCTGCCGAAGGCGTGAACGTCGCCCCGCCGTCGGCGCTCGCAAGTATGGCGAACGAGTCCACTCCGGCCAATAGCCTCGAGGAGCTCCCGGGAGTGAAACGCACGCTTCGGACCGTCATCCCGGCGGTTCCGTCGACCCCGAACGTCCACGACAGGCCACCGTCCGTCGATCGGTAGATGCCCCCACCCAAGGTCGCCAGAACGATTACGGAAGGGTTGGTCGGATCGACTTCGATGTCCGACGCGCGCTTGACCGGCCAATTGGCCGTTTGCACGGCCGACCACGACACCCCGCCGTCGCCCGACTGGAACAGGCCGAAGTCCCGCGACCCGTCGACGGACCCGCCGGTGACCAGCAGGCGCGTGCCGTTCTGGACAATGTCGAGCACGGGGGCCTTCGGCAGGCCGGCCGAGCGGTCGCTCCACGAGGTACCGCCGTTGGTCGTCGCCCAGATTTCCCCGCTGTCGAATCCGACGTGTACATAACCCGGAAAGCCCCGGTTGAACGAGATGGCCTCGGCCGCGGTCGCGGAGGCGAGCGGCGGGGTCACGTCACGCCAGGTGAAGCCGCCGTCCAATGAGCGGAGGACGAGTGGCCTCGCCGTCCCGCCGGAATCGCCAAGGCCAATCCAGATCTCGCGGTCGCTCCGCGGGCTGAGGGCGATTTTGCGGACGTCCGCACTCGTCCCGGCCGGGAGTACTCGTCGGCTCCAGGTCCAGCCGTCGTCCGCGCTGGACCAGAGGCCATCTTCGGTGCCGACCAGGGCGGTCCCGTTTGGCGTAAACTGGATGTCATTGACAGACCGATCGGCCCACCCGGGGACCTTCGCCCAGGTGGCGCCGCCGTCCGTCGACCGGTACATGGCCCCGTGATTCCGGCCCGCATTGAACCCGGCCAGGATGATGTTTGGGTTGCCAGGTGCAGCGGCGACGGCCCTGGCGTCCCCGCCCCGTGGGCCGATTGACTTCCAGTCAGCCGACGTCAGGAATCCGGGGGCAAGCGGTCCCGGCATCGGATGAGTCGGTGCCCAACCGGGTCGGCCCGCTTCCAGCACGTGGTAGGTACCGGGTTCGAGGTCGGAGAACGTGTATTCGCCCGCCGCGTTCGTGACATGCGACGGCTCGTCCGCGTCCAGCCGCCCGTTTTGATTGAGGTCTAGGTAAACGGTCGCACCGGGTCGGGCGGGCTCGCCGGCATCCCGGACCCCGTCGCCATTGAGATCCTGCCAGGCGGTCCCGGCGAGCACGGCCGGGACCTGCCGATCCTCAAGCAGCTCGAGGCGCAGCCTTCGGCACGCGACCTCGATGGGCCCGTACCTTCGGCCGGCGGCGATTGGGATCGGCATCCGGTACACCTTCTCGGCTGCGAATCAGGCGGTCACGGCGGGAGGCAGGTGTGTGGTGTTGCTAAACTGACGGTACGCAAGGGAGCAACGTTTGGACAATTCGGGCCAGCGGCGCGGTATTCGCCCCCAGTTCTCACCAAAACTGAACTCGGGCAAGAACTTGCGGCGGCCTTTCGAAATTGCCCTCGGTCCGCTATTCTACGCGGTCGGACAAGAGCGGACGCTCGGTGAGCCCCAATTATTACTCCCTCCTCAGCACTGCAAAACTCCTCGAATCTCTTAAACCCGGATCAATTCAGTTGATCCCGTGACCAACGGAAGGCCGGTCGGGATGGGGCGTCAAAGGGATTGCCGACGATGTCTTCTGCCTCCGCGACTGATCCGAAACCGATGATGGCAAACACCCCTAGACGATTGGACGCATAGTCCGCCAGGTTGTTCCCGTAATTGGTTTTACTCGGGGGTGGCCCTGGGGTTCCCGCGTTTGGGGAGTTCCCGCGTTTGGAATCCCCAGGCGATATAGAACCTGGATCGCGTCAAACTAGCGTGAGGCAATGACTTCCCGCACGGCGGCCTGGTGACCGGTGCCGGTGAGTCCGCAGTGGTCGGCCAGTCCCTTGTCGCGAACGCGACGGAAAACATCCGCGAACCTGCCCGACCTCAGAATGTCACGGCCGGGCCCCGCGACCAAAGGTCGTGGACTGTCCCAGCCGTGAAGCCCTTGCAGCTGTAGCAGTGACACCCGGAGCCGACTCAGTCGGAGATGTCGGGCAGGGCGTCCGGTGTCCGAAGTTCGCTGCTGATCGGCACTGGCTGTACCCGGCGGCGGTGTCGAACCAGTTGATCCGCGCCGGAAGCAGGGGGGCGACGGCGGGATGTTCGGCATCCTCCTCCATATTGGTCATAATCCAGTGAGGCGCCGGACAATCCCTAACGCGCCGGCGCCTCAGGCTGAAATAGCTTAAGGGCCCCGGGAGCGTCTGACCGGCACGCCGCCAGCCAGACTAGGAACTTACTGCGCCGCAAGCAGCCCCGGCTAACGTTCACGCCGCGACGGCTCAAAGCACCCGCCTCCGCGTCGGTGATGCGGTGCCCGTGCACCAGCACCGGGCCGCGAACTTCGCCCGCCAACAGCCGCGACACCCACGCGGCCCGGTACGAGTCCGGAAGAAAGTCCAGGTCGAAAACTTTCGCGTCCGCGCGCGGTTCCGCAGCGGAAAGCGTCGGGCGCATTAACCGTGTGTTGACTCGAGACGCCCACCGACACACCAGGGCCCGGTTCACCTCGTCGGTCGAATAGTACGCGATCCACACGGTCGGTCTCCTGTTTGGTTCCTGCTTCTGGCCGGGCGACATTGCCGGCCGTCTAGCAAGGACCTCGCAAGTCGCGGCCAGGACCCCTCACCGGATTTCGATTTTTCCTGCGACCTGGGCCGCAGCTCGCCGGGCGCTTGCGACACCGGCTTGGTGCCACTACACTCGAACGAGGTTTCCCGAACGGCGGGGCGGGCAATGTCCGGCCCGGGCTCGATTACCGGCTGGCTCGACGGCGTGCGTGCTCACGAAGGCGTGGCTGCGCAGCGGCTTTGGGAGGGCTACTTCCGTCGGCTGGTCGGCCTGGCGCGGGACAAGCTGAACGGGCGAGCCGTCGGACCGGACGACGCAGAGGACATCGCGCTCAGTGCGTTCAAGACATTCTGTCTCGGGGCCGAGCAGGGGCGGTTCCCGCAACTCAACGACCGGCACGACCTGTGGCAGGTGCTGGTCATGCTCACGGAGCGCAAGGCGATCGATTCCGCCCGCCGGCAGCGGGCCGCGAAGCGCGGCGGCCGGGAGCAAGGTCGCGTCGAGATGGGTGACGTGGTCGCGCCGGGCCCCACTCCGTCCTTCGCGGCCGGGGTGGCCGACGAGTTCTGTCGTTTGCTCGACGCCCTACCGGACGAACTCCGGACGGTCGCACTGCTCAAACTGGAAGGATACACGAACTCCGAGATCGCCGGGCGGTTGCGGCGGTCCGTGGCGACGGTCGAGCGAAAGCTGCGGCTGATCCGCCGAACCTGGGAGCGTCCGGACGCCCATGGCTGACCACGCCCCGCTCGGACACACGCTGAGCCTATCGGCCGAACGCCGGCACGATGAGCTGTGCAATGCGTTCGAGGACGCATGGCGCGGCGGCGCGTCCCCGCGGATCGAAGACGTCTTACTCCGGGTCCCGGAGACGGAGCGCCGCGCCCTCTTCGACAAGCTGCTGCAGGTGGAGCTCGCGTACCGAAGCGGTGCCGGCCCGGACGAGTACCGAGACCGGTTCCCGATCTACGCCGAACTGGTTGACAGCATCTTTCGGAATGCGTCCGGCGACGTCGCGCCGTCACGACCGCCGCCGATCCCGGGGTACGCGATCGACGACCCGAGGCCGATCGGGAAAGGGGGGATGGGCGTTGTCTACAAGGCCCGGCACGTGGGGCTCGGCCGCCCGGCGGCGGTGAAGATGGTCAAGGCCGGGGCCTGGGGGCCAACCGCCGGCGTGCACCGCTTCCAGCGCGAGGCTCGGGCGGTCGCTGCCCTCAACCACCCCAATGTGATTCAGATCTATGACTTCGGCCAGGCCGCGGGTGTGCCGTACTACGCGATGGAGTTTGTGGACGGCGGCAGCGTCGCGGAACGACTGACGGGGGACCCCGTGGACCCCTCCTGGTCGGCGGAGCTCGTGGAGACCGTCGCCCGGGCCATGCAATTTGTCCACAATAACGACATCGTGCACCGCGACCTGAAGCCGGCCAACATTCTGTTGACTGCGGACGGTACGCCGAAGGTCAGCGATTTCGGGCTCGCCAAGCGGCTGGCCGGGGACGATCCCGAGTTGACCGAGACCTGGGCCGTTCTGGGTACCGCCTGCTACATGGCCCCGGAACAGGCGAAAGGCCAAACCAAGTTCGTCGGCGCGGCCGCGGACGTCTGGGCACTGGGCGCCATTCTTTACGAATGCCTGACCGGCCGCCCTCCGTTCCGTGCCGCGACGTTCCAGCTGACCATCATGCAGGTCGTCAACGAGGAGCCGGTCAGGCCGACCGATCTCGTTGCCACCCTGTCGGCGGACGTGGAGGCCGTCTGCCTGAAGTGTCTGGAGAAAGATCCGGCGCAACGATACGCGAGCGCGCAGGATTTGGCCGACGAATTGCGGCGATTCCGATCCGGCGAGCCCGTACGGGCGCGGCCAATGAACGCCCGCGACCTGGCGGCCAAGTGGGCCGACCGCCTTGGGTATGACGTCGGCGAACTGGTCGGCCGCTCGCCGTGGGCGGAGACGTACACGGCCCGCCACCGGCCGATCAATCGCGCCGTGCTACTCAAATTGAGCACCGGTCCGGTCGGCTCGCCCCAGCACGCCACCTTGCGGCGGGAGGCGGAAGCACTGGCCGGCGTCGAAATCC
>DATFWZ010000562.1:0-8442 GCA_035258765.1 Gemmataceae bacterium
CGACCGGAGGCCATCAAGCTGGCCCCGGTGGTCCTGGCTCTCCGGGCCCGCCCCGAGGCGCGTGTGGTGCTCTGTGCGACCGGGCAGCATCGGGAACTGCTCGACTCGGTTCTGACGGTCTTCGGATTGACCGCGGACGCCAACCTGGATGTGATGCGGCCGGCGCAGCACCTGACTGACCTGTTGGCCCGGATGTTGGCTGGGCTCCGCGGACTCGTCCACGATACCAAACCGGATGCCCTCCTGGTCCAGGGCGACACCACAACCGCGATGGCCGGGGCCCTGGCTGGTTTCGCCGATCACGTCCCAGTCGGGCACGTGGAAGCGGGCCTGCGGACTTACGACAACACCGCTCCATTTCCGGAGGAGGCGAACCGGCGGGTCGTCGGTGTACTGGCGGCGCGGCACTTCGCCCCGACGGCAATGGCGCGCGACAACCTATTGGCCGAACGCGTTCCGGCCGAGACCATCTCCGTCACCGGGAATACGGTCGTCGATGCCCTAAGGTGGGTTCGTGACCGGCTGACCCCTGAGGACCGCCCACGGTTCTTGGACTCGACCCGGCGGCTCGTGCTTTTGACAGCTCATCGCCGAGAGAGCTTCGGGTCGCCGCTGCGGCGGGCCTTCCGGGCAGTCCGCCAATTGGCCGACAACTTCGCCGATGTGCAGGTCGTCTACCCGGTGCATCCCAACCCGGAAGTACGGGCAGCGGTCAACGCGGAACTGACCGGCCACCCGCGCATTACCCTGGTCGACCCGACCGATTACCGGACGACTGTCTGGCTGATGAACCATGCGCATCTCATTCTGACCGATTCGGGAGGAATTCAGGAGGAAGCCCCGTCGTTGGGCCGGCCGGTCCTCGTGTTGCGAGACGTGAGCGAGCGCCCAGAGGGGGTTCAGGCCGGGGTCGTGCGGCTCGTCGGCACCCATCCCGATCGCATCATCAGTGACGCGACCCGGCTACTGACCGACCCGGTCGCCTACCTGCAGGCCGGCCGCGCGACCGACATTTACGGGGATGGCCAGGCGGCCCGCCGGATCGCCGATCTCGTGCTCGATGGTCGAACCGACCTGCCCGAATTCGCTCCGATCGCTTGAGCTTCCAGTGAATACGCCTGCCGGATTACGGATTGCCCTGGTCGTCCACGACTATCACCGGCACGGGGGGCACGCTCGATACACGGCCGAACTGGCCACCCGATTTCGCCGCCAACACGACGTTCACGTCTTTGCCAACACAGTAAACGACACGGACACGGCTGGCATTACCTTTCACCACGTCCCGGCGTGGCGGGCCAACGCCCTCACCACCATTGTGTCGTTCATTCTGCCGGCGACAGCGCGCGTGCGCGGCGGGTTCGACATCGTCCACGCTCAGGGACTGTGCGGACTTCGTCAGGACGTCGTGACCGCGCATATGTGCCAGCCGGCCTGGTTCGCCGCCGCCGACCGGTACGCGGGCCGGCCGGCCTGGCGCAAACGAGTGTTCCGGGCCGTGGTCTCTCCACTCGAGCGCCTCGCTTTCCGGCCCGGGGCGGCGGCTCGCGTGATCGCTCCATCAGCCCGTGTACGCGACGATCTGGCAGTCCACTGTCGGGTGCGGGCCGGCGTCCGCGTGGTCCCCCACGGAACCGATACCGAGGCGTTCCACCCGCGCAACCGGGCCATTTGGCGCAACCCGGTTCGGGCCGAACTTGGCCTCGATGAGTCGGACGTGGTCGCGCTCTACGTCGGCGACTTGCAGAAGGCGATGCCGGCTGCGTTGCAAGCATTGGCCCTGGTCCCAAAAGTCAACCTGGTGGCGGTTTCCCGCACGAACCCAGCCCCATACACAGCCCAGGCGTCAGCCACCGGCGTGGCCAATCGCGTTTGGTTCGTCCCGCCCACTCCGGCCGTGGCGCGGTACTACGCCGCCGCTGACCTCTTCGTGTTCCCGTCCTACTACGACACGTTCGGACTTGTGGTCACCGAGGCGATGGCGTCCGGGCTGGCCGTGGTGACTAGCCGGTCCGCCGGGGCGGCCGATTTCGTGGAAGACGGCGTGAACGGCTGGCTGACTGCCGACCCGTGGGACCCGACTGCCATCGCCGCCGCCCTCCGGGCGCTGGTTGAAGACCCCGACCGGCGAGCCCGGATGGGCGCAGCCGCCCGCAAAGCCGTCGAAGACTACACATGGGACCGCGTCGCCGAGCGGACGCTGGCCGTGTATCGCGAGGTCCTGACCGAGCGTGGCCGATGAAGCAGCCGCGCGTGGCGTTCGTGGTCAACGGCGGCCCGGGGTCGGCCATGGCCCTCCGGGCGGAAGCATTCGCCGTTCGCCTGTCGGGGTTCGACTGCAGAATCGTGCATCGGACCGGCGGCAAACTCCTGGCTACCGAGCGGATGGCTCGCGGGCTGGCCGCGGCCCGGCCGGACGTCTGCTACGTCCTCGACTGCGGCGCCAGCGGGGTCGCTGCCGCCGGGCTGCACCGGCTCCGGACTGGGACTCCGTTAGTGCTCGACACGGGGGACGCTGTCGTCGAGCTGGGCCGGGCCCTCGGCCGGGGCCGGATCGGGATCGCGGCGACACGGACCCTCGAGAACTATGCCCTGCGGTCTGCCGCCGCCGTCGTCGTGCGCGGGGGCTTTCACCAGGAACTGTTTGCCGCCCGTGGTGTGCCAGCAACCTTCATCCCGGACGGTGTGGCCGTGGACCAATTCGCCCCGAGCCACCGCGCGACGCGGCCCGCAAATCCACTTACGATTGGGCTGGTCGGTAGTTCTGTCTGGTTGCCGGCCCGGCAAACGTGTTACGGGTGGGAACTGGTCGAACTGGTCCGGCTGCTTCGTGACCGCGTTCAGGTCCGCGGAATCTTGATCGGCGACGGGTCGGGGATCCCAGTACTCCGCCGTCGGTGCGCCGACTACGGACTCACTGACCGAATTGAGTTCGCCGGCCGAGTTCCGTACGCCGAGCTGCCGGCTCAGCTTCGCGGGTTCGACATCTGCCTCTCGACACAGACGAACGACGTGATCGGGAACGTGCGCACCACCGGAAAGCTGCCGCTGTATCTCGCGGCCGGTCGATTCGTGTTGGCCAGCAGGGTGGGCGAGGCGGCCCGCGTGCTGCCATCCGACATGCTCGTTGACTTCCACGGCGAACACGATTTCGCTTATCCGGGCCGGTTGGCGGAGCGCGTGGAAATGCTCGTGGGCCGGGGGATTGACTTTTCACACCGTCCGGACTGCGTGGAGCTGGCCCGCGAGCATTTCGAGTACGACCGACTGGCCCCGCGGGTGGCGGAGGTACTCGAGGGGGTGATCGAACGAACCGTCAGGCGGATGCCACAACATGTCTGAGCCGCGCGTGGCGGTGATTCGCGACTTCCGGGCCGAGGGCTGGCCGAGCATGGACCTGTGCGCCGACCAGCTTCTTGCACATCTTCCGGGCGATGCCGGTCTGCTGACCGTCGACTTTGATCCCCCGTTCCGCCGACGGGCCCAGCGGCTTCCGCTTTTCGGCAGGCGACGCGCCGCCTTCAACGCCGACCGGCTACTCAACCGGCACCAGTTTCTCCCGACTGACCTGCGCCGGCGGGCAAGGGACTTCGACTCGTTCCACGTTGTCGATCACACGTACGCCCACGTCGTCTTGTCGCTCCCGCCCGGGCGGTCCGGCGTCTATTGCCACGACCTCGATGCGTTTCGCTGCCTGCTCGACCCGGCCAGAGACTCACGGCCGTGGTGGTTTCGCTGGCTGGCCCGTCGAACCCTGGCGGGACTGCGTGCGGCAGCCGTCGTGTTTCACAATTCACGCGAGGTCGGCCGACAACTGATTGCTGCTGAGTTGGTTCCATCGGATCGACTGGTACACGCTCCGCCGGGGGTGGCTGAGGAGTTTGTCGACAGACCGGTTGGACTGGTGGAGCCCACAGTGCCGGGGCTGGTTGCCGGGTCGTACCTGTTACACGTCGGCAGCAACATCCCGCGGAAGCGCATCGACGTCGTACTTGACGTGTTCGCGGCCCTGCGGGCCCGGTTCCCGAATCTGCGGCTTGTACAGGTCGGTGGGCCGTGGACCGCGGACCTGCATGAGCGGATCGAACGACTCGGAATTGGCGTGGCAGTCACGCAGCCCCAGGGACTGTCGCGGGCGCGCTTGGCCGGGCTGTACCGGGAGGCGGCGGCGGTGCTTGTGCCCAGCGAGGCGGAAGGTTTCGGTCTGCCTGTGCTCGAAGCACTTGCGTGCGGGGCCCCGGTGGTGGCTAGCGACCTGCCGGCCCTCCGCGAGGTGGGCGGCGAGGCAACCGTCTACTGCCCGGTGGCCGACGTGGAGGTCTGGGCCCGGACCGTCGATCGGGTTCTGATCGAGTCAGGGTTCGCTCCGCCGCGCCCAGTTCGGGTGCGGCAGGCGGCCGGCTTCACCTGGGCCAAACACGCCCGGATCATCGGCGAAGCATATTTGCAACTCGTGGGGGCGCATTGCGGCTCCTCTTCCTGAGCCCGATCGGCGAAGTTGGCGGGGCCGAGCGCGTCCTGCTCGCGGCCGTTGCTGGCGTGCGACGGGCCGATCCGGCGGTCGCCGTCCGCGTCATTGCTCTCACGGACGGCCCGCTCCTCGATGCCGTTCGAACGACCGGGGCCGATGCGCAGGTTGTTCGCATGCCGGAGTCACTGAGCGCGATGGGTGATAGCCAACTCCGGTCCGCAGGACGATGGCCGGGGCGGGTCGCACTCCTGGGCCGGGCCGCCCGGACCGTCCCAGCTGGGTGTGGGCTGCTGGCTCGGCTGCGGACGGCGGTCCGGCGGTTCGCCCCGGATGTCGTCCACTCCAATGGGATCAAGACGCACCTGCTGGCGCGCGTGGCAGTCCCCCGTCGCGTCCCGGTCGTCTGGCACGTGCACGACTTCTTCGGCCTGCGACCGGTCGCTGCCCGGCTACTCCGGCGGGCGCAGGGATCGGTGCGAGCGGGGATCGCAGTCTCACGCGCCGTTGCCGGGGACGCCGCGCGAGTGCTCCCGGGAGTTCCGGTTCGCGTGATCCCGAACGTCGTCGACCTCTCCCGGTTCGGACCCGGATCGGTAGCTGACATCGATCGGCTGGCCGGATTGCCACCAGCACCGCCGGGAGCGGTCCGCGTCGGCCAGGTCGCCACTTTCGCGAGATGGAAGGGGCACCTCACACTCCTGGACGCGGCACGCCGACTTGCCGAAATCGATCCTGACCAACCGGTTCGGTGGTACATCGTCGGCGGGCCGATCTATCACACGGCCGCTCAATACACCCTCGCCGAGCTGAGAGCCGCCGCAGTCGAGCGGGGAATTGCCCATTTGATTGGATTCGTCCCATTCCAGACAGACCCCGCGGATGTGTATCGCGGACTGGACGTGGTAGTTCATGCCTCAACGTTGCCCGAACCATTCGGCCTGACTGTGGCGGAAGCGATGGCCTGCGGGCGGGCGTTGGTCGTGTCGGCCGCAGGGGGGGCCGCCGAGCTGTTCACGGATGGGGTCGAGGCGTTCGGAGTCCCGCCTGGCGACGCAGCAGCGCTCGCGGCGGCCGTCCGGCGACTGGCGCGGGACCCGTCTGAGCGGGCCCGGCTCGGGGCGGCCGCTCGACTCGCCGCCGAGGTCCGCTTCGACGACGAAAAGTACGGGCCGACACTGCTCCAGTTCTTCGACCGGCTCCGGACGGGGGCTGCGGTCTGAGGCCGGTTCGTTTCACGACCCCCCGTCGGACTCGTCTTCCGTTTCTCCCAGCCCGGAGGTCTGCTACACGGATCCGACAATTTAGCGCGAACAGTCGCGCGATCAACTTCGCAACCCGATCAGCCCCACAATCTTGAGAATCGCCACGCCCATGTCCCCACGCCGAAGACCGTCGCTCATTGGTACGCTTCTGCAACTCGAAGAGCGGACCGCCCCGGCCAACTTGCGACTCACTGGCGTGGTTCTCGTCGACGCGACGAACGCTCCCGAAGCCAACCCCGTCTACGGCCAGAACACGTTCGTTCGCGCCGAGTGGGCGTCGGAGGCAATGGCCGGGACCGAACCAGCTGTTCCCGTCCGGTACACGGCCAACTTCCCCGTCAACTATTTCTTTCCCGGCTCTTCGGCCGTCTCCTACCCGGCCGATAGCGCGGCCATCAACCTCGGGACTGGAAGCGGCAGCTGGTCCACGTACCGCGGCGGTTGGTATGCCGGAACGGCCCCTTTCACCATCACCATCACGCTCGACCCGAACAACCAGATCGCCGAGACGGATGAGACCGACAACACGCTCACGGTGACGGTCACCCCGATCACTCCGACCGACTTGCCGATGAAGTTCCTCCGGCAGATCCAGACGACCCCAAATCGGGATTGGTCGATCACCAACTACGTCGACGTGGACCCGCGGGCGCAGTCGTTCGCGGACTACCAGCTCGGCGCGTACACCTACGACGGGCACGACGCCATCGATGCCGGGCCGTGGAACTTTGCGGCCCAGGATGCCGGGATCCCGGTCACGGCCGTTGCCGACGGGGTGGTCGACCAGATAGACGGCGGGAACAATTTCGACCGCGAAACTGCGTTAAACAACCGGCCGTGGAACGCCGTCTGGATTAACCACGGGAACGGCTGGCGGACCGTGTACGCCCACCTGGCCGCCGGAAGCATAACGGTCAAGGTCGGCGATCCAGTGACGGTTGGCCGGGTGCTCGGGCTGATGGGCAGCTCCGGGGACAGTAACGGCACTCACGCCCACTACACGGCCTACTATCGTGGAGCCCAGATCGAGGCCGGGTTCAGCCTTTCCACCTACTGGATCAACCCGCTCCCCTACGGCGGGGACGTGCCCGGCTTCTACCTGGAGTCGGGCATCGCCGATCATTCGCCGTTCCAGTTCGCCGGCGAGAGCCAGGAGAAGGTGGCCCAGTACACGTCGGTCGGCGTGAACTCCCCGGGCAGCCAGAACATGTTCTTCTACGTCCAGGGGTACAACCTGAAGACGACGGACGTGATGTACTTCCAGTGGGTCCGCCCGGACGGGTCGGTGCTGAACACATCGAGCTTCAGCCCGAGCGGCAACTTCACCTACTCGAGCTGGTGGTGGAGCCGCCCGCAAGCCGCATTCCAGACCTCGCCTGGAACATGGCAGATCGTGTATTACCTGAACGGGACTAATCCGGCCCACGAACAACGTCGGCAGTCATTTGCGGTTGTCAACGGGACCGGGGCCGGATCGCTGCGGATGACCGACTCAGCCGGCTCGCCGGTCATCGACGGCCGAACCACCCCGATCGACTTCGGGTCGGCCGTCGCCGGCGGTAGCCCGGTCCAGAAGTCGTTCACACTGTTCAACACTGCCTTCGGGTCGCTCACCCTGGGTAACTTCGTCTTGCCGCCTGGGTTCAGCCTGGTCTCGGCCCCGGCGAGCATCGCCGGAAACGGTTCCGGCGTCGTCATCCTCCAAATGGACACGACGGCGGTCGGGTTGAAGTTCGGATCGGTCCGTTTCGACACGAATGACCCGGACATCGGCATGTTCGAGTTTGTCGTGTCCGGGACCGTGACCGGATCGGTGCCGACCGGGTCACCGGTGATTGGCCTGGGCGCGGCCGCTGCTCTTGAGTTCGCCTCCGGCTCGCCCGCCCTCGTCCTCGCCCCGACCGCGACGCTCACTGACCCCGATTCCATCTCTTTCAACTCGCTCGCGGTCGAACTCGCGACGTTCGGCGGGCCGGACGACCGGCTTGCAATCCGCAACCAGGGGACCGGAACCGGGCAGATCGGGCTCGGAGCCACCGGGCCGACCGTGCTGTACGAAGGGGGGCCGATCGGGACGTTCGCCGGCGGGACCGGAACGACGCCACTTGTAGTAACGCTCGGGTCAAACGCGACCCTGGCCGCCACCCAGGCCCTGCTTAGGAACATCACTTACCGGAACGTGTCGACCGCTCCGTCGAGTCAGCGGAAGGCCGTTCGGTTCACCCTCACTGATGACACCGGGCTGGCGAGCAACCAGCTCATCCAGCACGTCATCAATACGCCGGACACGGCCCCGACGATCCGCAGCAATGGGGGCGGCCCGACCGCGGCGGTCTCGGTGCCCGAGAACACGACGGCAGTCACCAACGTGGTCTCGGTCGACCCCGACCCCGGCCAGCCGCTCAATTACACCCTCGCTGGCCCCGACGCGGCACGCTTCCAGATCAGTCCGACCGGCGTGCTGACCTTCGCGACCGCGCCGGACTTCGAAAATCCGACCGACGTTGGTGCCAACAACGTGTACGAGGTGACAGTGCAGGTGTCCGACGGCTTGCTGACCGCCACACAGGCAATCGCGGTCACGGTCACGGACGTGGCCGCTGGGTCGCTTCAGTTCGCCGCCTCGAACTACGCGACGGCCGAAGGGAACAGTGGAACGACGAACGTCACCCTGACGATCACCCGGACCGGCGGGAACGACGCCACGAG
>DATFWZ010000563.1:0-7888 GCA_035258765.1 Gemmataceae bacterium
GCCGGCAGTAGTCGTCCGCGCACAGGTACGACCCGCCGCGGCGGACCTTGGCCGACAGGTGCGTGTCGCGGCCGGGATCGCCGGCCTCCGGCCCCTTCGGGTTGTTCTTCGGGCTGCCCGGGTAGTAACTGGCCGAGTACCAGTCGGCGCACCACTCCCAGACGTTGCCGGCCATGTCGTAAAGCCCGTAGCCGTTCGGCGGGTACGATGCGACCGGGGCCGTTCCGGCGAATCCGTCCGCCGCGGAATCGTGTTCGGGGAACTTGCCCTGAAACGTGTTCGCCCGCCACTTGCCGCCGGCGCCCTGCTTCTCCGAACCCCAGCAGAACTCCTGGCGGTCGAGCCCGCCGCGAGCCGCGAACTCCCACTCGGCCTCGGTCGGCAGCCGCTTCCCGGCCCACTGGCAATACACGACCGCATCGTGCCAGGAGATGTGCACGACGGGATGGTTCATTCGGCTCTTGATGTCGCTGCCCGGGCCCTCCGGATGCCTCCAATCAGCGCCCGCAAGGAACTGCCACCACACGGGCGCTGCGTGCAAGGGGTCCACCCCCTCGGGCAGGCGAACATGCTTGAAACAGCTCGAAAACGGGACCCGCCGTTCGGGCGGGACGGGACCTTGTGCGAGTTCTTCCTCAGTGGGCGGCCGTTCGGCCGTCGTCTTGTACCCGGTCGCGCTGACGAATGCTTCGAACTGTGCATTCGTCACCTCGGTGCGGTCCATCCAGAATCCGGTTACTGCAACTTGGTGCAGTGGGGCATTGCCTTCCGGGTCCTCCGCCGAGCCCATCCAGAACGGCCCGCCGGGGACCCACACCATGCCCTCTGGCGCCGGACTAGGCGGGTCGCTCGGCTGCACAAAGTCCTCGGATGCCTGGGGCGACCGCGACGGGCTGATAAGCGCGAGAACGATCAGGCCGATGACTGCTCCGCCCAGTCCGATAAGCCAGGGGCGGTAGTGCGCGGGCGGGCGACGCGTAACGGGTTGAGTCATGATGCGGGTTGTGGGTGACGGGCACTGGGCATTGTAAGTTCGCGCCCGGCCGCGACGCTAGCGGGCCAGCGCGCCAAAGCCGGACTTGTCGGTGACCAGCCTGGCCACCCGGTCGATGTCGTAGAACCGGCAGGCTTCCATCAACAGCCGGCTCTCGAACCACAGGTCACCGTCCACGAGAGGCATGAACAGGTCGTACACGTTGTCCACGCCGAGGTAGACCGGCACGCCGGCGTCGAGCAGCTTGGGCACCGGGGCGATCGAGTTGTGCAGCGGGGCCTGCATGTCGAGCTGCCGCATACTCAAGGCCGCCGACGGGCAGACGATCACGCTCACCCCGGCGTCCTTCAGCAGTTTCACGATCCGGTCCTGCTCATTCGGCGGTTTGGCCGAGATCGAGATGGCGTGGACCGCCGAGACGCGGCCCTCGAGCCCGTACTCGATGGTCTTGCGGGCCAGCATCTCCGTCTCATTCTCGAAGGGATTGTTCTCCTGATCGACGTGGACATCGAGCCGCTTACTCTGCTCCCGGGCGATGCGCATGATCACGTCCAGGTGTTTCTCGGGCGTCGGCCGGTCGCGGGACGGCAGGCCGCCGACGACGTCCGCCATCGAGCACGCCTTCTCGAACTGCTCCCGGGACTCGTCCTCGAGCACCCCTTGGAGCGGCTGCACGCCAATCTCGAAGTGGACCTGGTTCTTGAACTTCCTCTTCACCTCCAGCGCCGCCTCGACGCCGAGCGTGCGAATGGTACTGTCCGCGTCGATCAGAGTGCGGCAGTGCGTGGCCCCCTGATCCACCATGGCCTGCACGCCGCGGGAGATGCGCTCGACCAGGGTCTCGCGCGTGTACGTCTCCTTCAGGTGCTTGTACAGGGCCCACTTCTTCTGCATGTCCACCATGCTCAGCCGCAAGTTGTCCGGCGAGATCAAGTAGGCCTTGTCGTAGTGAGCGTGGTAACTGGCGAACCCGCCGTTGTCCCGGACCAGGCGCAGGAACTCCGCCCGCATGTCCCACGGCCGCTTCGGGTCAGCCACCTTGTACCGATAAAACCCCTCCGCGTCCCGCTTGACCAGCTGCTCGATCGACTCGATCGCCACGTCCACGTCGGTAATGAGCGGGATGCCGCTCTCGATGGCCAACGACCGGATCAGCTTGCAGTCGGACGCCTCGTCGTAGTCGTTGTCCCCGGTCAGGACGTTGATGATCAGGTCGAGACGGTTCTCGTCGAGGAAGGTCCGGATGTTCGGCTCGCGGCGGTCCGCGATTTTGTGGATCTCCCGATTGTCGATGCCCTTCTGCTTGAGGAAGCGGTAGGTGCCCGGCGTCGCGAACAATTCAACGTTCAGCTTCGCGACCTTCTGCAAGGCCGGGAGCATCTTCTCCTTGTCGCTCATCTTGCCGGCGGACACGAGGACGTTCTTCTTGGTCTTCTTGCCGAGGAGCTTCAGGTTGAATCCGAGGAACTCGTTCGAGTTCCAGTCGTGCATGTCGGTCATGGCGCGGACCCGGGCGGGGGTGGCGGGGATTTTCCAAGCGGTTTACCCAGTGTCAACAGGATGTCAAGGAACCGCGCCGCGCCGTTCCGGGCGCGGCGGGAACGGCATCGCCGCTACAACCGTTCCGGCCGGGCTCCGGCCACCGGACTTTTCCGATTGCGTAGACTGTACGGGCCGACGATTCGTCCGGTATGATTCCTTCGACCCGACCGAACCACTTCCCTCGGCACTGCTTATGACCTCGCACAGCTGCAAGGCCCTCCTGGCCGCGGCCCTTTGCCTCTCCCCCGCGCTCGCCGAAGACGACCCGAAAACCCCGCCACAGTTCGCCGGCCTCAAGTACCGCTCGATCGGCCCCGCCGCCGGCGGCCGGGCCAGCCGGGCCGTCGGCGTCCCCGGCGACCCGCTGACCTATTACGTCGCGGCCGCGTCCGGCGGCGTCTGGAAGTCGGAAGACGGCGGCATCCATTTCAAGCCGATCTTCGACGACCAGCCGGTGTCGTCGATCGGCTCCCTGGCCGTGGCCCCGTCGGACCCGAACGTGATCTACGTCGGCAGCGGCGAGGCCAACATCCGCGGCAACGTCGCGGCCGGCAACGGCATCTACCGGAGCACCGACGCCGGCAAGACCTGGAAGCACGTCTGGAACCAGGTCGGCCAGATCGGGACGATGGCCGTCCACCCGCGGGACGCCGACGTCGCGTTCGCCGCGGTGCTCGGGCACGCCTTCGGACCAAGCGCCGAACGCGGCGTCTACCGCACCAAGGACGGCGGCAAGACCTGGGACCGGGTGCTGTTCAAGGACCCGGACACGGGCGCCTCGGACGTGGCGATCGACTCGAACAACCCGCGAATCGTGTTCGCCGGCCTGTGGCAGACGCGGCGCAAGCCGTGGGAGCTGGTCTCCGGCGGCCCGGGCAGTGGGCTCTATGTCTCGCGCGACGGAGGCGACACCTGGAAGCAGCTCGGCCCGGATCGTAAGCCGGACAGCGGGCGGAAGCCGGACGACGAGGGCAAGGACAACGGCCTCCCCCCGGGCCCGTGGGGCAAGGTATGCGTGGCGATCGCGCCGTCCGACTCGAGGCGCATCTACGCCATGATCGAGGCCGCGAAGGGCGGCCTCTACCGGTCGGACGACGGCGGCGAGAAGTGGGAGCTGGCGTCCGACGATCGCAAACTGCGGCAGCGAGCGTGGTACTTCTCGACCATCACCGTCCACCCGACCATGCCCGACGTCGTGTATTGTCCACAGGTGCCGATGCTCCGCAGCATCGACGGCGGCAAGACGTTCAAGGTCTTGAAGGGGTTCTCGCACGGCGACCACCATGACTTCTGGATGGACCCGACGAACCCGCGGCGGATGATCAGCGCCCACGACGGTGGCGTGGACTTGTCGACCGACGGAGGCAAGACGTGGTGGGCGCCACCGCTGCCGATCTGCCAGTTCTATCACATCTCCTGCGACACGTCGGTCCCGTACCGGGTCATGGGGTGCATGCAGGACATGGGCACCGCGTCCGGCCCGAGCAACTCCCTGTGCTCGAAAGGCGTCCTCCTCGGCGACTGGCACACGGTCGGCGGCGGCGAAGCGGGCTACGCGGTCCCGGACCCGAGCGACCCGAACATTGTCTACGCCGGCGAATACGGCGGGTTCATTTCGCGGTACGACCACCGGACCCGACAGTCCCGGCACGTCGGCGTGTACCCGTACGACCCGTCCGGCCACGGGGCGGAGGACCTTAAGTACCGCTTCCAATGGACTTCGCCGATCGTTGTCTCGAAGCATGACCCGAAGACGGTGTATCACGCCGCCAATTTCGTCTTCCGGACGACCAATGGCGGCCAGTCGTGGGACAAAGTGGGCGGGGACCTGACCCGCAACGATCGGAATAAGCAGAAGTGGTCTGGCGGTCCGATCACCGGGGACAACACGGGGGTCGAGATCTTCGGCACCGTGTTCGCCCTCGCCGAGTCGCCGTTGAACAAGAAAGTGCTCTGGGCCGGCAGCGATGACGGCCTCGTGCACGTCTCGCAGGATCAGGGCTACACTTGGAAAAACGTCAGTGCCAACGTCCCCGACCTGCCCGACTGGGGCTCCGTCTGGTGCATCGAGGCCTCGCCGTTCGACGAGGGCAGTGCCTTCCTGGTCGTGGACGCCCACCGGCTCGACGACTACAAGGCGTACGTCTGGAAGACCAACAACTTCGGCGAGACCTGGCACCGGATCACGGAGGGGCTACCAACCGACGAATACGCCCGCGTCGTCCGCGAGGACCCGAAGAAGAAGGGCCACCTATATCTCGGCTCGGAGCGGCAAGTGTGGCACTCGCCCGACGGCGGGAACGCGTGGCATCCGCTCAAGCTGAACATGCCGACCGTCGCGATCAGCGACCTGGTCGTGAAAGACGACGACCTGGTCGTCGGCACGCAGGGCCGGTCGATCTGGATCCTCGATGACCTGACGCCAGTCCGCGAATGGTCGAAGCCGATCGGGAACAAAGCTGTGCACGTCTTCACCCCACTCGCCGGCGTCCGCTGGGGGCGGCACGGGCCGGTCACGGATCACCAGACTGTCGCAGCCGGTAAGAACCCGCCGCCCGGCCTGCTCATCACTTACTTCCTGAAGGACAAGGCCAAGAAACCGCTCGTGGTCGAAGTCCTCAACGAGAAGAACGAGCGCATCGTCAGGCTCGAAGGCAAGGATAAGGACGTCGAGGACGAGGACGAAGACGAGGACGACGAGGAGGAGGGCGAGGGCAAGGAGGACCCGCGACGCCCGGAGATCCCGGGCAATAAGGGCATGAACCGATTCGCCTGGGACCTCCGACACCAGGGGGCGGAGGTGATCAAGAAGGCGAAGCTCGACGCCGGCGACCCGCGCCGGGGCCCGCTCGTAGCCCCGGGGACGTATACGGTCAAGGTCACGGCCGACGGCAAGTCGTTCACGGTCAAGGCGGAGGTGCGGATGGACCCGCGCGTGACGGAGCCGCGGGGGGTCGCCAACTTGAGGCAACCGCCGCAAAAGATCGAGATCATGCCCCGCGTAGCCGGCGCCGACGACGAGGCCCGGTTGGCAAAAGCCCCATGGATCATGCGCCGGAATAACCTCGACGTGGTCCGGGACGAGGCCCGGGAGCAGGAACAGTTCGCCCTGCGGCTGCGGAACGACCTGACCCGACTGACCGGCATCGTCAATGACCTCCGGGTCATACTGAAGCAGCTCAAGCTGCACGAGGACCTGCTGGCCAAACAGGCCAAGGCGAAAGCGTTCCTCAAGCAGGAACGCGAGCTGACCCGGAAGCTCGAGGAACTTGAGGCCAAGCTCCACAACCCGAAGGCGAAAGTGGTGTACGACATCCTGGCCCAGAAGGGCGGGGCCAGGCTGTACAGCCAACTCGGGTCGCTTCTGGCCTTTGCCGCGGGCGGCGACGGGCCGCCGACCCAGGGCATGAAGGATCTCGCCGACGAGCTGGAAAAGGAGCTGGGCGAACACGAGACCGAGTTCGAGAAGCTTAAGTCCGACGACCTATCCAAGGCGAATGATTTGGCGCGGAAACTGAATGTGCCTATGATTTGGGTACCCGCCCCCAAGCGCTGACTTGACCTATGTTTAGTGGGGGCGGCAGTCGGCCGCCCCCGCTGAACCGGAACCCGCGATGCCCGCCGACACGCGATCGCCGTACCCCCCCTCCACCGCCGAGGAGTTTTGCTCCCGCGGGATGGAGCGCCTCGAGAGCGGCAACTGGAAGGACGCCATCGACGATTTCACCCAGGCCATCAAGCTTCGCCCGGACGTGGCCGCCGGTTACCGGTTCCGGGCGATCGCCCACGCCGAGGGCGGCAACGTGTCCCGGGCCATCGCCGACCTGGACCAGGCCATCCGCTTGAAGCCGGACGATGTCCAGGCCCTCTACGACCGCGGGCAGTTCTTCCTGCGGCAAAAGCAATTTGACGAGGCCCTGGCAGACTGTAACAAGGCGCTATCCGTGGACCGCGCCCGGGCCGACCTGTTGGCGCTCCGCGGGCGGGTGCACGAGGCCCGGGGGGCGAGCGAGCAGGCCGACGCTGATTTCTCTCGAGCCATCGAGGTCGATCCGGGTGGCGCGGCCGGGTACCTGATCGCTCGCGGCGACCTGCGGCTTAAGTCGGACGACCCGGAGCGGGCCATCGCCGACTTCGACCGCGCGCTGGCCGCGGACCCCGACAACGTGTACGCCCTCTCCCGGCGCGCCAGCGCCCACTGGGCGGCCAAGGACCTGGTCGCCGCCCTCGCCGACTTCTCGCGGGCGGTGGACCTGGACGGGGAGTGGGTCTGGGTGCGGAACGGCCGGGGACTCGTGTATCACGACCACCAGGACTACGACGCGGCCCTCGCTGACTTCACCGAGTCGCTGAACCTGGACCAGAACCACGCCGCGACTTACGAGTACCGGGCCGAATCGCTGTACAAGCTGGGCCGCCGGGCGGAGGCACTCGCCGACCTGAACGAGGCCATCAAGCGGAACCCAGACTCCCCCCGGCTGTTCAACCGCCGGGCGATGCTGCACTACTACAACCGCGAGTACTCGAAGGCGGTCCGCGACCACACCGCGGCCCTCAAGTGCGACCCGACCAGCGCGGCCACGTTCAACTACCTGGCCTGGGTGTGGAGCACAGCGCCCGACCCGACGGTCCGGAACGGCCGCCGGGCCCTGGAATGCGCCACCCGCGCCTGCGAGCTGACGGAGTGGCAAACGCCGGGCTTCCTGGACACCCTGGCCGCGGCGCACGCGGAGGTCGGGAACTTTGCCGACGCGGAGAAGTGGTCCGAGCGGGCGGCCGACGTCGCGGAGGACGACAAGAGCCGGCGCGAATACTTGGGCCGGGCTGAGCGCTACCGGGACGGTGAGCCGCTCCGGATCACTCCCGAGGACGAGGAGTCGCGACAGAAATAAGCGTGCCGCGGGCGAAAACGAGCCGGCCGCCGTCGCTACCCGACGGCGGCCGGCTCGTTTTGGGTCGTTACCCCTGGTACGGTCGCCGCGCCCGCGTCATCGCCTGTCGGCCACCCGGATGCGCAAAGATCTCGGCGAGAATGAGTGCCGCGGCCGGACCCTGCTTTCCCTTCAGGACGGACTGCAGTGTCTGCAAGACCGGGGACGGCGGGGCCCTCGACGACACCGCGGCCGCCGCAGCCGGCTTGGCGGGCCGGACCGGCTTCGGCGGCGGCGGCGGGGCGGCCGGCGGCGGGGCCGGCGGCTCCGGGGCGACCGGCCGCAACACCGGGATCGGCTCGGTTCGCTGCGGCGGAGGCGGCGGCACCGGGCGGGCTGCGGGGCGGGGCCGCCGCTCGCGTTCCCGGTCGCGCTCGCGGTCGCGGCGTTCAACAGGCCGGGGCCGGGTCTCGACGCGCGG
>DATFWZ010000564.1:0-39991 GCA_035258765.1 Gemmataceae bacterium
CAGTACGGGGGGATGGACTTCAAGAGTGTCACGATGTTGCTCGGGCCGACGATGTCCACGCCGCAGGCGAACACCTCCGGAGTGAACGACAGGCCGACGAGCGTCGCGTACCCGCCGTAGCTGCCGCCGGCGATGGCGACCTTTTTCGGGTCGGCGACCCCTTCCTTGATCAGCCAGTTCACGCCGTCGATCAGGTCCTGGTGCATTTTGCCGGCCCACTCGCGGTTGCCCGCATTGAGGAACTCCTTGCCATAGCCCGTCGAGCCGCGGAAGTTGACCTGCAGCACCGCGTAGCCGCGGTTGGCCAGCCACTGCGCCATCGGGTCGAACCGCCAGGTGTCGCGGCCCCACGGCCCGCCGTGGACCAGAAGCACGGTCGGCAGGTTCTTGGCGTCCACACCGACCGGCTTGGTCAGATACCCGCGGATCGTCAGACCGTCCTGGGCCTTGTACTCGATCGGTTCCATCTGCGCCAGCTTCGCCTTCTCCAGCTTCAGCTGGATGGTGAACAGGAACTCCGCCTTCTTCGACTTGCGGTCGTACAGGTGGTACGCGGTCGGGCCGTCGTCCCGGTTGTGGGCGACCACCCAGGTCTGATCGTCCACGGTCCGGCTGACGACGGAGAAATCACCGCGCTGCACCTTGGCCAGGACCTCGAAGTCGGCCTTGATCGAGTCGTCGAGGATTCGCCATTCGGTTCGGGCCTTGACGAATGACACTGCGAGCGGGCGGTTCGTCTTCCGCTCCGCGAAGAGCCCGCCCACGTCGTACTCCTTGTCCTCGGCCACGACCGACTCCTTGGCCGTCGCGGTGTCCACCTTCAGCAGCCGGACGGCGTTGGCCCCGTGACTGCTGGTCACAAACACGTCGGTCGGGCCCTTCCCAAAGAACGCGATCGATCCCTGGTCATCGCTGCTGACGTGGATCAGCTTCCGCCACGGCTTGTCGGCCGAATCGCGGACCAGGAGGTCGTACGACCCGTCCGGGTTCATGGTGGTGGCGCCGCGGACGACAAAGTCGGTGTCCGAACTCCAGCCGATGACGTTGCCCGGGTTCTGGGTGTCGAGCTTCACCGAACCGGCGGCGAGGTCGATCCGGTGCATGTCGAAGGCCTTGCTGTCGCGCTGGTTCATGCCGATGAGGACGTCGTTTGGGTGGTCCTCGTCCAGGTCCACGGCCTGGACGCGGACGCCCTTGTACGGCGTCAGCTCGCGGGTCTTGTTCGCGGCCACGTCCACGGCGAACAGGTGGAAGTCCTCGTTGCCGCCGACGTCCTGCAGGTACAAGAGGTGCTTGCCGTCGTAGGCCCAGTAGTACTGGCGGATGCCGCGCTTCTCGTCCTGCGTGACGGCCCGGTCGTCCGTCTTGCCGATCGTGCGGACCCAGACCTGGAGCACGTTCTTGGCGTCCGGGGCGAGGTAGGCGAGGTACTTCCCGTCGGGCGAGATTTGCGGGTTGGCCTTCTCCGGGTTGCCGAACAACACCTCCCGCGGGATGAGTGGCGGCAGCTCGGCCACGGCCGGGGCGCAGACGAGCGCGACCGCGGCCAGCGTCAGGGCATTGCGGATCATCGGGGTGCCTCGAATGGAACGGGCGACTGACGGGTCAGTGTTGTTCGCTCGCGGGCGGGGGTGATTTTACGTTAGCCGCGACGCGGAGGCTTTGCGGAGCGGAGCGCGCAAGCTACATGTTGCAGGGACCTCAATTCAGCGCCCCAGGGCGCTCAGCCTGCGCGCTCCGCTCCGCAAAGCCTCCGCGTCGCGGCTAACGTTTCCGAAACAACGGCGAACGCCAAATGTGGAGGCGGTGGAGCCAGAAGCGTGCCATCGTCGCGAGGGTGCGGACCCCGTAGACGGCGCTACGTCGGAAGTTGATGCTGCTCGCCTCGTCGAAGTAGCGCACCGGCACCGGCACGTCACCCAGCCGGAATCCGAAGTGGACGGCCTGGGCCAGGAACTGGGTGTCGAAGACGAAGTCGTCCGAGTTCCGCTCGAACGGGATCGTCTCGAGCACGCTCCGGCGGTAGACCCGGAACCCGCTGTGGAAGTCGCCCAGGTTCTGGCCGAGGGCCACGTTCTCGACGAAGGTGAGCCCGCGGTTGCTGAAGTACTTCCACCACGGCATCCCGCAGCGCAGGGCCTCCTGCCGCGAGCGGACGCGGCTGCCGAGAACGACATCGCAAATGCCGAGCTCGATGAGGCCGACCGCGTGCGGGATCACCCGGGCGTCGTACTGGTAGTCCGGGTGGATCATGACTACCACGTCCGCCCCGTGCTCCAGGGCGTAGCGGTAGCACGTCTTCTGGTTGCCGCCGTACCCGCGGTTCTCCGGGTGGGCGATGACGGTCAGCCCCATCTCCCGGGCCACCGCCACCGTGTTGTCCGTGCTGCCGTCGTCAACCAGGAGGATGTCGTCCACGCAACCGGGCGGGAAGTCGGCCAGGGTGGCGGCCAGGGTGCGCTCGGCGTTGTAGGCGGGCAGGACGGCGATGACCCGGTGTTGTCGCTTGGCGGAGACGTCGTCCGGGTCGAGGATCCGCTCGACGCGGAAGACCTCGTGGGTCGGGCGGAGGGGGGGTTCGGTCAGCAGGGTCGGCATCGGTGGCGGCGGAGCGGGGATAATGTCCCCGGACATGATACGCCCCGGACCGCTTTATTCCCGCCCGCCGGCCGGATCAGCGATAGTCCTCGTCGCGGTAGCCTCGGCGGCGGGAGACCATCTCCGCGAGCTCGCGTCGGAACTGGTACCCGGCCACGGCCGCCACGCCGGCGGCGATGATACCGATCATGTAAGTCAGCTTGCGATCGATCTCGGCCTGCGTGTTGGCTGCGACGTCGGGCTTGGAGGGGTCATTCCATCTTCCGGCCTGGACCGGGACGGGGGTCCCGGCCAGAACGAGTGCAATCACAAAGCCGGACAGGATTTGGCGCATGGGCGGCGACCGCTGGGGGGCGCGGGAAAAAGGGTGGCAAAGGATACCTAGCACATTTGTCCGAGAGATGGCGGGTCGGCTGCCGCGAACCCCGGCGACACAAACTGGCCTGCCATTTGGCGGTTGGCAATCCGACTGATTTGCCAACCAGAAACGCAATTCGCAACCGATTACGGCCGTTGGAGTACCGGTTCAGGTTGCCAATTCCGCTTGCACGCGTTCGGACACGTGGCCCGGGGCCGAAGCGGGACAGCTCGTTGTGGAAAGTGCGGGAGCAGGTACCGCGAGTCGGACCGGGCCGGGTTAGATTGCAATGTAGGGTACATGCGTCCCGGACTGACCCTTCCAGCAAGCAAATGCCTGCGCGCGGATGCGTCCGGCCCCCTGAGTTCGTGCCCCGCCCGAAAGATCGGGGCCGGCCACAGCCGATAACCCCCCAATGCCCCGGCGTCGCCTGTCACATGCGGCTTGATCGGGGGGCGAAAAGTAGGTAGATTTCTTTATCCCTACCCCTCGCCCGGCACCGCAGGCAGGAGCGCCGCGGTATGCATCACTATTCCAGCCGACTGTCACGGGCCTTCGGCATGCTCACCGATCCCCCGGGCGATGAAAACGTCGAGCGCCGCAGCCTCAATGAGGAGTCGCGGCGGGAGGCCAATGACTTCCGCTGGATCGAGAGCGAGCGGCTCGGGTGCGATCAGGGGGAGAGCGCCCTGCGACGGTGGGTCAAGTGTCACTGGTCGGGGTTCCTGAGGGCCCGGTGGATCGAGCACATGCTCGGGGTCCGGTTCTGGGTCGAGCTCGACCGCAACGAGTTCGGCCTGCTGAAACGGACCCCCGGGGAGGTCCGGCCCCTGCTCGACCTGATCCTCGACAAGCTCAAATGCGGGGCCGAAAACCTGGACATCATCTGCTGGGCCCGCCGCGAGATAACGACTGACGAACAGCAAATGGTCCACGACCTCCTCGGCCTGATCAACGTCAACGCCCACCGCCTCCGCTGCCACTTCTTCGACGAATAACCCCAGGACGAGTTCGAGCGACGATTCACCCCACGACGGACATGCCCTGTCCCCCAGGTGTCCCAGTCCGGGTATAATTCCCCGTTGATCGTTTTTCCGTGTCACCTTCCGCCTTGGCCAGGTGTCCGTCCCGGACCCACGCCGTGGAGCCGAACTATCGCCGCATCGTTCGACAAGACTCGCGAAGAGCTGTCGGTCCGCCAGGAGCGGGCCGTCCTTGTGAGTGTCGCCCTGCCGGACCGCCCCTGGGCGTCTGCCGACCCGTGTGACGAGATCCGCGGCCTGGCCCGGACCGCCGGGGCCGCGGTCGTCGCAGAGGTCACCCAGAAGCGGAGCGACATCCTCGCCGGCACCTACGTCGGCAAGGGCAAGGTCGAGGAGATTGTCGAGCGGGTCAAGTTGACCGACGCGGACGTCGTCATCTTCGACAACGACTTGTCGCCGGCCCAGGCGCGCAACCTGGAGAAGTCCACCGGGGTCAAGGTCCTCGACCGCAGCGAGCTGATCCTCGACATCTTCGCCACCCGGGCCCGGACACCCGAGGCCCGGCTGCAGGTCGAGCTGGCTCAGCTCGAATATTCCCTCCCGCGCCTCAAGCAGATGTGGACCCACCTGTCGCGCTACCAGGCGGGGATCGGGACGCGCGGCCCCGGCGAGACGCAGCTGGAGGAGGACCGGCGGATCGTCGCCAACCGCATCCGCGACCTGAAGGAGCGGCTCGAAGTCGTCCAGGCCCGCAAGGAGCGGGAGGTCCGGACGCGGGCCGAGGAGCACACCGTCTCGCTCGTCGGCTACACGAACGCGGGCAAGAGCCGGCTGATGAACCGGCTGACCCACGCGGACGTCTACGTGCAGGACCAGCTGTTCAGCACGCTCGACACGCGGACCCGGCAGTGGCACGTCCGTGACTTTGGAAAGATCCTGCTGAGCGACACGGTCGGCTTCATCCGCGACCTGCCGCACCACCTGGTGGCCTCGTTCAAGGCGACGCTCGAGGAGGCCCGGCAGGCGCGGCTCCTGTTGCACGTGGTCGATGCGAGCAATCCGCAGGCGGAGGAGCAGATCAAGGCGGTGAACGCGGTGCTCGCCGAGCTTGACTGCGACAAGAAGCCGACGATCCTGGTGCTCAACCAGATTGACAAGATCGCCGATCGGACCGACCTGAACATCCTGACGGCTCTACACCCGAAGGCGGTCGCGATTAGCGGGGCGACCGGGGAGGGGATCGACCAGCTCACGGCGGCGGTGGTCGAGGCGCTGACCGTCGATTTCGTGGAGGCGGAAGTGACCGCGGACGCGGCGAACGGGAAGGTGCAAGCCTACCTGGCGGCGCACGCGGAGGTGTACCGGCAAGAGTTCCGCGACGGGCAGGTGCTGATCCGGTGCCGGCTGCCGCGGTATTTGGTGCGGCACGTGAAGGCGGACGGGGGGGAGGTAAGGGCGTTTGAGGGGAATGGGGTGTATCACGCCGAGTGAGCACATATCTCAAACGACCGTGTCGTCGCTAAGACGGAATGGCCACGAAAAAGCACGAAAAGACACGATAGGAAAGACAAGGGTAATGCAAATGTCCTGACTTGTTCCTGCCTTACTTTTTGTGTCTTTTCGTGCTTTCTCGTGGCCATTCTCTCAGCGCCGCTTGTGGCCCCCCTCCTCGTAGGCCTTCACGATCTGCTGCACGAGCGCATGCCGGACAATGTCCGTCTCGTCGAGCTGGACGATCGCCAGTCGCGGGATGCCCTTGAGCCGGTGCATCGCGTCGATCAGTCCGCTCTTGGTCGTCGGTGGCAGATCGACCTGTGTGATATCCCCGGTCACGATGATCTTCGAATTCATCCCCATCCGCGTCAGGAACATCTTCATCTGCGCCGTGGACGCGTTCTGGCCCTCGTCCAGGATGATGACCGCGTTCGAGAGCGTCCGGCCGCGCATGTAAGCGAGCGGGACGATCTCGATCACGTCGTTCTCCATGTACTTCTTCACCTGCTCGAACTCGATCAGGTCGTTGAGGGCGTCGAGTAGGGGCCGCAGGTACGGGTTGATCTTCGCCACCAGGTCGCCGGGTAGGAAGCCGAGGCGCTCCCCCGCCTCCACCGCCGGCCGCACCAGGACGATTTTCTTCACCGCCCCCTGCCGCAAGAGCGTCACGGCCATCCCAACGGCGAGGAACGTCTTTCCGGTCCCGGCCGGGCCGATGCAGATAGTCACATCATTTTCGCGTAGGGCCTGGACATACCGACCCTGGCCGTCGGTCCGCGGTCGCAGGTACTTCCCCCCGTCCATCATGGTGAGGTTCTGTGACCCCACGCGCTCCGACCCCGCCCGGACTACCTCCAGCACCGTCTTGACGTCCTCGGTGGTGATTTGGCCGTTTGCCCGCAAGATCGAGCGCAACTGCTGAAACACTCGTTCGGTCTGGCCGACGGCTTCCTCAGGCCCGTCGATCTGGACGGTGTCCCCGCGAGCGACCAGGCGCACGCCGAGGGCGTCGCGAATCAGTCGCAGGAACTGGTCGCGGTTGCCGAACAGGAGGACCGCTTCGTCGCGGCTGTCGAGGGTGAGAGTTCGAGACTGGGGATCAGGCATTCCGCTCGTCCATGGGCCGGCCAACCGGGGAGGGACGCGCGCCTCGGTCGGCAAGTTCACCCCATTCTAGTCGGCGCACCCCCGGGCTGACCTCCGGGGTTTGCCGAGCGTCTGGCGAACCCCCGGCGTCAGCCCGGGCGGTGCCCAGGAAGCGAAAAAAAACAGGGCCGCCCAGGAACGCCCTGGACGACCCTGAACTCTTGGGGAAGAGTTGGTGCCCGATAGTGAGGAAGTCCGGTCTAAGCTGTCGATCCGCCCGAAAGACGCCTGGCCCCGGTTGGCTTGCGCGTGAACTTGAAACATTTTTCCCCGCCCGCCAGAATCCCGCGGAAGACGGAACTTTCCGGAGTTCCCCGGGTTCTAATAGGTTGTTCACCCAGTTCTTACGTCTCAGCGTCCCTCTTCGGCGGACTCGTCCCATGACCTTTTCCGCTAATATCGTGCGACTGATTGCGGTAGCCGGCGCGCTGGCGCTCGTCGCGCCGGAAGCGGTCGCGCTCCCCGTCCCGCGTCCGCCCATGCCGTCGAAGCCGGGCGTCCAGCAGCCGGGCCAGCCGGCCAAGCCGAAAGGCCGGAGCAACAAGAACAAGAACTCCAAGCCGCAGAATCCGCTCGAGACGGCGGTCAAAGACCTGGAAGCGGCCGAGAAAGACATCGACGGGAAGAACTTCTCGGACGCCAGCAGTATGACCAAGTCCGCGGAGCAGATCGTCGATCAGCAGGCCAAGGCGGCCAAGGGCAAGGACGGCAAGGGCGGCAACAAGGACCGGGCCGATGCCCTCGGTGCTATCCTGAAGGACATCAAGGAGGCCCAGAAGCAGATCGCGGCACGGAAGTCGGCCGACGCGACAACTGCCCTCCAGGGCGCCGTGGCCGGCTTGGAGACGCTGATCGGCGGTAAGGGGAAAGGTAAGAAGAAGAACTAGCTGAGCGAACCTACGCATGTGTGGGCCGTCCCAGCAAACGGGGCGGCCCGCGTCGTTTTCGTAGCCATCAGTGGCCGGCTTGTGGCCCGCTTGTGGCTACGGTTGACCCGCCCGCATAAACTGCCCTTCGCTGACACCCGGCACGGACGCTGCGGGTATACCCCCACGTCCCAGAATCCAATCCGGAGGCCCTATGCTCTCTCGCCTTTCCCGGTTCGCCGCCCTGGCCGTCGCCCTCGCCATCCCGGCCGCGGCCCTGGCCCAGGACAAAAAAACCGACGCCAAGAAGTCCGACGGCCCGTCGGTTCTGGTCCGCGTCCAGTCCGTCAACGACCTGATCAAGACCGTCGAGTACATCGGCACGCTCCTGCCCGAGGACCCGGCCGAGAAGGTCAAGCAGGGGGCCGAGTTCGTCAAGTCTCTGATCGACGAGAAGAAGGGGATCGAGGGGATCGACGTCAAGCACCCGATCGGCCTGTACGCGACGCTCACCCCGGAGCTGACGACCAGCCTCGTCGTCGGCCTGATCCCCGTAGCCGACTGGGACACCGTCATCGCCGCCCTCAAGAATCGGGCGATGCTTGAAATCAAGGAAAAGGACGGGCTGTACGAGACCACACCGCCGCAGTCGCCGGTCACCATCTACTTCCGATACGCCAACGACTACGCCTACGTCACGGCCAACGACCCCGAGAACATCAATCCCAAGAACCTGCCCAAGCCGGCCGAGGTGCTCGGGGGCAAGGCCGAGCACCTGATCAGCGCCTCCATCCGGATCGACCGGCTCCCGGACCAGATGAAGAAGATGGCCCTGGGGACGATTGAGAACAAGTTGGCCGAGCTCAAGGAGCAGGCCATCCCGGACGAGACCAAGGCGATCAAGGCGTTCAAGGAGAAGTTCATTGACGAGGTGGTGGCCAACCTGAAGTCGGGCCTCGACGGCGGCGAGGAAGTGGCGCTGCGGCTCAATGTGGACACGCAGGGTTCGGAAGTAGCGCTGGAACTGGAGTTGAAAGGCGCCAGTGGGTCGAAGTTGGCGAAAGACATCGTCTCCATCCGGGAGCACAAGAGCGTCGTCGGCGGGGCCATCTCGCCCAAGGACGCGGCCATGTCCGTGAACATCAGCGTGGCCCTCGGCGCCGCCCTGAAAGAGCTTTGGCCGCCCGTGATCGATGATGTCCTGGAGCTGGTCAAGAAGAGGATCAACATCCCGGGCGAAGTCCAGACCAAGACCGAGCCGCTCGTCAAAGCCGTGCTCCCGAGCTTCAAGGCGGGCGAACTCGACGTCGGCGGTGCCCTGCACGGGCCGGACAAGGACGACAAGTACACGGCCGTGGTCGGGGTCAAAGTGGTCGATGGGAAGAAGATTGAGGAGGCGGTCAAGGAGATTGTCAAGAAGGAGCTGCCGCCGGAGGCGAGCGGGCTGTTTGAGCTGGACGCCGAGAAGCTTGACGGCGGCGCGATGCTGCACGTGGTCAAGGTCGGCCAGTTCATGGACGAGAAGGGACAAAAGCTCCTCGGCAAGAGCGACCTTTACGTCATGTTCCGAGACGACATGCTGTTGGCGGCCATCGGTCCGAGCGCCAAGGAGACCCTCAAGAAGGCCGCGGCGAGCAAGCCGGCCGACGTCGGGGTGTTCCAGGCCCAGGCGGCCCTGAGCAAGCTGGTCCCGGTGATCGGCGACGACGCCGGGAAGCTCGCGGCGGCCAAGAAGGCCGCCGAAAAGGTGTTCGGCAAGGGGGCGGCCGGGGCGGACACGATCCGCTTCGCCGTCGAGGGCGGGGACAGTCTGAAGGTGAAGATCGCGGCCAAGGGAAAGGCGATTCAGTTCCTGGCCGAGCTCGGGACGCCCAGGCTGACGAAGGACCAGTGATGGCGAAGTCCTGACCGCGGCCCCGTCCGGTTCGCTGAAACCGGCCGGGGCCGATTCGTTTCTATTGAGTGGTGCCCCGGCGTCTGTAGGGGATGCCCTCGGTGGCGTTCCGGTAGGCTCGCTCCCCGCGGAACAATGGACGGCCCCGGGGAGGGCAGCCTTGCGGAACGCCACGGAGGGCGTTCCTTACAGATCGCGCGTTGGTCCGCGGATTGGCGTAATGATGAGTTTTCACGGCCTCCTCGTCCTCGACAAGCCTTCGGGCATCACCTCCCGCGAGGCGCTCGACCGCGCTGCTCGGTGGTTCCCGAGAAGGACGAAGCTCGGCCACGCTGGTACACTCGACCCGCTTGCGACGGGCGTGCTCGTCTTCGCCGTCGGGCAGGCGACGCGGCTCCTCGAGTACGTGCAGGCGATGCCGAAGGTGTACCGCACCCGCGTCCGGCTTGGCGCCACCAGCGATACGGATGACGCGGACGGAACTGTCACGGAGAACCCCGGGGCGGCGCCCGTGGACGAAGCGGCGGTGCGGGCGGCACTTGTAAGCTTCGTCGGCGAGCTCGAACAGGTGCCGCCGGCGTACTCGGCGGCCCATGTGGATGGGAAGCGGGCTTACGACCTGGCCCGCAACGGCGGTGAGGTGGCGCTCACACCCCGCCGCGTTCGCATCGACCGGATCGACGTGCGCTCGTACGCGTGGCCGGAATTGGAGCTGGACATCGCCTGCGGCAAGGGGACCTACATCCGCTCCATCGCCCGCGATCTGGGGGTCAAGCTGGGCGTCGGCGGGTATGTCACGGTCTTGCGACGGTTGCGGATCGGGCCGTTCTACGCGGACGAAGCCGTGACCCTCGACGCGGACGCCGAGGCCGCTCGCAAGAAGCTATTGCCGATGGTGGCGGCTGTGAGCGGGATGCCGGCGGTGCGCATCACGGCCGACGAGGCCCGGCGGCTTTGGCACGGGCAAGCGATCCCGGCGACCGGCGACGGCGAGGTCGCGGTGCTGGACGAGGCCGGGGGGCTGGTCGCCGTCGGCCGGGTCGCAGCAGGGATTCTGCGACCGGAGAAGGTGGTTAGAATGAATGACGACTCAACCGGCTGATCGCGGAGCTTTCGCGTGTGTGCTCGTTACACTCTGTTCACCCCTGGCCATGAGATCGCCGAACTGTTCGACCTGGCCGGCGTACCGGACCTGAAGCCCCGGTACAACGTCGCCCCGTCGCAGCTCGTCGCCGTGATCGGGACCAAGGCTGGCGGGGGCGGCCGCGGGCTGGCCATGTTCCGGTGGGGGTTCGTCCCTCACTGGGCCAACGACACGAAGGGCCCGCGACCGGTCAACGCCAAGGCCGAGACGGTCGCCAACGTCCCCAGCTTTCGCGACGCGTTCCGGCAGCGGCGGTGCCTGGTCCCCGCGGACGGGTTCTACGAGTGGCGCGACACCCCAGACGGGAAGAAGCCACTCTTCTACCGGCTCAAAGGCGGTAAGGTGATGGCCCTCGCCGGCATCTGGGACTGCTGGCCCGGCCCGACCGAGAAGTTGTTCACCTGCGCGATCGTGACCACGGCTGCCAACCCGCTGGTGGAAGAGGTCCACGACCGGATGCCCGCCATTCTCCCGTCCGAAGATTGGGCGTGTTGGCTCGACCCGGCGGAGAGCGATCCGGCGAAGCTCTTGCCGCTTCTGAAGCCGTACCCGGGCGACGCGATGGAATTCGTTCAGGTCAACCCGGCGGTGAACAACGCCCGCTACGACGCACCGGATTGCCTCACGGTCACGGCCTGAGTCGAGCCGCTCATTTGCCGGCAACGAGCCACTCCCGCGAAAACCGGGCGAGGACGATTTCCTCGTAGGGGTCTTTTGTGCCGCGCTCGTACAGGCAACCAATTCGACCGTCGGGCAGGACCGCCAGGCATGAATACGCGGCCGGCCCATCGGAAAGGACGCGGGCGTGTGGCCAGGTCTTGCCGTCGTCGGTGCTCAGGCGGACGGTCATCTTCTCGCGTCTTGTGCTCGCGGGGTTCGAGAAGATGATCCCGCCCTTCTCTCCCGGAGCCCGCAAGATGCTCGCCTGGCAGACCGGCTCGACCAGGACCGCGTCGTCGGCGGGCTTTGAAAACGTCTCGCCCCCGTCCGAGCTGACCGCGACGAGCCGCCGGTTGTTCCCCTGAAAGCTCCGCATGTTGAGCATCACGGCCCCGTCCGCGAGCTCGACCGCCTGGCACTCGTTGCACCTCGGGCCGACAACCCCGCCGAGCTTCCACGACTTGCCCGCGTCGTCGCTGAAGATAACGTGCGATTGCCGCACCTTGCCGCCGTCGGCTTTGTGGTCGCACGGGACGAGGAGCCGGCCCGACTTCAGTTGGATGCCGACGCCCGGGCCGGTGGCATACCACGTCCATTCCGGCTTCTTGACGTCCTTCGTGATATCGACCGGTCTGTCCCAGGTCGCGCCGTCGTCGGTGCTCTTCGTCACCCACACGGTCCGCGAGCCCTTGCTCGTCCCGCCGACGATCTTCTCCTCGGTATCGCCGCGAAGGTTGTGAGTCATGAGCAGCCAGAGGGTGCCGGTGTTTCGATCGACCACCGGACACGGGTTGCCGCAGGTGTTGTCGGCGTCGTCCCAGACCACTTGGGTCTTGTCCCACGTCTTCCCGCCGTCGCGGCTGCGTTTGAGGACCAAGTCGATGTCGCCGGTATCGCCGCGACCGGATTTGCGGCCCTCACAGAACGCGAGGAGCACGCCGCCGTTGGTCACGATCAATGACGGAATGCGATATGTGTGATAGCCGCCGTCGCCGACCTTGAAGAGGACTTGCTCGTCGGGTATCGAGTCGGCCGCGACTGGTCCGGCAGCGGCGACCAAGACCAAGATTCCGAGCGGCGGCATCAGGTCCTTGGACATTGGTTCGCGAGCCGTGGGCCGGTCATTCGTATCGCAGCGCGTCGATCGGGTCGAGGCGCGAGGCCTTCCATGCCGGGTAGAACCCGAACACCACCCCGACGAACGCGGCCACGCCGACCGCGGCCAAGACGGCCGGGAGCGACGGCTCCGTGCGCCAGTGCATGAGCACGCGCACAAGGTACGACCCGCCGCGGCCGAGGGCCACGCCGACCGCCCCGCCCAGGAGGCAAAGGAGCACGGCCTCTGTGAGGAACTGTCGCAGGATGTCCGACGGGCGGGCCCCGACGGCCATGCGCAACCCGATCTCCCGCGTCCGCTCGGTCACGGACACGAGCATGATGTTCATGATCCCGACGCCGCCGACGATGAGCGAGATGAGGGCCACGGCCAGGAGCAGCCCGCTCATGAGTTGCGACGTCGCAACGGCGGCCCGCGACAATTCGGCCGTATCACGGATGTTGAAGTCGTCCGGCTGGCCGGCCCGGATGCGGTGCCGCTCGCGCAACAGGGTGGTGATCTGCCGCATCGCGATCGGCACCTCACCCTCGAACTCGACCTTGACCAGGATTTGATCGATGAACGTCGGCGGGGGCGGGGCCGGGAAGTTCGCTGCCTGCGTAGCCGACTGGGCCGGGTACGGGGGCGGCTGCTGGCTCGGGAAGCGGGCCGACGAGCTGACCGGGGTCGCCTGGCCCGATCCCCCACCGTTCGCGGCGCTCTGGTTGGCCGTCTGCGCCGACTGCCCGGACACCTTGAATTTGATCGTCCGCCACGGGGCCAGGACGATGTCGTCCTGGTCGGCCCCAAACGTGTTGGCCCCCTTTTTCGCCAGTACGCCGATCACGCGCATCGGCGTCGTGTTCACGCGGATCGACTGCCCGACCGGCGAGTCCTCGCCGAACAGCTCGCGTGCGACCGTGGCCCCGATCAGACACACGCCCGCGGATCCCGACGTCTCCTGGCCCGTGAAAGCCCGACCGTCGGCCACCTCCCAGTCGCGGACGGCGAGGAAATCGGCCGACGTGCCGTAGATGTAGAGCGGGACCCAGTTCTTGTTCCCGGCCACCACCTGGGTGCGGGCCCGGACCACCGGGGCGACGGCCGCGGCCGCCGGGACCTCGCGCTCAATCGCCTCCGCGTCGTCCGGGGTCAACGTCGGCGAGCTGCCGCCGCCGAAGCTCACCCCGCCGCTGGCCGCCTGCCCAGGCATGACCAGGAGGTTGTTCGCCCCCAGGCTCTGGATGCTCTCGGCTACCGCCCGCTTCGAACCCTGGCCGATCTCCACCATCGCGATCACCGCCCCGACGCCGATGACGATGCCCAGCGTCGTCAGTGCGGACCGCAGGACGTTTCGCCGCAAGGCACGGAAGGCAAGCGACACGGAGCCGGGGAGGAACTTCATGGCGCGACCCCCGCGGGTTCGGCGAACGCCCGGGCTTCGATGAGCCCGTCACGAATGTGGATGGCCCGCTGGGCGGTGGTGGCGACGCCGGGGTCGTGGGTCACGAGGATGACCGTCAGCCCTTCCTCCTCGTTTAACCGCTGGAACATCTGGAGGATCTCGGCGCTGGTCTTCGAATCCAGGTTCCCGGTTGGCTCGTCGGCCAGGAGGACTGACGGGTTGTTGATGAGGGCCCGGGCGATGGCGACTCGCTGTTGCTGGCCACCGGAAAGCTGAGACGGGTGGTGGTCCATCCGGTCGCCGAGGCCGACCCGGTCGAGCAGGAGCATCGCCCGCTCGCGGCCGGCCGCGTCCGGGACCCGCGGCCGGGCGTAGGCCAGCGGCATCAAGACGTTATCCAGCGCGCTGGTCCGCGGCAGGAGGTTGAAGTTCTGAAACACGAACCCGATCTTCCGCCCGCGGACGATGGCCCGGTCCACGGCCGACAGGCGGGAAACCTCGTCCCCGTCGAGCCAGTAACGACCCGAGGTCGGCCGATCCAGACATCCGAGGATGTTCATGAGTGTGGACTTCCCCGACCCGGACACGCCCATCAGGGCGACCAGCTCCCCGCGGCGAATGGACAGCGACACTCCCTTGAGCACGGGAACATCCACGTCACCCAGGTGGTAAGTCTTGTGCACGTCTTCGAGCGTGATCAGTTCCACGGGGTCCCCAGGGTTTTTGTGCTCGATGGCGGCAGGTTTCCGAACCTGCCGGCTCAACGCACAGGTTCGGAAACCTGTGCCCACAGTTCGTCACTGTTTCTTGCCGCCAAACTTCGGGGCGGCGAACGGGTTGCCGGCTTCCGAAGGCGCGACCCCACTGCGCACCTCGCCCACGATGACGGCCGTGCCCGGTTCGAGCTCGCCGCCGAGGACCTCGGTCGCGTTCCCGTCCGTCAGGCCGAGCTTCACGGGCACCGCCTTCGCCTTGCCATTCTCCTCGACCCAGACCACGCCCTGCCCGGGCTTGTCGCGCT
Organism: Gemmataceae bacterium; assembly: GCA_035258765.1. Classification (GTDB taxonomy): domain Bacteria; phylum Planctomycetota; class Planctomycetia; order Gemmatales; family Gemmataceae; genus SIAJ01. The sequence continues at coordinate 14,666 of DATFWZ010000564.1, forward strand.
CGGGGGCGCCCGCGTCCTTGCCGCGACTGCCACCACCTGAAGCAATCGCCTGCGGGCTCGGCTTGTACCGCAGGGCGGCGTTCGGGACGAGCAACGCGTCAGTGCGCCGGTCTACTTCGAACTGCAGGTTCGCGGTCATGTACGGAAGCAACGTCCCGGCCACGCTCACGCCCCGCGGCCCTGGCCGCGATTTCGATTTGTCCGCCGGCGGACCCTTCTTGTCCGCCGGCGCGGAGTCCGGCGTTGGCTGCGGCTTGGTCGGCGACTTCGAGAGCAGTTGCCCCTCCGAGTTGTCGGTCGTGACCTCGACCGTGTAAACGACCACGTTCTGGGTGTTCGTGGCGTTCAACCGGACGCGCGTAACGGCGCCGGTGAAGCTCCGATTGGGGTGAGCGTCCACGGTGAACCGGGCCGTTTGCCCGATGCGAATCTGGCTGATGTCGGCCTCGTTCACCGACGCCCAGACGGTCATCCGGCTCAGGTCCTTGGCGATCAGGAAGAGGCTCGGCGTGTTGAACGCCGCCTGGACCGTCTGCCCGAGGGTCACGCGGCGGTCGATGATCGTGCCGCGAACCGGGGACTTGATCGTGCAATAGCCGAGGTTGATGTCGTCCTGCTGGAGGACGGCCTTGGCGGTCGCGATGGCCGCCTCCATGTCGCCGACGGCGGCCTCGGCGTCGGCCACGGCGGAGATTGCGTCCAGCTCGGCCGCCTTGGCCTGGGCGATCGCCGCCTCGGCCACGGCCAGCCCGGCCTGGTTCGTCTCGTCGTTGGCCCGGGCGATGTCGTAGTCGGACTGGGAGACGGCGCCGGTCTTCCCGAGTTGTCGCACGCGATCCCATTCGCGGGCGCTCTGGTTGGCCTTCGCGACCGCCTGCTTCTGATCCGCATTGGCCCGGAGCGTGTTGGCCTTGGCCTGCTCCACCTTGGCCTTGGCTTGCTCCACCTTTGACTTGGCCTGTTCGTACCGGCGCTCGGCCGACCTGAGCAGGGCCCGGGACTGTTCGACCTTGGCCTTGTAGAGGGAGTCGTCGATCCGGGCGAGGACCATCCCCGGCTCGACCGGGGAGCCGTAATCGATCGACCTGCCGTCGTCGCCGATCCCGAACTCCTTGATCGACCCGGCCACCTGGGCGCCGACGTCCACGACGTCCTCCGGCTCCACCGTGCCGGTGGCGCTGACGGAGGCGAGGAGCTCGCCCCGCGTCACCTTCTCGGTCTTGAAGGTGACGGCCGAGGAGCCGGTGGCGAGCAGGTACCAGGCGCCGAGCCCGCCGACGACCGCGATCAGGACCACAACGGGGAGTACGAACTTCTTCATACCGGCTCCGGGGAGAGCGGTTATTCGGGTCGAACGGTGTTTGCGATCGGGGAAGGGGCGCAGGGCGTGGTCAAGCGCCGCATATTGCTATCGTAGGCCGGGAGACGACTTCGGAGCAATTCATCGGTTTCTCATCGTCGCCAAGTGGGGGCGGGATGGTTAGTCGTGGTGCCGATCCGGGCCATCCCCGGTCCGCAAAAAACTCAACCCCCTACTGGCCGCCGCCCCCCGGGCGTCTCAGAATAATCGCTTCCCCCTCACGGGGCCCAGACGATGCGACCGCCCCGGCACGCGCCGGGACGCCGGGAACGATTCATGCCGACGATCAACCAGTTGATCCGCAAGCCGCGCCGCGTCCAGCGCTCGAAGCCGAAGCACCCGGCCATGCAGGGGTGCCCGCAGAAGCGCGGCGTGTGCCTGCAGGTCAAGACAATGACCCCGAAGAAACCGAACTCGGCGCTGCGGAAGATCGCCCGCGTCCGCCTGTCGAGCGGAACGGAAGTGACCGCGTACATCCCGGGCGAAGGGCACAACCTGCAGGAGCACTCGATCGTCCTGGTCCGCGGCGGCCGCGTCCGCGACCTGCCGGGGGTCCGCTACCACATCATCCGTGGCGTGCTCGACTCCCAGGGTGTCCAGGACCGCAAGCAGGCCCGGTCGAAGTACGGGGCGAAGAAGGAAGGGAAATAAACAGTCAGCTCTCAGCGGTCAGCGGTCAGCCAGACCGCCGCTGAGAGCAACGCCGGTTTGACTGATCGCTGAATGCTGATCGCTGAGAGCTAACAGATGGGCAAGACCTTTACCGCCAGCTACACGCACCTGAAGCCGGACGTTCGGTTCAACTCCGAGCTGGTCAGCAAGTTCATCAACTGCCTGATGTGGGACGGCAAGAAGGCGACGGCCACCCGCGTCTTCTACGACGCCATGGACCGGATCAAGGACAAGATGAAGGACGTGGACCCGCTCCAGGTGTTCCTCGGGGCGGTGGAGAACGTCAAGCCGTCCGTCGAGGTCCGGTCCCGGCGGGTCGGCGGGGCCAACTACCAGGTGCCGATCCCGGTCAAGCCGAAGCGGCAGCTCTCACTGTCGATCCGGTGGATCATCGCGGCCACCCGGTCCAAGGGCGGCCGGCCTATGTTCGAGCGACTGTCCGACGAGCTAATGGCCGCCTACCGCCGCGAGGGCGAGGCCATGAGCAAGCGGGAAACCACGATCAAGATGGCCGACGCCAACAAGGCGTTCTCGCACTTCGCCTGGTAAGGCAAGTACCTCGCCATGGGACGTATGGGCCGTATAGGTTGTATAAGACCTATACGGCCCGTGCCGTTTACACCGACATCTGATCCGCCAAATGGCTGTCCCGACCACCGATGATCTGAAACTCGTCCGCAACATCGGGGTGATTGCGCACATCGATGCCGGTAAGACCACGACCACCGAGCACCTGCTGTACTACGCGGGGGCCAAGCACAAGCTCGGCGGGGTGGACGAGGGCACGACCGAGACCGACTACGACCCCGAGGAGCAGGAGCGGGGGATCACGATCTATTCGGCGTGCGTCCCGTTCCAGTGGATGGGCCACACGATCAACCTGATCGACACCCCCGGGCACGTGGACTTCACGGCCGAGGTCGAGCGCTCGCTCCGCGTCCTCGACGGGGCCGTGTGCGTGTTCGACGCTCAGAAGGGCGTCGAGGCCCAGTCGGAAACGGTCTGGCGGCAGGCGAACAAGTACAACGTCCCGCGACTCGTGTTTGTCAACAAGATGGACGTCGTCGGGGCCAATTACGCCCATTGCGTGGAGGAAATTCGCCACCGACTCCAGGGTGCACCGCTGCCCATCGTCATCCCGATTGGGGCCGGGTCGATCAAGGAAACGAACACCCCCTTCGTCGGGGTCATCGACGTCCTGACGATGAAGGCCCTCTACTTCGACGCCGGGGACTACGGTAAAACGGTCCGCGAGGCCGACATCCCGGCCGACAACCTCGACGAGGCCAGGAATTACCGCGAGCAACTCTTCGACGTCCTCACCCGTCACGACGAGCAGGACAAGGTCACCAGCCTGTACCTGGACGGGAAGGACGTTCCGATCGCGACCGTACGCGCCCTGATCCGCGAGCAGACGGTCAGGCGGCTGGTGCAGCCGGTGCTGTGCGGGTCGGGCCGCGAGCACGCCGGGATTCAGCCCCTCTTGGACGGCGTCTGCCACTATCTGCCGAGCCCCTTGGACCGGCCGCCGGTGGTCGGGATCAACCCGAAGAAGCAGAAGGAGGAGAAGCGCAAGCCGGACTTCAAGGACCCGTTCTGCGGTCTCGTGTTCAAGGTGATCGCCCAGGACACGGGCGACCTGTTCTACATCCGCGTCTACTCCGGTGTCCTGAAAGCCAACTCGCGGGTGTACAACCCCGGCAAGGACGTCAAGGAGAACATCGGCAAGCTCTACCACATCCACGCCGACCCAACCCAAAGGGACGAGCTGCCGCAGACGCACGCCGGCGACATCGTGGCCGTCATCGGCCTGAAGGACTCGGTCACCGGCGACACCCTGTGTGAGACACAGCACCCGATCCTGCTCGAGCCGATCACGTTCGCCGAGACGGTGGTCAGCCAGCGGATCGAGCCGGAGTCGGGCGCGGACAAGGACAAGCTGACGGGCGTCCTGAACAAGCTGCAACGGGAGGACCCGACGTTCGTCGTCAAGACGGACAAGGATACGGGCCAGATGGTGATGAACGGCATGGGCACGCTGCACCTGGAGGTGAAGCGGCACCGGATGGAGCGCGACTTCCGACTCAAGATCCGGGTGTACAAGCCGCAGGTGAGTTATCGCGAGACGCTCCGCGGACCGGTCACCGTGGAGGGCGAGTGCGACCGGATGATCGGCGGCAAAAACGTGTTCGCCCGGGTCAAGGTCGAGTTCACCGCCCGAAAGTCCGAGCAGCCGGTGACGGTGACGAGCCGGCTCAAGCCGAACGCGATCCCGGCCCCGTTCCCGGACGTCATTGTCCGTGCGCTGCGGTCGGCGCTGCAGTCGGGCGGGCTCGGCTTCCCGGTCATGGACGTGCACGCCACCGTCGTGGACGCGACATTCGACGCCGAGCGGTCCACGGAACCGGCGTTCGAGGCTGCGGCGGCGGACGCGGTCGCGAAGGCGTTCAGCCGGGAGAACATGCGGCTGTTGGAGCCGGTGATGCGGCTGAGCGTGACCGTGCCGACCGAGTCGTCCGGGAACGTGTTCGCTTATCTGATGGCCCGTCGCGGAGAGATCGACCGGCAAGACTCGGACGGCCGCCTGGTCGAGATCGGGGCCCGGGTGCCGCTCGTGAACATGTTCGACTACGCCGACGAGCTGCGGAGCCTGACGCAGGGTCGGGCCAGCTCGACCCTGGAACCGCACTCGTACGCCCCTGCGCCGGACGAGGTGCTGCGGTCATTTCTGGAAGGCTGACCCCCGCAACCCTCGCTGGCGCTTCGGGCGGCGGCGATCAGATCAAATCCAGCCGCCGCAACGTCGCCCGGGCCCGGTTGCAGTCCACGCACGTGCCCCGGATCACGAGCGTGTGACCGGCCGCTTGAAAGTGGTGCTGCCCGCAGATCTCCCCGACAGCCGCCTCGATTGCCGGGTGCTGGAACTCGATCATCTTCCCGCACTTCTCGCACACCAGGTGCTCGTGCTGCGGGTACCCGTAGTCGTGCTCGTAAAACGTCTTGGACCCGATCTCCAGCTTGCGCAACATGCCGGCGTCCACCAGCTTGGTCAGCGTCCGGTACACCGTGGCCCGGCTGACGGTGAAGCCGGCCTCCTCCAGGTCCTTGGCCAGCTGGTCGGCGTCGAAGTGGCTGTGGCGGGCGAAGACGTGCTCGACCAGGTCCTTCTGCTGGCCGGTGAATCGCTGCGGGGTAGGCCGGCTGGCGAGGTACTCGCGGAACTTCTCGACCGGCGACTGGGTGACTTGAACGGCGGGTAAGGACACTGGGGGACTCCCAATGCAGCCGGCACACTCCGCGTGCCGAAGGTCGCGGCACACGCGGTGTGCCGGCTACTACCCCCCCATTTTAGACACGAACACGGGGTTACCCAACCGGCCGGCACCGGAAGGGCAACCCCGTGTTCGCAAGGATCGCACGCGGTCAGTCGAGGTCCAGCCGCGCGGCCAGCCGGTCGAGGGCGGCCTCGAACTTTTCCGGGGAGTCGTACGTCCCCGCCATGATCTCCTGGCGGACGCGGGACACCAGCTCGTACCGGATGTCCGTTTCGACGTTCTGGGTGTTCATCCGGGGGTCCTCTGGCAAGCGGCCCGGGCCGGTCAGGGTTGAGATCGGGGTTCGACGCGGACGGCCCCGGCGGCCGGCCGCCCCCCGCCCGCGGCGGGGTACGAGCCTGTTCATGTGGCGGTCAACTCCCCCGGCCGCGGGCGCTGCCGGGTCTCGGTGCAACTCATCCCAGTCGAGAATCAACCCATGGAAGCGCTTGAATGCGTTCACGGGCGCCCTCCGTCGGTCGGGGCTGTCACATTGTAGCGCCGTCACCCGGGCGGAAAAGGGCGGACGAATGATCCTTCAGTCCCCCTCTGCCCGCCGCCGGCGCATCCCCCGCCCGGCTCCCTGGGCCGTTGACCGCTCACCTCCTGAACCCGGTCGTCTGGTTCCTTCCATCGACGGCCCTACCCGGGGGGTTGAAGCAATTCCTTTCCGGCTCGCCGGATGCGGAGGCCGTTTCCGCCCCGTTGTGCCAGGGGTACAAGAGACGACAGCCGGGGCGGTGACACGCGCCACGCCCGACACGCGGCCACGTCCGAGAAAGAATTCGCGTTTTTCGCGACTCTCTCTCATGGCCGCCGCGACAATCAACTCCCCGCGGCGGCCGCCGCCGGCCGGACGAGCTCGGGCGGGGTCACCCGGCCGTCCGCCGAGGCCGCACCGCCCCGGCGGGGCTCCGGGGCGCTGAGCCGCGCCGGCAGCCGGACCGTGAAGATACTGCCCCGGCCGAGTTCGCTCTTCAGCGTCACCTCACCGCCCAGTAGCCCGCACAGCTCCCGGACGATCGACAGCCCCAGCCCGGTCCCCTCGTGCTCCCGGGTCAATGTGCTCCGGCCCGCCTGGCGGAACTTTTCGAACACCCGCTCCTGCTCGTCCGCCGGGATGCCGACCCCCGTGTCCGCGACCGTGATTACGACCCAGTCCCCGTCCGGGGCCGCCTTCAGGCTCACCCGCCCGCCCTCCGGCGTGAACTTGATCGCGTTTGACAGCAGGTTGGTCAGCACCTGCCGGACCTTGCCGGCATCCTGCCGCACCGGTCTTAAGTCTGGGTCATAGTGGAACCTGAGGTCGATGTTCTTGGTCTCAGCTGGCAACCGGAAGGCCGGGAGCAGCGCGTCGCAAAACTCCGGGACGGAAAAATCCTCCGGGCGAAGCTCCATCTTGCCGGCCTCGATCCGCGCCAGGTCCAGAATGTCGTTGATCAACGACAACAGCTGCTGACCGCTCGTCTTGATGTTCGCCACCCACCGCGCCTGCTTCTCGTTCAGGGGGCTGGCCGTCCCGAGGAGGACGTCGCTGAACCCGATGATGCCATTCAGCGGCGTCCGCAGCTCGTGGCTCACGGTCGAGAGGAAGTCGCCCTTGGCCTTATCCGACTCGTAGAGGGCCATGTTCGCCCGGGCCAGGTCGTCCAGCCGCTTGTCCAGGTCGGCGTTGAGCTTCTTTTGCTCTTCCTGGGCGTCCATCAGGTGCCGGACCATGCGGTTGAACGCGTCCGACAGGTCCTCGAACTCGTCGCCGGTGTGAATTTCGGACCGGACGTTGAGCTGGCCGGCCACGATCGCGTCGCTGACCGCCTTCAGGTGCTTGACCGGCTTGACCACCACATACCGGATGATGAGGTAGCTGCCGGTCATGATGAGGATGGCGGTCAGGAGGGCGAAGGACAGGAGCAGGGCCCGGTTCATGTGGACCCCGGTCTCAATCGCCTGAGTGGACAGGGTGACCTTGACCACCGCCATCAAGTCCCCCTCCTTGAGAGGCTGGCTGGCGGCCCCGGAGGCGGCGGGCGGGCGGTTGTGGCACTCGACGCAGGACGGCGCCGCCCGGATCGCCCCGTAGTACTGGAACACGCCCTGGGCCGACTGGTTGACGGTCTCCTCGGCCTTCCCCGGGTTGGCGGCCAGGCGATTGACCACGCTCACCTCGTCGCCTTCCGGCTTTTGTTCCGGCTGCCGGGCGCCCGGTTTGAGGATTTTGTACTTGTAGGCGCTCACGTCCTCCTGCGAGGCGTACTCCGACTGTTGCCGGAACGCGTTGATCGCCTCGCGGCGGTCCGGGTCGAGGTGCACGTCCGCCAGGATCGGCGGGACCAGCAGCCGGCCGGACGTCACCATCTGGTCGTAGGCGAGCCCCTCGGTCTGCCGGGCGTACCCCCAGAACGACAGGGTCATGAGCAGGAGGATGCCCGCGCCGAGCAGGAAGCGGCACTTCCGCTCCAGGTCGGTCTCGCCGAGCAGCCGCTTGAAGGCGCGGTAGGACATGGCGTGAGTGGTGAGGGGTGAGTAGTGATCCTTCCTATGGGTCGTATAGGACCCATAAGTCCAATAGGTCCCATGGGAATGCCCACCACCCGCCGCTCACCTCTAATCCTGACACTTCCCACAATAGTGCGTGGACCGCCCCGCGAGCCGCACGCACCGGATCGCTTTGCCGCAGCTCGGGCACGGCTCGCCGCGGCGGCCGTACACCGCGAATTCGTCCTGGTACCCGCCCGGCTGCCCGGACCCGCCGACGTAGTCTCGGATCGACGACCCGCGAGACTCGATCGCCCGGGTCAGCACCTCCCGCACCGCGACCAACAGGCGCTCAGCCTCGGCCGGTCGGAGCGAATTGCCGGGGCGGCGGGGATCGATGCGGGCCGCAAAGCACGACTCGTCCGCATAAATGTTACCCACCCCGGCGATGACCGTCTGGTCCAGGAGGACGGCCTTCACCGGCCGCCGCGTGCGCCGGAAGGCGGCATGCCAATCGGCCGGGGACAGGTCCCAGGGCTCGGGCCCGAGCTTGTCGGAAAGGAACGCCTCCCAGGCCGGCCGGTCCGGGAAGTAGGTGATGCTACCGAACCGGCGGACGTCGCGGAAGCGCAGCTCGTGGGCGTTGTCGAGCGGGAAGACGAGGTGCGTATGGTCCTCCGCGGGGGCGCTCGGAGCGACTACCGTGAACCGCCCGGTCATGCCGAGGTGGACCATTAGAAGGCCGCCACTGTCGAGGCCGAGGAGGAGCCACTTGCCGCGACGGTCGAGCGCCTCCACCCGCCGCCCGACGAGCTTCGCCTCCCACGCCTTCGACCACGACCGGCGCAGGGCCTTGCGGCTGCGGCGCAGCCCGACGAGAGTGCGTCCGACGAGGAGCGGCCGCAAGTCGCGGGCGACGGTCTCGACCTCGGGAAGTTCGGGCATGGAGTCAGTCTACAGCGGCTTTCGCGAAACGATACAACGCTCCGCATGCAGTACCGTCCGTTGGGCCGCACCGGCCTGCGCGTGTCCGCCCTCAGCCTCGGCGGGGTCGCGTTCGGCGACATGTACGGCCGGCTCGGACCCGGTGAAGCCGACGCCTGCGTCCGCAAGGCCATCGACCTCGGCGTCAACCTGATCGACACCAGCCCCTACTACGGCCAGACGCGATCCGAGAGCGTGCTGGGCGAGATCCTGGCCGCGGGCCTCCGCGACAAGATCTGCCTGTGCTCGAAAGCCGGTCGCAACACGCTCACCGACTTCGACTTCACGCCGGCGGCGATCACGCGAAGCGTCGAGGCGTCGCTGAAGCGCTTGCGGACCGACTACCTGGACATTCTGATCGCCCACGACATCGAGTTTGCGAGCGACTTCGAGGTGGTGTTCACGGACACCGCGGGCGTGCTGCACAAGCTGAAGGCCGCGGGCAAATGCCGGTTCGTCGGCGTGTCGGGTTTGCCGCTCGGCATCCTGCGGACCGCGATCGAGCGCTGCGACCTCGACGTGGTCATCAGCTACACGCATTACACCCTGCAAAACCAGCGACTGCTAACTGAGTTGCTCCCGGCGGCGGAATCTCATGGGGTGGGGGTAATGAACGCGAGTCCGTTGTGCATGGGGCTGTTGAGCGATCACGGCCCGCCGGACTGGCACCCGGCCCCGGCGGAAGTGAAGGCCGCGGCCCGCGAGGCGGCCGAGCTGTGCCGGAGTCGCGGGGCGAGCCTGGCAGCCTTGGGAATGCAGTTTTGTCTTTCTGAGCCTCGGATCGCGACGACGATCAGCGGGGCGGCGCGGGCGGAGGAAGTAGTGAACAACTCGCGGGCGATCGACACGCCGATCGATCAAGAGCTATTGCGCGAGGTGATAACAGTGCTCGCGCCAGTCAAGGACATCACGTGGCCCAGCGGGAATTGGTAAGCCAGGCCAGCCTGATCGCCGGGTCAAGGTAGACGAATCTCAACCACCTCCGTCGTCGTCTTCTTCCCGATCGCCGGCGTGTCCGTCACCGACCGGACCAGGCTGCCGGGGACGTCCGGACAGGACCAGACCTGGGTCAACATCTCCCCGGCCTCGTTGCGATCCTTGCCCCTATACCACTTCGCCTTGTACTCCTTGCCGCCCACGCGCACGGTCTCCTCTCCCTCCGCGGTGACGCCGGCCGGCTTGCTAGCGCCTTCCCTCTTGACCCCCGGGGGCAGGAGCAGGTCCTTCCGGTGACTGAACTTTTCCGGTGGATTGTTCACCTCGTGCCCGTCGTAGCGCCGGGTCGAGTTCTGGATTTCCACGACCGCCTTGTCGGGCGTCAGCTCGATCAGCTTGTACGTCGAGGTCGTCACGGTCTCGCCGTCGGTGCCGGTCGCCTTGGTGACGGTCCGATGAACGACGATCGTGCCCGGCTTGAAGGCGGCCCAGCTCGTGTACTGCGGGTTTTCGATCTTCTCGCGGTCTCCCCCGGATGCCGACGAATCGGCCGGCTCGCGGTCGTCGTCTTTCGGGATCGCGACTGCCGGAGCCTTCATCGTCGACCCGCCGACATCGCAACCGATTGCGCCCAGCAGTAGGAGCACTGATATGAGTCCGAATGTACGCATCACACTCTCATGTTGATGATGTAATGAGAACGGCGAACGGGGCCCAGGAGGGGCCCCGTTCGCGAACTATCGTAGGCAGGGGCTCACTTCCTCTTCGGCTTGCCGGTCGCCGTCCCGGAGCCGCCCCGCTCGTCCTCGTCAATCTGACGGTCCTGCTCTTTCATCTGACGGATTTCTTCCTCGGTCATCGGCTTGGTATTCGGCTTCGAGTTGCCGTCGCAGCCGAGGATTCCCAAGAGGCCGCCGGCCAGCAACAGCCGGCTCAAAGTGCGTGACATCGGTGTTCGGCCTCGTGGGGTTACAGGTCGCCGACGTTGAAGGCCTGGCCGTCGTCGGCGACGCAGGCGTACATGAACAGCAGGGGATCGACCGAGAACTTGATGAACCGGACCGACCCGTCGGCGAAGACCGCGTTCATCCCGCTGCTATGGGCCGACCCGAAGTACCGCCGCCAGACGGTAGACGTCGCGGGGATGTTCGGAGTGATTCCGGGCACGAGAATGGTCGGGTCGGTGTCGGACTTGGGCGGGAAGTGGTAGCGGATGTTGTCCTCGTCCCAGCCGGCATTGTTCCACCGCTCGTTGTCGCCGCCGTCGCGCCCGCGCTGGCTCGGGGGCAGGTTCTTCTCGGCCGCGGCGATCGTGTTGGACGTGCCGTCGGTGATGTCGGCGATAGTGCGCTTGGCCCCGCGGCCCGGCCAGACGATGAAGCCCTTCCGCCCGGGCCAGTCGCCCCAGTTCTCGTGCGTTCGCTCGTTGCGCCGCGGGGTCATGCCGAGCGGCGGCGGGGGGATATCTCCAAACCCCTCGTGCACCTCCCCCTGGTAGTATCCGGCGTTGCCGGCGTAGTCACAGCGCCCGAACAGCGCCGTCCCGTATCCGGTGGGAACGCGGCGGCTGGGGCAGTAGTAGATCTTGATGAGCTGCCGGGCGACGTCGTCCTCGCCGCCGTTGTTGGCCACGTTCGGCCAGTATGGCGGGTCCTCCCGGCCCAGGTTGTAGACGTTGTCCTGCTCGATGAAAGGGAGGATCCTGTACCAGTGGTTCCACCCGCGGCGGGTGGCGGCCCGGCAGCAGGTGGACCCCTCGTACTGGCCCGGGGCCTCGTCGTAGTCATCCCCGGCCGGGTTCGGCGCCCCGCCGGTGGTGATGGCCTGCGGGTCGCCGTCCAGCCCGCCCTGCGGGAAGTAGCCGTACGCCGACTCGTAGTTGTGGAAGGCCAGGCCGATCTGCTTCAGGTGGTTGGCACATTGCATCCGGCTGGCGGCTTCCCGGACCTTCTGGACGGCCGGGAGGAGGAGTCCGATCAGGATCGCGATGATCGCGATCACGACCAGCAGCTCGATCAGCGTGAACGCCGACCTGGGGATAGAACGCAGACGCATCTCGACTTCTCCGCGTGTCAAAAGGAACAGACAATGGGCACGCGGAGAGTATCTTGGAGCACGGACGAATCGGTCACCAGGGGTGCGGACAGTATTCGCCAGACATTCAACTTGGCTTCAAGAAATGCGCAGCATACTTTCACATTTGGCGGAACTGCTTACGTCATTCACTCCGTCAACGAAGTTGAGACGAGAGGAAATCGTTCTCGTCTTTGGTGAGGGCTTGTTTCCACTTGGGTGATGCCTTGAGCTTGTCGAGGGCGGCGGCCTTCTCGGCCCGGCGCTTCGGCTCGAGTCGAACACCGCTCCAGTCGCACGAATCAATGCAATACTCGAGATAGGCCTGGCCCGGCTCGGCCTGTCCGGCGAGAGCGTACCCGCGAACGATCAAGAATGGCACCCCGTCCACGAGCTCGATCGGTTCCATCGGCCAGTCTGCGTAACCGGTCCCGCCAATGAAGGTCGGCTCGCCAAGACCCGGTCGGCGAAATTGCGATCCGGGCCTCGCCTGGAAGAGCAGTCGGCACAGGACGATCATCCGTCGGTCGTTCTCGGGGTTTCGCGCGAGGGCCCGCAGGTTATCGAACGCGACCGCCCGGTCTACATCCGCCACGTCCTGGACAGTCGATGCGGCGTAAACGTAGTGAGTCGGATCAAAGCGCTCGCGCTCAAAGTCCGGGAGCTGGCGTAAGGAGAGCTCTTCGTCCTGTGCTCTGGTGGGAGGGGAATCCAGGTCCACCCGCCGGACGTCGCAGCCGCTTCCACTCACGCCGCAAACGAGCAGGCCCGCGAGCATGAGGCGGCGCATGGACAGGTTCTCCGTGATCGGGGGATTGCGCTAATTCCGTGCTACCACCTCGTGCAGATTCAGGATCACGCGGGCCACGGAGGTCCAAGCCGCGAGCTCGGCCGGCTCAACGCCCGCCGGGGCCGGGGCCAGGCCCACGCCCAACAACTTCTTCACCCCGTCCGGGTCCGCCTTGAACTCCGAGCGGTGCTTCTCCAGCAGCGCTTCCAGCAACTTGATTTCGTCCGGCTTCGCCGGTCGCGACAAGGCTCGGCGATAGGCGGCCTGGATCCGCTCCGGTGCGGTCGTTCCTTCGCGGAGGATGCTCCCGGCGAAGACGCGGGCCGCTTCCACATAGGTCGGGTCGTTCAGAAGGACCAGGGCCTGAAGCGGCGTGCTCGACCGGGGCCGCTCGTTCGTACATTCCTCCCGGCTCGGGGCGTCGAATGCGGCCAGGCTCGGATGCAGGAAGCTCCGGCACCAGTACGTGTACAGACCGCGGCGGTACTGGTCATCCGTGCGGTCCGACTCCCACTCCCGCTTCGGGAAGTTGAGGTACGACCAGTACCCGGCCGGCTGGTACGGCCTGGCGCTTGGCCCGCCGACCTTGGTGGTCAACAACCCGGCCACCGCGAGGGCGTTGTCGCGAACGAACTCGGCGTCGATTCGGAACCGGTTCTGCCGGGCCAGCCAGCGGTTGCCCGGGTCGCGCTCGCGGACGTCCTTCGGGGCAGCCGACGACTGGCGGTAAGCACTCGACATGACCATCAGCTTGAGCACTCCCTTCACGTCCCACGCGCGGGCCACGAACTCGGTGGCCAGCCAATCGAGCAGCTCGGGGTGTGTGGGCGGGGTCCCCTGGGTGCCGAAGTCGTCGAGGTTCCGCACGAGTCCCTGGCCGAACGCGAGTTTCCAGAGCCGGTTGACGAAGACGCGGGCGGTGAGCGGGTTGTCCGGTGACACCATCCAGTTCGCCAGGTCCATCCGCGTGGCTCGCTCGGTCTTACCGACGGCGCCGAGGAACTCGGGAATCGCCGGTTGCACCGGCTCGCCGGAGTCGTCCAGCCAGTTACCCCGGGGGAGGACGCGGACCGTCCGCGGCGGCCCGGTCATCGAGACGAGCGTGGTCGGGATGGTCTTGTTGAAGGCGTCACGTTTCCCGGTCGCGGCGGCCAGCTCCTTTCGGAGCGCCTCGGTTTCCGGGGCGACGTTGTCCCGGTAGTGCTGGGCCAGGACTTTTTTCTGGGCGTCGGTGCGGTTGTCCACTTCGACCTTCAACGCGTCCGTCACCGGCTTCGGCAGGCCCTTCGGGTTCTTCTTCGCCTCCGCGTCCCATTTTTCCTGCCCGTCTTCGGCCACGTTCACGTTGGCAATGGCATCCTTCACCCGGGCGACCTCGGCGTCGAGCTTCTTCAGCTCAGCCTCTTGCTCGGCCGTCATGATCGCCGTTTGCGGCTGACGGCCGACGGGCGCCTCGCGGACGTCGGCGAAGAAGGCAGCGAACCGGTAGAAGTCGCGGGTCGTGTACGGGTCGTACTTGTGGTTGTGGCACTCGGCGCAGCCCATGGTGGCCCCGAGCCAGGCGTTGGACGCGTTTCGCACCCGGTCGGCCGCGTACTTGGCCGTGTACTCCTTGGCCTGGGCCCCGCCTTCCTCCGTCGTCATCAGCATCCGGTTGTACCCGGACGCGATCTTCTGCTCGTTCGTCGGCTTCGGGAGCAGGTCGCCGGCGAGCTGCTCGACGGTGAACTGGTCGAACGGCTTGTTCGCGTTGAACGCGTCGATGACGTAGTCGCGGAAGAGCCAGACGTCGCGGTGGTTGTCGCTGTGATATCCCCCCGTGTCCGCGTATCGGACCGCGTCGAGCCACAGGACCGCCATCCGCTCGCCGAAGTGTCTCGACCCGAGCAACCGGTCCACCAGCTTCGCGTAAGCTTCGGCCGACGTGTCCTTGAGGAACGCGTCCACCTCAGCCGGGCTCGGGGGCAGGCCGATCAGGTCGAACGACAGCCGGCGGATGAGTGTGACCTTGTCCGCCTCCAGGGCCGGCGTGAACCCGTGCCGCTCGTGCTCGCGGGCGACGAATGCGTCGATCGGGTTGCGTACCCAGGCGGCGCTCTTCACGTCCGGGACGGGTGGACGAACGGGCTTGACGTAGGCCCAGTGCTGGTCGAACCTGGCTCCGGCGTCGATCCAGCGTCGGAGGAGTTCGGCCTGCTCGGGAGTGACCGCGGGCCGCTTGCCGTGCGGCGGCGGCATCACCTCGTCGGGGTCTTTGGACGTGACGCGCTCGATCAGCCGGCTCTCCGCGGCCTTGCCCGGGACGATCGCCCTCTTGATCGCCTCGTCCCGCAGGTCGAGTCGGAGCTTCGCCTTGCGGGCCTTCTCGTCGGGCCCGTGGCAGGCGTAGCAGGAGTTCGCGAGGACGGGGCGGATGTCCCGGGTGTAATCGACCGCCCTGTCGGCGGCGGCCAACGGGGCGGCGAGGAGGAGGCACGCGGGGAGGGAGAAGCGCATGGTCCGGAGTGGGAGAACGAGGCGGGCAGGTCTGTAGAGGCGCTATGATACACCGCCGCGACGCGGGGCGGAAGTTGTTGTACCTGCCAATTATCGCGTCCGGGCCGGAATCGTGAGCCTCCGATCGTTGCCGTCAAGCTCCGCGTGACGAGCCCGGGGCCTTCACAGTAGCCGTCACGCTCCGCGTGACGAGCCCCCGCCCGTGCCGCGGGCTGAAACCGGGTCTCCAAAGTGCCCTGACCAGGGGCGGCGGGGAATTCGACAGTGCGGGGCGGTCCGACGTGCGGAGTCAGAGCGCGGGCCCGGTTGTCAAGGTCGGATCCCCAGGAAAGTGTCCAGAATTTCTCAGGCCGCCACATGGTGTGCATGTGTGGCGGCCTGAGGCGACCTGGGGATGTGGCCCCCCGGTAAGCACTTAAGTGTTATTCGTCAGGACGCCAGAATGTCGCAATGGCGGCCTGACAAACAACCCCCCGACCAGGAGCGCAATTTCGCGCCTGGCCGGAAGGCGGTAGCCGCCCCTCACGTCGCCCCGCGCCACTCGGGTGCCCTGCCACCAAATGAGCCGTGGCGGAACAATCAAGTGCCGCGCCTGGTTGGGCGCTGTGACTACTTCCGGTTCTGAATCCCGACCGGTTCGTAGTGGCGCATCTCCTCGATGTTCGACACGAACGGTTGGATGTACCCCAAGAAGGTGCGGAACTCGGGACTCGCGCGGAACCCTTGCAGATGCCCTTCGGCCGAATCCCACTCGATCCGCAGCACGTAGCACGTCGCGTCCTCGGTGCAACGTGTCAACTCATAGGCCAGGCAGTGGGGCGAGGCGCGGAGCGGCTCGCCGGCCAGGCCGTACGCCCGTTCGAACTCGGCACACCGCTCACTCGGGAGTCGGTACCGGATGTACTCAACGATCATGTGTCATCTCCCGCCGCCGCCGAACTTCTTAGCGGACGGCCGATCGCTAGTCCGTTGCACCTGGCCCGTCGCGGCGCTTCTCACCACTGGAGCCAACGCCGATGGTTTCGAGCCGTGGGCTCTTCACGGCTCCAGCCGGTTCAACAAGTCCAGCGTCGTCACCACCCCGACCAGGCTGCCGTCGTCGTCGACCACGAACAGCCGGTGGATGCGCCGCTTGCAGAGCTGCCGGACCACCTCGAACACCGGCGTCGACTGCCGGACGGCGTACACCACCGGGTTCATGATGTCCTTCACCCGCGTGATGTCCGGCACCTCGACTTCGAACGACCGGTCGTCCAGGTGCTCGCCGCTGCCCAGGGTCAGTTGCCGGTCCACTTCCTTCTGCGGAACCCAGTAGAGGTGGTCGGAGTGCTCCCGGTTGTGCCGCAGGATGTCCGCCTCGCTGACGACCCCGACGGGTCGGCCGGCCTCGTTGATGACCGGGGCGGCCGAGATCCGCCGCTCGGTCAGGAACACGACGGCCTCGTGGACGGTCGCGTCCTCAGCAATGGACACCGGATTTGCGGTCATCACGTCACCGGCGATGACGGCGTGCAGGCGGAGCGGGGCCAGGTCGGGGATGCTGGCGTTGGACATGATGGGTGCCTCTTCGGCGACGGGCTCACCGGCTGTTTTACCGCGCCGCGTCCGCCAACGCGACAGGTCGGATTCGGAAAACGGGGACCCTGTTTTTCCTGGCCACTCCCTATCGGGCAGAAAAGATAGACAGCACCTTGACGCGGAGGAGTCTGCCGTGTCCGAGTCCCGGCCCCGGGTCCTGATCGCGTACAACGAGCCCGTCCTCCCCCTCGACCACCCGGACGCCGCGTCCGAGCAGGACGTCCTCGAGACGGTCGTCGAAGTTGAGAAGGTCCTCCCCGACGACCAGTTCGACGTTGCCCGGCTCGGGTACGCCCGGCACCCGCGGGAGCTGTTGCACCGGCTGGAAACCTGGAAGCCGGACGTCGTCTTCAACTTGTTCGAGGGCGAGGCCGACCGCACGGAAACGGAGGCGACGAACGCGGCCCTCCTGGAATGGCTCGGCGTCCCGTTCACCGGGTCCGGGTCGGTGGCCATCGCCCTCGGGCGCGACAAGGTGCGGTCGAAGCTGCTCTTCCAGGGCGCCGGGGTGCCGACCGCCCCGTTCCGCGTGGTGGATTCACTGCCCGCGGGCGACTGGCCGCACCTGTGGCCGGCGATCATCAAGCCGGCATGCCAGGACTGCAGCGTCGGCATCGACCAGGGTGCGGTCGTCAACTCGCCGGCCGAGCTGGAGGCCCGGGTCGCGTACCTGTTTGACCGGCTCGGCGGGCCGGTGCTGGTTGAGCAGTACATCCCGGGCCGCGAGTTTCACGTGCACGTCATCGAGGAACCCGGCGCCGCGGAGGTGCGGGTCCTCCCGGTGACCGAAATCCGGTTCGAGCTGACTCGCGACGACGGCTATTGGCCGGTGTATACGTACGAAGGCAAGTGGAACGAGGCCTCGGTCGAATTCAAGCGGACGCCACTCGTAACCTGCGTTGACTTGCCGGAGCCACTCTGCAAGCGGGTTGCGGAAGTATCCCGCGCCGCCTACCGACTCATCGGATTACGAGACTACGGCCGCGTCGATCTGCGGGTCACGCCGGACGATGAGCCCTACGTGCTCGAAGTGAACCCGAACCCGTACCTGAACAGCATCGCCCTGGTGGACGGGCTGAAGGCGGTGGGCGGGAGCTTCGCGGCGTTCATTCGCGGGCTGCTCCACAGGGCCGCGAGTCGGAGGTAACCTGGTGGCGACCGCGTACGCGTGCGTCAACCGGCGAGCCGGGACCGTGAGCGACCGGAGGTACTTCCTCCGGTCGCTCCTCTCGGTTCCAAGTCGTCACGCTACTTCGCGGCCTTGATCAGCACGATGAACTTCGCTTCCTTGTTTGCTTTCACGAAGTCCTCCGGCACGGCCTTACCGGTGGGCGATGCGATGACCTTCGTCTTTTCCTTGAGCAGCTTGGGCCAGTCTTTGGGGTCAACCGCCTTGCCGTCCGGGGCCTGAACTTCGACGGCCTTCGGGTCCATGGTCACGGTCGTCTCCCGGATCACCGGGACATTGACCTGCACCTGGACCTTCACCGTCCGCCCGCCCGCGACCGTGCGCTCCTCCTCCCGCGTCTGTTGCTGGAGAACGATAACTTGGCGCGTCATCAGGAACGCCCCGTCCTTGACCCACGCGTCGGTGACGTACGGCTTCTCGTCCGGTGCGGCCTTCTTTTCGGCCGGCACTTCCTTCGGGGGCGCGACCGGGAGCGGCGGCTCGGGCGGCGGCGCCTTCGGGGTTTCGCTCCCCTTCTGAAGCAGGACCGCGACGATGTCCTTGTTCTTCTTCAGCACCTCCGGATCGACCGGCTTGCCGTCGCGGGAAACGGCGATGATGGCGCCTTTCTTCAGAACGTCGGGCAGCTTTTTCGCATCGATGCGGTTGCCGGCCGGGTCGAAGTAGTCGCCGGCCGCGGCGTCGAGGGTAACGTTGACCTGGACGGTGACCGGGACAACTTCGGGAATGGTGCGGGTTACCGGGCGGCCGTTGTCCGAGAGAGTGACTGTCCGGTCAACAACCTTTTTCCGCGTCTCCGTGAGCGAGGCGAACAGAACCCCGCCCTTCTCCTCGATCGTGACGAACTGCGGGTCGGCGGCCAGGACGGCGGGAGCGGCGATGAGGACGAGGGTGGTCGAGATGTGGCAGTGCATGGGAGAGCCTCGCAACGGTTTGATGGAGATCATAGCCGGGCGCGCGGTCAGTCTCTACGCCTCGAACGCGACGGTTACACACTGGCCGGCGGTCGCGCTTACGGCGGACTCCGAAGGCGTGTAGCGGGAGTCGTGAAACTTCCGAAGCGCCCGCCGGCGGAAGTCTCACGACTTCCGCGACGCAGAGAGGGAGTGTGCTCTAACCATTTGAGGAGCAATCGATTAGATACGACAACTCGGCATTCGCTGTGCGCTGTGGCAAGAATTGGTCGATTCTGCGCAGGCACGACTTGCCGGTTGAACGAGTCGGAATAGATTCACTGTCCGCGATGGCGGTGCCGAGGAGGCTCCGCGAATCCGGTGCGCCTATCCGGGGCGAAGGATGCAACGGATCGCGGCGTCTGGCCGACAGGCACCCAGATTCGCGCTGACCCGGTCTTGAGTCGTAACAGACGATTGGACAATCGGTTCGGCCGAATCGCTGGTCTGACCCGCACGGCGGCACTGACTTTGCTTTTTCCGGGTGCGCGCAAAAGCGCCCTGCCGGACCGTCGATCAATCGATCGACACGCTGGTCAGCCACGAGGTAGAATGACCCAAAAGGGTCACATCTTGCGCAACCGGCCCAGTCCGGTAGAGGTCGTCCGTGCGAACGAGTCCTTATCCGGTGGCGAGCCGGGTTCGGAATGCCGAGCCCGCCCTGCCGAAAGCAGTTTTGCTTGGGTTGCAACAGAAACAGGCGATCATCATCCAGGTGATCGAGGGCCGGCTGGGGTTGTCGGAAGCGGCGAGCCGCTTCCAGGCGGCCCACCGGGCGGCGAGCGTGTGCCTGGAGACCGCGACCGGCGTGCCCAGCCACACGATTGATAACGAGTCCGCCTGTCGGACGATCATCGGCTGGGTGTGTCTGGCCCTTTCGGACCGGCCGGAGCACGCCGACCGGGTGTCCGAGCGGCTCGAGGGGGAGCTCAGCGACCTGCTGCAAAAATCGGCCCCGGCGCTGTCCCAGCCGCCGAGATAGATCACAGCCCTTCCGGCCTCGGAGGCCGGGCCGGGGGGGCCAAGTCCAGGCCTCCTTGGCGACCCGTCGTGGACACCGTCAGTCCCGTGGCCTCCGGCTTCCTCGCCCCCCGACCGGGGGTGCGCGAGCTCACCGCGTTCGACTCCGAAGTTGTAGAGCTGGCCCTCCTGCTGCCCCGGTGGCAGGCGGCGGCCCTGGAGCAGGCCGCCTACCAGCGCGGACTGACGACCGGGCAAATGCTGCGGAAACTGATCGGGGCCTCCCTGAAGGAGCCGGCGAAGGCTGGTTTGTAGCCGCCCCGAGCCGGGTCGGATCCACGCACGCACCGGCCCGGCTCGGGGCCGCCCATGCCCGCCCTCGTCAACGCCCAACTCAATCCACCCCCGCCGGTTTCCGGTCGCCGAGGTCCTTCGCCTCCCCCACCTTCACCTGGATGTGCAGGTAGTGCTGCGTCCGCGACCCGTCCCGCTGCGCCGAATACAGGACCGAGTACTTCAGCCCGCCTACCAGATTGATCAGTCGGAACCGCCCCTGGTCGTCCGTCCGGGCCTCGTGGTGGGCGAACGACGGAGTCCAGGCATCATGTCCGGGCAGGCGGTAGTGGACCTGCAGCGCCGCCTGCGCGATCGGCTTGCCGTCCGCGGTCACCAGACGGCCGGTGACCGATCCGGTGGGGTCCAGCTTCACGTCCCATGGTCCGACATCCCCCTTCTTCGGCTCCACCAGCTTGCCAATCCCCTTCTCGGTGTGCAGGAACAGCAAGGACCGGGGTCGATGCGGGTTGTACTCGCTCAGTTCCACCTCGGCCTTCTGATTCGGCGCCCAGAGGCTCCATGTCGATTGCCCGCCGACGCCGGCCCCGGAGACCGGCTTGCCGTCGGGGCCCACGACGTTGACCTTCACGGTCACGCCCGGGTCCAAGGTGATCGTGTATTCCTTCGGCTTCTTCGGATCGACGTTGACGATGGCCGCGGCGTTGTACGAGCCCAGGTGGACGACCGGCGAAGTGGCCAGGCCGTGGTCGCTGGACAGCCCGCGATCCAAGCAGTCGGCGTCCCCTTGAAGGGGCCGCTGGTCGGCACTCAGGTAGCCGCCGCTCCATCCGTTCGCGACGATCGCCCCGCGACACGGGAACGCAACGACGCGGAATGACCCGTCTTCTTTCGTGAAGGTGGTCGCGTCCATCGACCAGGCGCGCGACCCCGGGACCGACAAATAACCCGGCTCCTCGGCGAACGGGAAGTACCAGACCGGCGCCCCGGCCTCCGGCTTATTGGTCCGGGCGTTGACCAGTTTACCGGCGACCCAGTACCCGCGAGTCAACGCGAAGTCCACCTTCGCCGGCTTCTGGCTGGCCTTCTCGCCGCCGCTCGCGGCCATGTGGTGGTAAGGCTGGTCGGGTGCGGGGAAGGCCATCAGTTCGTGTGACCCGGTCGACAGTCCGGTGAGTCGGTACTTGCCGTCCTTGTCGGTCACCGCCGAGACCCCGTACCATTCCCGGCTCGCCCGAACCTGGACCCCGGTTACCGGTCTACCCGTCTCACGGTCGGTGACCACGCCCTCATACGGCTGAGTCGGGTCAGCCGCGAAGTCGAAGGTCGCGCCGTAATAGGTGCGCATCCCGTACCGGCTGTCGCCCGGATGCTCCGGGACGGTGAGGGTCGAGGTGGCCCGGGTCATCACCGTGCGCTGCACGGTCGCGATGGTCGGCCCTTCGATCCGCAGTTCGACCAGCCGCTCCCGCCCGAGGCCGGACAACCGGAAGCGGCCGTCCGCGTCGGTCGTGATCGCGGCCGGCTGGCCGGGGAGTGACCCTTCGGCCTCGAACAGTCGGTCCTGAAACTCGAAGTACTTGTTGTAAATCTCGTGTAACGGCCTCGACTTGGACTTCACCTCATCCAACCATGCCGACAGGTCGGGAACATGTGGAATCGACACCTCGAGCACCCGAACCGTGGCCCCGGGCACCGACTTTCCTTCCAGCGTGAGGATGCGGCCGTTGACCGGTTCGTCTTTGACGAGGTTGAGTACGAGGGGCTTGTCCTTTGCCTCCCGGGCCCCTCTCCAGGCCGGCCCGAAGCCGTCGGCGGTGGCGACGACCCGGGCCCCCTCCGCCCAGTGGCGGCGGCGGCCGGTGCCGTCCACGGTGAAGGCGAACGCGCCATCGGCGTCGGTCGTGGCGACCACTTTCCACCCGGGGGCGGTCCGCCGGACGGCTCCGGCCTCCAACAGGAGCCACACCTTC
Organism: Gemmataceae bacterium; assembly: GCA_035258765.1. Classification (GTDB taxonomy): domain Bacteria; phylum Planctomycetota; class Planctomycetia; order Gemmatales; family Gemmataceae; genus SIAJ01. Next base: position 36,713 of record DATFWZ010000564.1, read on the forward strand.
GCCCCCTTGAGCGGCCGCCCGTCCGGGTCGAGGACTTTGCCGCTGACCGCCAGGCTCTCTGGCGCCTTCTCTTCCGCAACCGTACCCTCCTTCTTCGCGACCGGCTTGCCGGGCATTTCTTTTGACGGCGGCTCCTTGGGCGTCGGCCCGGCGCGGAGGCCCTCGTTCCCCAAGCCGACGCCGATCACGAGCCCGGCGGCGACCGCCAGACTGGCGACGACCCTCAGCGCGCCCTTTGTAGTGGTCCCGCCGACGAGCGCTGCCACACTTGCTGACGCACCGGCGCGGGCGGCGATCGTCGCACGAACTAACGACGTCGGCACGGCCACCGATACCGATCCGGTGACGGCGGCGAGGAGCCCGGCCGACAGTGTGATGCCCCGTCGCTCCAGGCGCGCGCGAAGTCGCGAACGGCCGCGCTCGAGGCGGTTGCGGATCGCGTTGAGCGAGAGCCCAAGCCGGTGCGCCGTCTCGTCGCGCGAGAGGCCTTCCAGGTAGCAGAGCATCAATGGGAGTCGATACCGCTCCGGGAGCCGGTCCAGCTCCTCGTGGAGGACGCCGACCGCCTCGCGCCAGGACAGGTCGGGCGTGTGTTCTCGACTCGGGCACGCGCCGGCCTCGACCTGCGCGCGGCGCCGGCGGGCGGCCCGGGCCTTGATCGCCACGCGGTGGGCGACGCCGTAAAGCCAACTGCCCACGGCGCTGCCCTTGCGGATCGACCGGGCGTCGCGAAGGAGGATTACGAACGCGGCCTGGAAGGCGTCCTCGACGTCGGCCTCGGCGGCGAGCACCTTGCGGCAGGCAGACAGGACGCCCGGGCCGTGACGGCGGACGAGGGCCTCGAACGCGGCCGGGTCGCGGGTGTCGCGGAACCGGCAGAGCAGCTCCGCATCCGGAGCCGGCGGACCATCAACTTCCAAATCTTGACGGAGTCGGCCAACGAAGCGGGAGAGGGGCTCACGGGTCATGGGGCACCGGGGGACCTAAGGATTTTCCCCGATAGTGCCCGCGCGGGCCAGATGTGACAGCGGCACTTCGGTGCTATCTCAGTTTGCCTGAGCTGGAGTCCCGGTTTTAGCCGGCTCGAGGTCCAATGCCGGCTAAAGCCGGGACTCCAACCAGAGCCACCCCACGAACTGAGACACCATTGGGTATTTCTTCGTCCTTACGGCTTCACGTCGCCGAGGTCTTTCGCCTCACGGGACTTCACGCGGAACTCACGCACGGATCGCAAGCCGTCCGAATTCTTCTTCACCATGTACCGCAGGCTAAAGTCCGTCCCCGCCGGCAGGTTCGACAATTCGAAATGGCCTTTCGCATCCGTCCGCACCTGCTTCATCGGGAACCACGGGCTCCAGCCCGGGTCCCCGGGCGTCCGAAAGTAGACCTCGACCACATTGTTCGCAACCGGTTGCCCCTCCTTGTCCACCAGCCGCCCGGTCGCGCAGCCGTTGGCCGCGAGCTTCACGTCATACGTGGCCGCGTCGCCGGGATTCGGCCGCCAGACCGCGCCGAGCTTGCGCTCCTCGTGCCAGAACAGGATCCATCGCGGCGTGCCCGACTGGATCTGCCCGGCCTCGAACTCGGCCCCGAGCGGTTTTGGTGTCCACAGGTTGGACTCGGTGAGCCGCGACGCGCGGGCTCCGGCGAGCGGCTTCCCCTCCGAGTCGAGGACGCGCCCCTTGATCACTTCGCCCGGGTCCACGGTGATCGTGTACGGCCGCGGCTTCTTCGGATCGAGTTCCACTACCACGAGGGCGTCGAAGGACCCGAAGAACAATCGCGTCCACCGCAACCGCACGCCGTCGTGGGTCCACAAGAGCGAGTCCCCCTGGAGCGGTCGGCGGGAGGCGTCGATGTACGGCCCGCCCGGGGCGTTCACCGCGATCGCCCCCGGGCCGGGGACGGCGACGATGCGGAACTTCCCGTCCGCGTCCGTCCGTCCGGCCGCCTCGTCGAACGCGAGCGGGTCCCCGCCCACGTTGAGCACCGCGCCGTCGCCCAGCGGGCAGTAGTAGATGCTCGCCTTGGCGACCGGCTTCTTCGTCCGCGCGTTGGTGATCGTCCCCTCCAGCCACACGCCCCGAGAGAGCGCGAAATCGAGAGTCACGGGCTGCTCGTTGTTCATCCGACCCCCGGTCATCTGCCGCGGGAGGTTGCAAGCCCCGGCCGGGGGGACCGCGACCAGGCGGTGCTGACCTGGCCCCAGGCCGCGGAGCGTGTACTTACCGTCGGCGTCGGCGACCGCCTCGATCCGGTAGGGGTATTCCGAGCACACCACCGCCTTCGGGACCGGCTTTCCGGTCATCTTGTCCGTGACCACGCCGTTGAACGGCTGCGTCGGCTCGGCCGCTAAGTCGAACGTCGCGCCGTGGTAGACCTTGTAGCCGAGCTTTGGGTTGCCCGGGTCGTACTCGACGCGGACGTCCTTCGCGTCCCGCGTCATGACGCGAATCTCGGACGTCGCGATGGTCGGCCCCTCGACTCGAAGCTCGACCAGCCGCTCGCGGCCGACGCCGATCAGGGTGAACCGGCCGTCCGCGTCGGTCTTGACCGGGGACAGGAACGAAGCCGGCGCGACCTTGCGGCGGAGCTGGGTATCGGTCGCGATGTTCGCCTGCTCCTCGGCCGTCATCAGCTTCGCCAGCCAGTCGTCCAGCGATTCCGTTGGCGACGCCTGGACGCGGAGCGCCGTGATCGTCGCCCCGGTCACCGGCTTGCCTTGCAAGTCGAGGACGCGACCGCGAACTGGGAGGTCTTCGACCAGGTGCAGAGCCAGCTCGTCGCCCGGCTTGCCGGACGGGAGGGCGACGCCAAACTTCTCGTGCGTGGCGACGACGCGGATCTGGTATTCGGACTCGGTTAACTTCGATCCATTCGGGTCGTCGGCGGGCAGGCGGAACGTCCCGTCGGCCGCGGACCGGGCCACCTCGCGGGCCTTCAGCCAGGGCTCGACAATCCACACTTTGGCCCCAGGCGCCGGCTTGCCGTCCGGGCCGAGGACACGGCCCGCGATCGGTCGTGTGACCTTGGACTCGGGGTCGACGGGCTTGTCGGCGACGTTGGCGGGAGTCTCCTTCGCTGGAGGGGGTTGCGGATTGGCCCGGGCGTCGTCGCGACCGAGCGTGATTCCGAACACCAACCCGGCCGCGACGGCGACGGCCCCGAGGACCTGGACTTTGCCCCCTGTCGCGCCGGTCGCGAGCTCGGCGACGCGAGCCGCCGGGCGGGCCGACCCGCGCACTGCTGATCCTATCAGCGCCGAGGGAACGGCGTGCG
>DATFWZ010000565.1:0-6862 GCA_035258765.1 Gemmataceae bacterium
GGCGCTGGACGGACCTCGGGATTACCTTCGGGTTCTTGGGCTTCCTGGTTCTGATGGCCATCGGTGCCCTGGTCACACTCCTCTTCCTCATCTGGTGGCTGGCCGCCAGCCGGGTTCCTTGGGCCGAGCGCTTTCTTATGCTCGGCACTGCCGTTCTCGCCGGCCTCGGTGCGGCACTCCTTTCCGACCGATCGGTCGGCACGGTAATGGTTCTTCCCGGCCTGCCGCTGGTCTTGACCGCCTGGGCGGTCGTACTTCTTGCCGCACGTAGACAATCTTCACGCGCGCGCCGCCTCGTGTTGGCTGCCGCGCTCTGCCTGACATGGGGTGCCTTCACCCTGGTCCGGACGGAGGGCTCGGCCGGTGACGGCCAGCCCGTCGTGCGCTGGCGCTGGCGACCGACGGCCGAGGAGATCTATCTCGCCGGGTTGGGTCGGGATGGGGAGACCGCCGCGGCGCTCTCGTTGCGACCGGCGATGAGACTCCAGCCGGGCGACTGGCCTGGTTTCCGCGGCGCGAATCGCGACGGCGACCTGCGCGGAGTTCGGATCGCGACGGACTGGGACGCCGCCCCGCCCCGGCTGGTCTGGCGCAGGCGAATCGGGCCGGCGTGGTCGTCGGTCGCGGTCGTGGGCGACCGGCTGTTCACGCAGGAACAGATGGGCGAGTTCGAGGCGGTGGTCTGCCTCGATGCCGCGACCGGGCGCACGGCGTGGCGCCACCAGGACGCCGCGCGACACTCCGACGTCCAGGGCGGGGCCGGCCCCCGCGCCACCCCCACGTTCGCGGAGGGCCGAGTGTTCGCCCTGGGCGCGACCGGCATTCTCAACTGCCTCGATGCCAACTCCGGCGAGCGCAAGTGGTCCCGCGACATCGCCGCCGACGCCGGGACCAAGACCCCGATGTGGGGCTTTTCGAGCTCTCCCCTGGTCGTCGGGAGTCTGGTTGTCGTCTTCGCGGGGGGGGAGTCCGACAAAACCCTGTTGGCCTATCGGACCGATTCCGGGCAATCTGCGTGGGCCGCCCCGGCCGGGCAGGTCAGTTACAGCTCGCCGCAGCCGGCATCGATCGGCGGCGAGGCCCAGATTCTGGTTGTTAGCGACCACGGGCTGAAGGCCTTCGATCCATCCTCGGGCATTGTCCTTTGGGAGCACCACACTCCCGCCGGAAACCCGGGCATCCCCCGGTCGGTCCAGCCGCGAGTCGTCGGGCCGACTCGGGTTTTGTTCGACGCCGGCCCGGACGCGGGGACCACTCTGATCGAGCTGTCACGCCAGAACCAGTCGTGGGTTCCGGCCGAGAAGTGGGTCTCCCGGCACCTGAAGCCGTCGTTCAACGATTTCGTGGTTCACGACAACGCGCTCTACGGGTTCGACGCCCGCACGTTGACTTGTATTGACGTGGAAACCGGCCGGCGGCGCTGGAAGGAGGGGCGCTACGGCAGCGGGCAGGTCCTGCTGCTCGGAGACCAGCCGTTGTTGCTTGTGGTCGCAGAGAGTGGCGAAGTGGTTCTGGTCTCGGCCGACCCCGATCGGCACCGCGAACTCGGCCGGATCCAGGCGATCGAGGGCAAGACGTGGAACCACCCCGTGATCGCCCGCGGGCGGCTGTACGTCCGCAATGCGGAAGAAATCGCCTGTTACGAACTCCGACTCGACGGCGTGCGTGAAGCAGCCGCGGCACCAGCACATTGCTCCCCTGGGCGGTGACGAGTCCAATCGGACGACTCTTCGGCCGTTCGAACTGATTTTCAGGTTCGGGATCGCCGTTTCCGGGGCCCGGCCGTTCCGCGCCCGGTCGGCAGGTAGGCGGCCATGAGTTGTTCGACCGCGGGCGGCACGGCGCGGGCCGCGTCGCTGCGGCCGTACGTCTGCCGGAGGATCAGGGCCCCCTCGATCAGCGCCGTGTAGCAGTCGGCGAAAATCTCCGCCGCTGCCACGTCGGCGTCGGCGGCCCGGGCCAGGTCGCGCCGGTGGTCGCGCGTCCGCCGCTTGTACGCGGCCGCGGCCTGGTGGACCGGGTCGTGCGGGTTCGGGAACTCGGCCGCCGTGTTCAGGAACATGCACCCGCGGAATTCCGGGTCATTGAACCACAGGTCCATGACGTCCAGCATGGCCAGAAGCTGTCGGGCCGGGTCGTCCCCGGCCACCTTTCGCACAGCCCGGGCCCAGGCCCGCGACTCCCACTCGTCACGCCGTTGCACCGCGGCGACCATCAGGTCGTCCTTCCCTTCAAAATGCTTGTAGAACGTGGTCTTCGTCACGCCCGCCGCCGCGATGACGCGATCGATGCCAACGGCGCCGAACCCGTGTCGGTGAAAGAGTTCGACAGCCGCCGCGACCAGGCGCTCGCGACCGGTCCTGGGCTCGTCCGGCAGGCCTAACAGCTCCGAGACCGATTTCGTGCGCGCCTCAAGCATACCGCATCTCATTGCGACGGACTTTGCCCGAGTGTACTTCGAGTGCACCCCGCTTTGGGCCGGCACTCGTTAGAGTACGTTCGGGCCGGCTCGGATCGTCCGTGACGTCATGCGCCGCCGGCCGGGAGACGTTTTCCATCCGGGAGATTGCAATGTACGACATGAAGAACCTGGCGAAGTTCAAGAAGTTGGGCGAACTGGCCCCCGAGGCCTTCAACGCTTTCGGGGCGTTCGACGAGGCGGCAATCAAGGGCGGGGTGATTCCGGTCAAGTACAAGGAGTTAATGGCGGTCGCGGTGGCGCTGACGACGCAGTGCCCATACTGCATCGAGTTCCACACCAGGAAGGCCAAGAAAGCGGGCGCGACCGAGTAGGAGCTGGCGGAGACAACGCTGGTCGCCGCGGCGCTACGGGCCGGCGCCGCGATGACCCACGGCACGCACACACTGGAGTGACCGGCCCGAATCATTGACGTTTCGGGCGTGTCGTGAAACCAGTGACGCGGACGGCGGGGGGCTGCCTGGCACTGCCAGCACCTCGGCCGCTTCAGGTCACCAGGTGGTACCCCCGCCGGACCTCGGACTGAGATTTAGAGCCCGGCGCGTGCACAGGCACGAGTCGCTTCCAATTGGCACGTGCCAACCATTGCCGGGTAACGGTTTTCCGACTTGAAATGGACCCCTTCTGCAAATACCGTATGAGAATTTGACGAACTAGGAATTCGTAAGACTAGCTCCCAGAGGCCTGCCGGCAGGATCGCCCCATGATATCGCCCAGTAGCAGGGACCAGGATGCTTCGGCGTCCGTGCCAGAGCACGTCCTGACCCCTCCCGAGCCAGCCTCGGAGCCCCCGCACGAGAAGCCTGTCTTGCCCTTCGGCCGGGCAGTCTATCCAGTCCAGTTAGCCCTCCTCACCGCAGTCTATTTCGGCGCCGCCAAGCTTGGTCTGACGATGGCGTTCGTGGCCGAACAGGTGACGGCCGTTTGGCCGCCGACGGGCATTGCGCTGGCCGCCCTCTTCTGCTTCGGGTATCGGCTCTGGCCAGCCATCGCGATCGGGGCTTTGCTGGCGAACGCGACCGCCCACGTGCCAGTCGCCGCGGCGGCCGGCATCGCCCTCGGCAACACCCTGGAAGGGCTGGTGGGTGCCTGGACACTTCGCCGTCTGACCCAATTCGACCCCGCGCTGGGTCGGGTCAAAGACGTGCTCAGCCTGGTGATTCTTGCGGCGGGACTGAGCACGATGGTCAGCGCCATGATCGGCGTGGCGAGCCTGTGTTTGGGGGACGTGGAGCCCTGGGCGGCCGCCCCGGTAATTTGGAGCGTGTGGTGGCTCGGGGACGCCATGGGGAACCTGGTCGTCGCACCGCTTCTGCTCACCTGGGCAGGACGGAGTGACGTCCCATGGCGCCGGCGGCGCGCCGCCGAGGCGGGACTCCTGCTGCTGGCCCTGGTCGCGGTAACCCTGTGCGTTTTTGCCCGGCCGTTCGGCCTCCTCTCTCACCCCGCGCTCGCCTACACCTTGTTCCCCTTCGTGATCTGGTCGGCACTCCGGTTTCGCCAGCCCACCGCGGCCCTGGCGACGGCCGTGGCTTCGGCCATCGCTATCTGGGGCACGATGCGCGGTTCCGGCACGTTTCAGGCCCCCACCACCCACGAGAGCTTGATCCTGCTGCAGCTCTTCCTGGGCGTCGTGGCCACCACCGGGTTGGTCCTCGCCGCCGTCACGACCGAGCGCGCGCGTGCGGAAGGGTCCCTCAACGAGAGTTACGAGCTCCTACGCGCCGTCGTCGAAGGGACGACCGACGCCGTCTTCGTCAAGGACCGCTGCGGGCGCTACCTGATGATCAACGCCGCGGGAGCCGGCTTGTTGGGCAAGGCGGTCGCGGATGTGATCGGCCGGGACGACATCGAACTGTTCTCACCGCAAACGGCGCAGGCGATCATGGATGTGGACCGCCGGATCATGGCGACCAACGAGACCCGGACCAACGAGGACGTCGCGACCGCCGCCGGGGTCACGCGCACCTACCTCACCACCAAGGGGCCATACCGGGACGCGCGAGGTACCATCCTCGGCGTGCTTGGCATCGCCCACGACATTACCGAACGCAAGCAGGCGGAGGAGGCGCGCTCGCGCCTGGCCGCCATCGTCGAATCGTCCGAGGACGCCATCCTCAGCAAGGACCTGGCCGGGATCGTCCTCACCTGGAACCCCGCCGCGGAGAGAATGTACGGCTATTCCGCAGCCGAGATCGTGGGCCGGCCCGTTTCCATCCTGGTCCCTCCCGAACGCACCGGCGAGATCGCGGCCGTCCTGGAGCACGTCCGGGGGGGCGGCCGCATGGAGAACCTCGAGACGGTGCGCCTGCGGAAGGACGGGACGCGCATCGACGTGTCACTGAGCATTTCGCCGATGGCCGACGCGACCGGGCGGGTCACGGGGTCGTCGGTGATCGCCCGCGACATTACGCGGCGCAAGCGAAGCGAGCGGCACCTGGCTGCCGAACATGCCGTCACTGGCGCGCTGGCGGAATCGGCCAACCTTCGGGATGCGGCGGCCAAAGTCCTGCAGACCGTCGGGGCGACACTGGGTTGTGACCTGGGCGTGCTCTGGGAAGTTGACCCCGCCCTCGAGGTACTCCGCTGCGTGGCGATCTGGCACCCCCCCGCCGTCGAGCTGACCGAGTTCGAACGGCACAGCCGGCGGATCGCCTTCGCCCGCGGGGCGGGCCTGCCCGGCCGGGCCTGGGACTCCGGCCGCCCCGTCTGGGTCCCGGAGGCGCCGTTCCCGTGCTCCGTGGCGGCGCGGAGGAACGGGTCGTGCGGGGCCTTGGCCTTCCCGGTGCGCGGCGACGCCAACGTCCTCGGCGTCATCGAGTTCTTCAGTCCCGAGTTCCGACACGCCGAGGAAGCCGTGCTGGCCATGATGGCCAACATCGGCATGCAGGTCGGCCAGTTCATCGAGCGCCGGCAGGCGGAAATGGTTTTGCACGCCCGCGAACGGGAGTTCTTACGGGCGCGCGAGATTCAGCAAGGGCTGTTCCCCAAGGCCTCGCCCGCCGTGGCCGGCTTCGCGATCGCGGGCGCCTCGCGCCCCACCCAGGAAACTGGCGGGGACTACTTCGATTTCATGCCCATGAGCGACGGACACTGGGGGATCGCCCTCGGTGACGCCAGCGGACACGGAATCGGGGCGGCGCTGCTTATCGCGGTTACCCGCGCTTACCTACGCGCCCTTACTCTCAACCTCACCGACCCCGGGGAGATCCTCCGCGTCGCCAACGGCCGTCTCGCCGAAGACATCCGCTCCGATCACTTCGTTACCCTTTTCCTGGCGCGGCTTGACCCCCAGGTGCGCTCGCTGGTCTACAGCAACGCCGGACACTGGCCGGGCTACGTGTTCGACGCGCGGGGAGAAGTGAAACACGTTCTCCAAAGCACGACCGGGCCCCTGGGCCTCGAACCCGGCGGCGACTTTCCCGACGGGCCCGCGATCATGCTGGAGTCCGGCGACCTCGTCTTCCTGCTGTCCGACGGCGTCATCGAAGCCATGTCGGGCGCCGGTGCACACTTCGGAATTGATCGGACGCTCGACGTGGTTCGGGCGCACCGCCACGAGGAACCTGGCGAGATTATTGCCGCCCTCTTTCACGAGGTTCGCGAGTGGTTCCAGAACTCCCAGGGCGATGACATGACCGCCATAGTCATCAAGGTAGGCCAATAGGGTTGATTGGATGCCGCTACATTCCGACCCCTAGCATGGGGAGCCGGCGGCACAATCCTTGGTCTCCAATCCCACGGCCCGTGCAGTCTACACGACGTTCGCCGTGGCCGTCTCACTTCCCAAGCTCTCGGCGGACGGGTAACCTTGCGGGGGGGACAGGGCCGCGAGCGGGTCGTTGCCATGAGACCCTCGGTGAGGGTCGATGGTTACCAGGCACGAATCCGGGTTGCAAACAGCGCGTCCGGGCGGTCTCGTGCCCCGGACATTCCGGCGCCCGGCCACCGAATCAGAGTTAAGTGAAGTGCTTGGTTCTATCCGCCATCACCCGACGGCTTCCGACGTTCTTGATAGAGCCCGAGCACGTTGCCGCCGGGGTCTCGGAATCGGGCAGTGATCTCGGGCGCGTCCCCGCCAATTGGTTGCACGATCTCGCCGCCACTGGCCGTGACGAGGTCGAGAGTTGACGCGACGTCATCGACCATGATGTAGACAAGCAGCCCGGACCCGGACGACGGCGGGCGACCAACGACCCAGGTGCCGCTCACCTGCCCGACACCGTCGTCGAACGCGAGGCGCCCGTCGCCACGCTCCCGGATTCGCCATCCAACCACGGCCTGATAGAACGCGGCGGAGCGTCGCACGTCGATCGCGGGGATTTCGAGATAACAGATCTTTCCATTGCCGAGCGTGGGAGGCATGCTCAATCCTCGTGCGAT
>DATFWZ010000566.1:0-3445 GCA_035258765.1 Gemmataceae bacterium
GTGCCCTTGCCGAGTGCGATCACCTGGGCCCCGATCTTGTCCCCCGCGTACTCGCCCTGAATTTTGAAGTCCTCGGGTAGGGTCGGGTCCGCCGGGTCGGTCCAGACGCCCTTGTCCTTCGGGTCGGCAGCCGCGACCGGGGCCACGAAACCCAGGACCGTCAAAAAGCAAGCCAAGCGAACCGTCCGCATCGATGACACTCCGTGTTGAGTGGAGAGGTAAAGTCGCGGCGGGTGAGCCGCAGTTTGGAAGGCAGTGTACCGGCGCGCGGCGGTCATAGCACGCCTGGAATTGGCGCGCCTTCGGGCAGCATCGGGATCGCCCGGCCCTGGCGGTCGTGAAGCACCGTCCCCAGGTCCACGCCGAGAGCCGTGTAGATCGTCGCGGCCACGTCGCCGGGACCGTACGCGGGCGTGACCGGGAACGCGCCATTCTTGTCGGTCGTCCCGATCACCTGTCCGACTTTCACACCGGCACCGGCGTAGAAAATTGAGCCCGCGGTGCCCCAGTGGTCGCGGCCGCCTTCCTTGTTGATCTTCGGCGTGCGACCGAACTCGGTCAGGAAGACGACGAGGGTCTCGTCCAGCAGCCCGCGGGCCTTCAGGTCTGTCAACAATGCAGCGAATGCCCGGTCAACGCCGGCCAGGTGCGAGGGCCGTTTTGCCATTTCGCAAATGTGCGGGAAGTTCTGCGTCGGGGCGTTGTGGTTATCCCAGAGGTTGCCGTACTCCGGGTCATAGCCGTAATCGACGAGGACGAACCGTGCCCCGGCCTCGACGAGCCGGCGGGCCAAAAGGCAGCGCGTCCCGACCTTTGTGCGTCCGTAGCGCTCGCGCAGCCGCTCCGATTCTTCCGCAAGCTCGAATGCCCGACGAACGGCCGGCGCCAGCAGCATGTCGAACGCCCTCCGATAATTGGCCGCAATCGGGTCCGGCGCTTTCTCGACCCGCCGCAGCTCGTCCTCCAGGTGTTCGCGGAGTGACCGGCGGGCGTCGTAGCGCGGCGTGTCCATCCCGGGCAAATGACTGAGTCCCTGCTTGTGAAATTCGTCCTCCGGGGATTCCTTCACCTGGGCCGTGAAGTCGTCGTTTCGCGGGGCGCCGCCGGTGCAGAACGGGGCGTACTCGCGGCCCAGCCAGCCGCCGACGAACAGGTTGTACGGCGGCGGCCCGGGCCGTGTCGTCCCCGGGACCGCGATGTAACCCGGGAACCCGGCCCGCGGGCCGTGCATCTTGGTCAAGATGGAGCCGAGATTCGGCTCGGTCATGATCTGGGCTTGGGTCACCTTGCGCCCAGAGAGCTGGGCAGCCTGGCTGAGCAGATGGTCGTCATTGCCACTGGCGTAGGTGCGGATCAGGGCGATGTCCGCGGCCACCCTGGCCATGTTCGGCATCACCTCGGTGAAGCGGATGCCGGGAAGGGCGGTCTGGATCGTCGTGAGGCTGCCGCGGATCTGCTCGGGGGCGTCGGGCTTCGGGTCGAAGGAATCGTGATGCGTCACCCCGCCGGCCATCCAGAGGACGATCACCGACTTTGCTTTCGTCGGCAGCGTCCTCGCGATTCCCGCGACGGGCAGGGCTGCGGCCGCGATACCCGCGACGCCGACGCGTAACGCGTCGCGGCGGGTGAACAGGCCGGACCAGGCGGCGGGAAACATGAACGAGCCCGGGGAGGGAATCGGACGGCTCGGGGGGCGGGTCGGGTGTGGGGGTTAATGATAACCGGCTGCGCGACGCCGGTGCAAGCGGCTATCGTGGACATCTCCTCAAAGGTGAGCGTCCGCTTGTCTAGCGAAACCAAACGCGGATGACACGGATGACGCGGATTCCCGCGGATCAATTCAAAGATCAATCTGTCTTGTCTGATCCGCGCAAACCCGCGTCATCCGTGTCATCCGCGTTCGTTTTGATTCGATTTCCCGGCCGCCCGGCGCCCGATCACTGCAACATGCATCACCGGAACTGCTCACCCGGGTCGATTCGTTTTCCTTCCCAGGTCACTTTTCCGTCCACGAACTCGAGAAGCCGCCCCGCACTTCCAGGAACCGCCTTCGCGTTCACCTTAGGGAGCCACCTGGCCAGTTCCTTGATCGTCTCGCCTTGCTTCGAATCCTTCGCCAGGTTCGTCCACTCGTTCGGGTCGCGCTCCTCGTCGTAGAGTTCCTCCGACCCATCGGCATAACGGATGTACCGCCAGCGCTCGGTCCGGACCGCGTGGTTGTTCTGGTTGTGGGTCGTGATCGCGGGCCACTTCCGCTCGGCATTCGCGTCTTTGAGCTGCGGCACCAGGCTGTGACCTTCGAGTCCTTCTTTACCGGGCAGGCCGGCAAGCTCCGCGAGAGTCGGGTACAGGTCGAGCAGCTCCGCGGGCCGACGACAACGGCCGGTCGCGCACCCGGGCCCGGCGAAGATAAGCGGCACGCGCGTCGATCGCTCCCAGAGCGTGTTCTTTCCCGTGATCCCCTTCTCCCCCAGATGCCAGCCGTGGTCGGACCACAGAACCACAATCGTGTCCTTCTCGTGAGCGGCTTCCTTCAATGCATCGAGGACCCGGCCGACCTGGCTGTCCATGAAGCTGATGCTTGCCAGATACGCCCGGACCAGTGGCTTCCACTGGCCGTTCTCCTTGAGCCACTTCAACCGCGGCTCCGGAAGTGACCAATGCAGGTACGAAGCGAACTGCGGGAGGTCGTCGCGATCGTCATCCTTCACGGGCGGCATGACCACCTTGTCTTCCGGGTAGAGGTCGAACCACTTCTTCGACGCGTAACACGGCACGTGCGGGTGTCGGAAACCGACGGCCAGGAACCATGGCCCTTTCGGGGGCTTGCGCAATTGCTCGATCGCCCAGTTGGCGATTTTCCAGTCGTCCTGGTCTTCGTCCTTGTCCGGGTACACCCCCCAGTCCACGAGCGGGTTCGGGTCGGGAGTCTGGACAAACTTCGTCGTCGGCCGCGCCGTCCAGCCGCCGTGGTGACCCCACACGTCCACTTCTTTTCCGTCCACCCGATCAGCCTTGGGCGGGTGGGCGTCGTGGAAGACTTTACCCGTCGTCAACGTGGTGTAACCGTGTCGGTGAAAGTACTGAAAGAGTGTTTCGGTCGTCTCGAGTCCCGTGGCGGTGCGGAACCACGGTGCGAGCGCGTAGACCCCGGTCGTGGACGGACGCAGCCCGGTCATCACGCTCGTCCGCGACGGGTTGCAGAGGGGGGCCTGGCAATGGGCATTGCTGAACACAGTTCCGCGGGCCGCCAGGCGGTCGATGTGCGGAGTCTTTGCTTGGGAGTGGCCGGAGAGGCAGCCGACCCAGTCGTTCAGGTCGTCGATGGCGATGAAGAGGACGTTGGGCCGCTCGGCCGCGAGTGTGGCGGGTGACCCGACGAGCAAAACGGCCAGCACGAGCACGAGCCGCATGGCATCACTTGGCGGAGAGTAAGCCGTGCGCT
>DATFWZ010000567.1:0-7870 GCA_035258765.1 Gemmataceae bacterium
GCCGTGTAGTCGTCCAGCCGGCCGCCGGCCGCGGTGTTCCCGACCTTGCTGATGTAGAACGACTCCGCGTCGATGAACGACTGGAGCAGCTTCTCCTTCATCTCGGCGTCGGTGAACAGCCGGGCCTGGATCTCGCGGAACCCGAGGTCGTACTGGTCCTGGGCCGCCTTGATCTTCTCGTAGTACGCGCCGACGTGCTTCATGAGCCCCTGGGCCTCCTCGATGGCCGCGTGCAGGTTCGGGTCGAGCTTCATCACGTCCGCCCGCCGCTGGAACTGGTTCAGCAGCAACCGCCGCTTCTGGTACAGGGCCCCGAACCGGTGGGCGTAGAAGGTGAAGTCCGCCTGCTTCTTGATGCCCTCGATCTGCTTCAGGTCGAACTCCCGGGCCAGGTCGTCGAGGGCGTAGAAGACGAACAGGTACTCGTTGGCCTCGGGCCCGGTGCGCACTGCCTGGGCACGCGCCGGCTGGGCCGTCCCGGCGAAGAGTCCGACAAAGCCGATTGCGAAAAGGACGTAGCGCATGATGTTCTCCACTCGGCCGAGAAGTCTCAGGTGTGCGGGGTCCCACCCGCGGGCGCACCGGTCGGCGCAGACGCGCACGCGAGCGGCGGGGAGGTGGGGCGGCTGGTTGTCATGGTTTGGCTGACAGGAGTCGGCGGGGCCGTCACCGGTCGAATCGGAGTGAGTTTAGCTGGTTGAAGTGACGAATGGCAAGTGAATCCGGGTGGCGACTTACCCGGCCGCGGCGCGTGTAACACGGCCCACCCGGCCGGCCTTGTCCCATTCCCGCCCAGCCATACCCCTATGCCTCGCGGCGGCCGTCTGCGCCGTCGCTTCACCACTCATTTCGGAGAGGACCAGATGAGCACCCTGAGATGGCTGGCGGTCGGGGCGATCGCATGTCTCCTCGTCCCCGGCGCCCGCGCCGAGGACAAGCCGGACTACGCGAAGCTGCTCGTCGGCAAGTGGGAAGTGTCCAAGGCGGATGAAGGAACCGTCCCGACGGGGACAATCATCGAGTTCACGAAGGACGGGAAGGTCACGTTAACCGGCAAGAAGGACGGCGCGGACGTGACGATGGACGGGACGTACAAGCTCGAAGGCGACAAGTTCACCGTGACGATGAAGCGGGACGACAAGGAACAAACGCATACGATCACGATCAAGAAGATCTCGGAGAAGGAAATGACCACGGAGAACCCCGAGGGCAAGGTGGTCGAGCTGAAGAAGAAGTAAGTGAACTTCGAGCCAAAGGCGGGCCGGGGACGCGCGTCCCCGGCTCGCTCATTTTTCGGGGTAACTGGTCGTAAGCGAGGGGCAGTATCCGCTAGGCTAACTCCTACACACTCCCGGGGACTCGCCATGTCCCGACCCGCCCGGCAGGGTGTCGCCCTGCTCGCCGTCGTCGCCGCGTTCTCTGTCGCGGTGCTCCTCCGACCCGGGCGCACGCTCGACACGGACGCGACGGCCCGCGGTGATTCCCCCGCGGTGGGCCCGCCGCCGTCGCCGTTCGTCATCTCCCCTTACCTCCAGTACCCGACGCAGACATCCATCACCGTCATGTGGGAGACGGCCGTCGCGGGCACTTCCGTCGTCGAGTACGGGCCGACACCGGCCGCCCTAAAGACGGCTGAGGCGGAGAAGGACGCCACCATCCACGAGGTGAAGATCGACGGGCTGGAGCCGGAGACGAAATACGTCTATCGCGTCTCCACGACCGCCGCCGACGGCAAGACGGTCACCAGTCCGCTCTACCAGTTCATGACGGCGGTCAAGGAAGGATCCGCCTTCTCGTTCGCGGTGATCGGCGACACCCAGAAGAACCCGAAGATGACCGCCAAGGTCGCGAAGGTCATGTACGACCGGCGGCCGCACTTCGTCGTCCACTGCGGCGACGTCGTGGACAACGGGCCCGACAAAAAGGAGTGGGTGCACGAGCTATTCGGCCCGTGCGCCGAGCTGTTTGCCCGGTCCGCGGTCTTCCCGACGATCGGCAATCACGAAAAAAATCACGAGTGGTACTACAAGTACTTCAGCCTCCCGGCCCCGGAGTACCGCTACCGCTACCGGTACGGCAACGCCGACTTCTTCGTCGTGGACAGCAACAAGCCCCTCAAGCCGGAGAGCGAGCAGTTCAAGTGGCTCGACGAGCAGCTCGGCGACTCGACCGCGAAGTGGAAGTTCGTGTACCACCACCACCCGGCGTGGTCGTCCGACTCGGACGATTACGGCAACACGTATCGCGGGGCGGGCTGGCTCGGGGACCTCAACGTCCGCAACCTGGTCGGCCTGTACGAGAAACACAAGGTGGACGTGGTGTTCAACGGCCACATCCACTTGTACGAGCGGACGTGGCCGCTGCGGGCCGGCCAGGTGGACCAGAAGAACGGGGTGGTGTACGTGACGAGTGGCGGTGGCGGCGGGTGGCTGGACGACGTCGGCCCGCTACCGACGTGGTTCAAGGCCCAGGTGCGCGTGGACTTCCACTGTTGCTACGTGAACGTCCACGGCGGCCGGCTGGAGTTCAAGGCGTTCGACCACAACGGGCAGCTGTTCGACCAGTTTGAATTGGACAAGTAACGCGACGCCGCCTCACCGCGGCGCCCCGCGAGTCGGCGGGGTGGGACCCATCATGCCCTTGCGGATCGCGCGCAGCTTGCGGAGTTCGGCCCGGCGGCGGAGCTCGCACGGCTTCTCGTAGTACTCGTGCTTTCGCAATTCCTTCTTCAGCCCGCTCCGCTCCAACAGCTTCTTGAATCGGCGGAGGGCCGCGCCGATCGGCTCCCGGTCGTGCACACGCATCCGAATGGACATACGTCGTCTCTCTCTCGCGGCCCCGGTTTACGGGCAGGGCCATGCCCGGTTGTGGAAAGGGGAACTTCTAATCGTAGCAGGCCGGTTTGTCCAGGCAACTGCGGCGGGGCAATTTGGCACGAATCGTGGAGCCTATCCGGCTCCGACAATCGTCCGCAAGATGCCCATGATCTTGCCCAAGTTCTCGACCGGGTACTCCGGGATGTCCATTGTCAGATCGTCGGCCCGCAGCCTGAGGAATTTCCAGGCGCTGCCCGTGCTGACGACCCCATGAACTGTGGTCACCCCGGTCGCGTCCCGCTCGTTGGCGATGCGGGCGGCACACATGGCCGCGATGCACTGGCCGAACCCGGTACGCAAATTGTCGTTCTTCGCCTCGACAACCGGTACGTACGGGGCACCCATGACGAACTGGCTCTTGCCGCGGATCAGGATGAAGTCGCAGTAGCCGTTGAGCCCGCGGGCCGGGTCGACGTTCCATTCCACGCCGGAGAAAACCGAAAGGCTTGTCCCTACCGTATGGCGGAGTTCCAGCAAGACTGGGGCGATAATGAACTCCGACTTGGCCTTCTCGGTACCAATGGCCAGGGCCAAGTTAATTCCCTCCCGGACGAATGCCTCGATCTCCGGCCGCACCGGTACCGCGGGCAGGGTGGTGAACAGGTCGGCGTCATGGAGCCGCAGGCCCAGATCCCGGAGAACCTCGGGAAACGTGAAATCACGATAGGCCATGTCCTCCGCTCCGGGTCCGTATTGGCTTCACGCGTCGCCGAGCAGCTGCGGGACCTTCTCGCGCAGGTGCTCGATCTCCTGGGTCGTCTCCCCCAGGTAGGCCAGCAGGCGCAGGTCGTCGAGGCTCACCGTGCCCCCGGAGAACAGCCATGACCGCGTCCGAAACAGCTTGTACAGCTTCACAAGCTTCCGGTCGCTGATGAAGATCCGGTCCTCGCGCATCAGAGTCTTCACCAGCCGCTGGTACTCCCGGAACACGTCGTCCGGAAAGAACAGGTGCCGGTCATTCTGGTCCTCCCCGCGGCCGTCGCCTTGCTTGCGGGAGAACAGGAGGGTCAGGTACCGGTTCGCCCGAACCAGGTCGTCCAGGGTGCAGTGACCCTCCACCCACGGCTTCTGGTTCAGGCTGCGGAACGCCTCGTTCTGTAACCCCGCGTCGATCAGCTCCTGGAAGTGCTCGTCGGACACCGACCGGCTCATGATCTTGAGAACGAACCGGTCCTTGAGGGCGGCCAGCTCACCCTGCTCGGGGATCTCGTTCGTGGCCGCGAACAGGACCCGCAGCGGCACCGGCTCCGGCACGCCGTCCTGATAGAACTTCTTCTCGTTGATGATGGTCAAAAGGATGTTCAGGATGGCGCTGTTGGATTTGAAGATCTCGTCCAGGAAGGCGATCCGGGCGGTGGGCAGCTTGCCCTGCTTGCGGCGGATGTACGAGCCGTCGCGCAGCTTGCCGATGTCGATCGCCCCGATGATCTCCGACGGCTCGGTGAACCGCGTGAGCATGTACTCGAAGTAGTCCTCGTCCGTGACACCGAGGGCGTCCTTGAACTTGAGGACCAGGTCGGACTTGGCCGTCCCCGGGGGGCCGACGAGGAGCAGCGGCTCCTGGGCGATGGACGCGACGACCATGAGGTCGATCACTTCCTGCTTCTGGACGAAGAACCGGCCGAGCGACGTGCGGAACCGGTTGATTTTGCGGCGCAGCTCGTCGGCCTCGGCCTGAAGGTCCTGGAGGCTGGCCTCGTCGGCGCGCGTGGCGGCTTTGACCATCGAAAGCCCGTGGGGGTCAATGTCCGTTCGGGTGGGGTATTTTACCGGACCGGGGCGGTCGGGAGAATGTTCGCGGCCAACGGCGAGCCGGTCACGCCCCCGGCTCGCCGGCTCCCATTTGCTCCAGCTCTTCGATCCGCCGCCGCAGCTCGGGCGGCACGTCCACCTTCGTGTTCCCGCGGTAATCGAATGACACAATCACCGCCTCCCCTTCCGTGACCAGCTCGCCGGTCGAGCGGCTGACGAGAACATGCCGGAACGTGATCCGGTCGATTGCGATCGCTAGCACCTTGGCCCCGGCGATCAGCGTGTCCGGGTAGGCGACCGGGCGGCGGAACCGGGCCTGGGTCGATGCGACGATCGGGCCGACACCCGTCTCGGTCATGTAATCCCACCAGCCGATGCGGCGGAAGTACTCGATCCGCGCGTTTTCGAAGTAGCGGAAGTAAACGACATTGTTGACGTGAGCGAATGAGTCCATGTCGCCCCACGCGACAGGCTGGTCGATGACGACTTTGAACTCGCTCAGGGCGTCCGACATAGGGTCTACGGTTTAGGGCTCGCGGCCCGGCCGGCAATAACCTGCCCGTGACACGACCTACCGCATTGGGGAAAAACTTCCCGAACGGCATCACCCCGCCCGCGGCCAATACCTTTATTTTTGCCCCCGTTTCCGGGCAGGCGTATCATAATTCCTCTCTGCGACTATCGTCGCTTTCGAACCCTCCCGCGCAGCCCTGGCGACGGGAACCCGTAGTGACCCGACCCATGTCTCATCCCGCGGACTCGCCGGCCCTGGACCTCTCGCGCATCGCCCAGGACCTTCAGCTCCGCAAGGTCCAGGTCGAGGCCGCCGTCCAGCTTTTGGACGAGGGGAACACCCCGCCGTTCATTGCCCGGTATCGGAAGGACCGGGCCGGGGCGCTCGACGAGGACCGGCTGCGCGTCATCCGCGACCGGGTCGCCGACCTGCGGCAGCTCGCCGACCGCAAACAAACCATTCTCAAGACCATCGACGCCCAGGGCCGGCTCACCGACGACCTCAAGAAGGCGATCCTGTGCGCCGAGACCTCGAAGCGGGTGGAGGACCTGTTCCTCCCATACAAGCCGAAGAAGCGCACCGCGGCCAGCGAGGCCAAGGAGAAGGGGCTCGAGGAGCTGGCCCGGGCCATCTGGTGTCGGGAGGCGGCGGTCGCCAATCTGACCGAGGTCCTTGCCGGGATGGTCAACCCGGAGCGGGGCCTCAATAGCCCCGCGGACGTGCTGGCCGGGGTGAAGCTGATCCTGACCGAGATGATCGCGGAGTCGGCGGAAGTGCGGGCCCCGGTCCGGTTCGCCCTGTGGGAGACTGGGCGAATCGTCTCGAAGAAGGCCGAGCCGAAGCCCGAGCCGGTCAAGCCGGCCGCGCCCGCACCGGCCCCGGCGCCGGCAGCGCCGGCCGAACCTGCCATCGCGCCCGCCGCGCCCGCCGCCGACACGGCGCCGACCGCGGAAGCGCAGCAGTCAGTTACCACGCCGACTGCCCCCGACGCGGGAGCGGTGCCCGTGGCTGCGACAGCGGCTCAGACTCCGGCACCCGCCGTGCCACCGACGCCCGGGTCGAAGCCGAAGAGGGAATCCCGGATTGACGAGCGGAAGGGCGAGGAGTACCGCGATTACTTTGACTTCACCGAAGGCCTGCGGGCCATCCCCCCGCACCGGATCCTGGCCGTCAATCGTGGCGAGAAAGAACACGTCCTCCAGATCAAGCTCGACTGGGACGTCGTTCGCGTGAAGGCCGCGGCCCGGTCCAATCTGCACCTGGCCGACCACCCGCACCGCGAATTGGTCGATCCCCTGGTGGATGAGGCCCTCGCGAACTTTGTCCTGCCCAGCCTCGAGAAGGAGATCCGCAAGGAGCTGACCGAGGAGGCGCTCGGGCACGCGATCGAAATCTTCGCTCGCAATTTTCGCTCCTTGCTCCTCACCCCGCCGCTGCGGAACCGGCGGGTCCTGGCCGTGGACCCCGGGACCAAGTCCGGGTGCAAGGCCGTGGCCCTCGACGAGAAGGGCGCCCCGCTGGAGGACGTCACCACCCACCCGATGCCGCCGCAGAGTAAGCCGGCCGAGGCGAAGGCGGCGTTCGCCAACCTGATCCGCAAGCACAACCTGTCCGTTGTCGCCATCGGCAACGGGACCATGTGCCGGGAGATCGAGCAGCTCGTCTCGGAGCTGATCGGCGAGCTTGAGAACCCGACCGACGGCCAACCGCCAGTATGCGACCTCGCATACGTGATCGCCAACGAGGCCGGGGCCGCGGACTATTCGGACAGTCCCGTGGCCCGGGAGGAATTCCCGAGCCTGGACCGGATGACGCGGGGGACCATCTCCATCGGCCGCCGCCTGCAAGACCCGCTGGCCGAGCTCGTGAAGATCGATCCACAACACGTCGGGGTCGGCCTGTACCAGCACGACGTCAAGGCGAAGCACCTCAAGGAGTCGATCGACGAGGTCATCGAGTCGTGTGTGAACGAAGTCGGGGTGGACCTCAACCACGCCGGGGCGTCCCTGCTGCGCTACGTGTCCGGGTTGAACGCCGCGGCCGCGCAGGACATCGTGCAGTACCGGCGGTCGAACGGCCCGTTCCGATCCCGATCGCAGCTCCTGCAAGTGCCGAATCTCGGCGACGGCCGGTACACGCAGGCGGCCGCGTTTCTGAAGGTCCGCGACGGCGACGACCCGCTCGACGCCACCTGGGTCCACCCAGAGAGCTACTCCTTGGCCCGGCAGCTCCTGGCCGAGGCCGGGTTCATCGACGCCGACCTGCGCGACCCGGAGCGGCTGCCGCGGATCAAGGCGAAGCTGGCGGAAGTCAACCCGGCCGACGCGGGCGGGCGACTCGGGACGACCGAGACCACGGTCCGCGACGTGATCGCCGCCCTGTCGGACCCGTACGCCGACCCGCGCGACCACCGGACGCCGCCGGTCCTCAAGAAACGGATGCTCCGGCTCGAGGATCTGACCCCGGGCATGGAGCTGAAGGGGACCGTGGTGAACGTGGTCCCGTTCGGGGCGTTCGTGGACATCGGGCTCAAGGACACGGGCCTGGTCCACATCAGCCGGATGGCGAACAAGTTCATCAAGAACCCGTACGAAGTCGTCGGCGTGGGCGACGTCGTGGCCGTGTGGGTGGTAGAGGTGGACAAGGAGCGCAAGCGGGCGTCGCTGACGATGGTGGCCCCGGGGCAGGAGCGGAAGCCGCAGCCGCGACCGGCATTCGTCGCACCCCC
>DATFWZ010000568.1:0-12049 GCA_035258765.1 Gemmataceae bacterium
AGGTGGACCTGGTCTTCGTCGAGGACGGGGTCGGGTACCGGAAGCTGGTGCGGGTGTTCCGCGTCCTGTTCGAAGTGTTCGACAAGGGGGCGGGGCGAAAGCGGACGGAGGACGTCCACTTCCGCGGGATGACGAAGGTGCGGGTGATGTTCCACGACTTCGACGTGGACGAGCCGTTCCGGTCGAACAAGTACCCGGAGCCGAAGTTTGTCCCCCTCGGCCGGCTGCGGGTCTTACACGTTTTCCGCGACCGGGGCGAGGAAGAGGAGTACATCGAACCGCCATTCAGCTCGGACCAGACCCCGGTGCCGCAGTTGGTCGGGGTGTAGACTGGGCGGCCGCGGACATGTCTGGCCCAATGATGCGACCTTTCAGGCCGCGGGGCGCAACGCTCGTACATGGTCCTGGCGTGCAAATCGACCCCGCAGTAGAATCAGTGGCGGCCGGTATAGCAGCGCATTTCAAGCCTCCGTGGTAACAGACCGTCCTGATCCCGCATCGTGGTTGGGAGGGCACGTTCCTCCCGGAAAGATCCACGTCCAGACCGGGAACAATCCCGCGATCCCTTTACCTATGGGCGACAGGCTCCGGCCCGTCACCATTGAGGACATGGGAAGTATCCCGGCGCTGCAGCCGACCGGCCACGCGCGGCAGGCTCGGGCGCTTGACCGCCTTGGCCGCGTGAGCCGGCTGCTGAGCTGGTTGTTCGGCCGCAGGAGCGTGCGCGATGGGGTTGCCGTCCGAGTCCGACTACCTCGCCGTTGCCCTCCGCTACCTGGAGGCCATCGAGCGCGGGAGTCCGGGGAGCAGTCTCGAGTTCTTCGCGGAGGACGTGGTGCAGGAGGAGTTCCCCAACCGGCTCCTCCCGCAAGGGGCGCGGCGCGACCTGTCCGGCCTACGGGAAGCCGCCCAGCGGGGCCGGAAGGTGATGACCTCTCAGCGGTACGAGGTCCTCAACGCAGTCGCCAGCGGGGATCAGGTCGCCTTGGAGGTTCAGTGGACGGGGACGCTGGCTGTCGCCTTCGGCAGCATCCCGGCCGGGGGGCAGATGCGGGCACGGTTCGCGATCTTCCTGGAGTTCCGCGAGGGCAAGATCGCCCGGCAGCGCAACTACGACTGCTTCGAGCCGTGGTGAGTTCTAGCCGCCGCCCGCTGAGCTTAGGTTCGTCCGGCAACGGGAATATCCCGCGATGCGAGAGCCGATGCCCCAAGCGCGGCTGAGTCCGGCCTTCGGCGTCTCACACGGAATGCCCCCGGAGCCATGAGCACTCTCTTGAAGAGGAGTTGTCCATGAACGTGCGACTCACCGGAATTGCGTCTTCCATCGCCTGCCTCCTTCTGGCATCGGCCGTCATCGGCGGCGAACCCGCCGACAAGCCGGTCAAGAAGACCATCCGTGCCGACGACGGACTGAACATCGTCTGCGAAGTCCGCGGCCAGGGAGACACGGCGCTCGTCTTCTT
The DNA here is from genome assembly GCA_035258765.1 of Gemmataceae bacterium. Classification (GTDB taxonomy): domain Bacteria; phylum Planctomycetota; class Planctomycetia; order Gemmatales; family Gemmataceae; genus SIAJ01. The sequence goes on from DATFWZ010000568.1 coordinate 1,464, forward strand.
GCACGGCTGGTGCGGCGACCGCGAGTACTGGAAAAATCAGGCCGAAGCGTTCGCCGCCGATTATCGCGTCGTCGCCCTCGACCAGGCCGGGCACGGCGAGTCCGGAAAGGACCGCAAGGAGTGGAGCGTCAGCGCCCTGGCCGGCGACGTCGAGGCGGTGGTCAAGGGGCTGGGCCTCAAGCGCGTGATCCTCGTCGGCCACTCGATGGGCGGGCCGGTCGCGCTCGCGGCGGCCAAGCGGATGCCGGGGACGGTCGTCGCGGTGGTCGGCGTCGATACGCTGCAGAACGCCGAGTTCAAGCCGCCCGAGGAGGTGACGAAGAAATACATGGAGGCCTTCGAGAAGGATTTCAAGGGCACGATGCAGATGGGGCTCAACGGAATGGTCCACGCGAAGACGGACGCCGAGCTGAAGAAGTGGCTCGTGACCCGGGCCGAGGCTCAGGACCAGAAGATGGCGATGGGCCTCATGCGCGAGCTCATCGGCCTCGACCAGAAAATGCTGTTGAAGGAGGCCAAAGTGCCCGTGCGGTGCATCAACTCCGCCGGCGGGTACCAGCTCTTCACGCCGACGGCCGTTGACATCAACAAGAAGTACGCCGACTACAACGCGGTCACCATCGACGAGGTCGGCCACTACCCGATGTTGGAGAAGCCGGCCGAGTTCAACCAGAAGCTGCGGGACGTGCTCAAGGAATTCGCGGCCAAGAAGTGAGCACGCTTCGCGCGGCAAGCGGATCGCGCCGGCCGGCACGTGAGCTATTATCCCCCGGTCGGAGCACTGACGCGGTACTGCCATCAGCGAGGACTTCTGGCGTTCCGCCCAGGAGACCTGGCAGTCTCTCCTGGTGGTTTGCGCCTCCCCAGGCGCTCAAGGAACTTCGAATGTCTCGCCCCGCTTCCATCCGCTGCGCCTTGGCGAGTGTGCTTGCCGGACTATTGACGTGGCTCCCGTCCGCGACCGCCCGGGCCGAGCCGCCCGCGAGCGGGCCGTTGCGGGTCAGCAAAGCCAACCCCCGCTACTTCGCGGACGCGTCGGGCACGGTCGTCTACCTGACGGCCGCCCACACGTGGGCGAACTTGCAGGACATCGGCTTCACCGACCCGCCGCCGGCCTTCGACTACGCGGCGCATCTCGATTTCTTGCAAAAGCATCACCACAACTTCATCCGCCTGTGGCGCTGGGAGCTCTCCCGCTGGACGGAGAGCCGCGACAAGAAGGTTCGCTATTGCGCCCCGCACCCATGGACGCGCACCGGGCCCGGGAAGGCGCTCGACGGCAAGCCCAAATTCGATCTCGAGCAGTGGGACCCCGCCTATTTCGAGCGGCTGCGCGCCCGCGTCCGGGCGGCGGGGGAACGCGGCATCTACGTCTCCGTCATGCTCTTCGAGGGCTGGGGGCTATCCTTCGCGTCGTGGGACGGCCACCCGTTCCACGTCAAGAACAACGTGCAGGGGATCGACGGCGACCCGGACGGCGACGGCAAAGGCATCGAAACCCAGGCCCTGAAGATCCCCGCCGTCACCCGCATCCAGGAGGCGTACGTCCGAAAGGTGATCGACACCGTCAATGACCTGGACAACGTCCTATTCGAGATCGCCAACGAGAGCAACTTCAATCACTCGAAAGAGTGGCAATACCACATGATCCGTTTCGTCAAGGAGTATGAGGGGAAGAAGCCCAAGCAGCACCCGGTGGGCATGACGGGGATGTACCCCACGGAATACAAGGTCATGATCGACAGCCCCGCGGACTGGATCTCTCTGGGCGGGGACGGGTCGAAGGAGGACCCCTACCGGAAGGACCCCCCGGCCGCCGACGGCAAGAAGGTGAGCCTCCTCGACACGGACCACATCTGGGGCGTCGGCGGCGGGCGGGACTGGGTGTGGAAGAGCTTTCTTCGCGGGCACATCCCGATGTGGATGGACCCCTACGATCAGGACTCGGTGTGGGAACCATTGCCCGCCAATGCCCAAGACGTTCGCCGCAGCCTGGGCGAGGCGCGCCGTTTCGCGGAACGGGTGAATCTGACCGAAATGATCCCGAAAAACGAATTAGCATCTACCAAGTTCTGCCTGGCCAAGCCCGGCTCCGAGTACCTGGTCTACGTGCCCGAAGGCGGTCGGGTGTCAATGGATCTTTCAGGGGCGTCAGGAGAATTCGCAATCGAATGGCATGACGCGGCCACCGGCAAATCCAGCCGCGCCGGCGCGGTCTCCGGCGGTGCGCGCCGCGAGCTAACGGCCCCGTTCAAGGGCGACGCCGTTCTCTACCTGGTACGGCGTTCCGGGGAGGAGAAGGGGGAGCGTAAACCGAAGTGAGGCCCGGCCGGGTCGGTTCAAGCGCTCGACCGGACCGGTCCCGCATTTGCGCTTCTCGACGGTCCCCGCAAGGTGGGCGTGGTTACATCGCCGACGGCGCGCCGAGCCTTGTCGCATGATACCTCGTCGTCCGGCATCCGCGACCGATTGCCCGGTGGGCAAGAAAGGTGGTTGGCTGCAGCGACCATCCCTGGTGGTCGGTGGGCACGGCACATCCGGGAGCCGGGTGGCGGTGATGCGGCCGTCGGCGCCGTCGATCCGAATCGACTGTGGTACCCGGGCGGCCGAGTGATCCGTCCTCTCGGAGAAGGAGCCTGTCATGACCGATCGGCCGCCCCGGCGGGCCACCATTGTCCGCATTTGGCGGGGGCGAACATTGCGCCACCGCGCCGACGAATACGAAGCCTACAACTATGAGGCGGGCATCAAGCCGCTCGTCGCCAAGGCGCTCGGCGTGCAAACCCTCCGCGAGGACCGCGAGAATGAATCCGAATTCGTGACGATTTCGTACTGGGAGAGTGTCGAGGCCATGAGTCGGTTTACGGGCGGCGATCCGACGCGGGTCCATCACCTCGACCGGGATGAGGAATTCTTGATCGATCTGCCGAAGGAGGTGCAGGTGCTGCGCCTCCTTACGAGCCAAGGCGTCAGCGGTTAGTGCGCGGCGGCGGACCGCGGCCGCCGACGATTACCGCGAGTGCAGAGCCTGCTGTCGCGGTCCAATTGACCGAGCACTTCACCGGGATGACGCCAGGTGGAGGAACGGATGAAGGACGGGAGTCGATCCGGTGAATCCACGGCCGATCCCGATCGGCCGCGAGTTCGCGCGTGGCAGCCCGCCGGCTATACTGCGGCGCCACATCAACAATGACGGACGTCGGACACTGCCGCCGACCAGGCCGGCAGCGGCTCGGCCCCCTGGGCCAGGAGACACGCGTCATGCACACCCTGTTGCGGAACGGCAATCATGGGACGGAAGTCCGCAGGCTCCAGAGCATGCTCAACAAAGTCCTGCACCCCAGTCCACACCTTCAGGTGGATGGGAGCTTCGGCCCGGCGACCGAATCGGCGGTGAAGGCCTTCCAGAAGGGCGAACACCTCAGCCCGGACGGCGTCGTTGGCCCAAACACCTGGGCCGCCCTCGACCACAAATTCACTTCGCCGGCCCCCGGCCATACGGGCGGGACGCCGGCTCCCCCAGTCGAGGCGTCCGACGAACTCGTGGCCGAAGCGGTCCGCGTCGCGCTGTCCCAGGACGGGGTCATGGAGGAGCCGCTCGGCTCCAACCGCGGGCCGAAGGTCGATGAGTACAACAAGACCGCCGGCGTCCCGGCCGGCAGCTTCTGGTGCATGTCGTTCGTTTACTGGAGCTTCGTCCAGGCGGCGGCCCGGCTCGGCAAGCCCAATCCCATGCCCAAGACGGCCTACTGCCCCTTCCTCTACAACTGGGCCAAACAGCACGGCAAGCTGGTCGCCTCCCCGCAGCCGGGCGACATCTTCCTTGTCAAGGGGGGGCCGAACGGCCACAAGCACACCGGCCTGGTGACCGCGCCGGTGACCGCGGCCAGCTTCGGCACTATCGAGGGCAATACGAACAACGACGGGAGCCACAACGGCATCGGCGTTTTCCGGCGGACCCGAACGGTCGGGACCTGCGACTTCGTCCGGCTCGCGGCCACCTCCGGGCAACTCGCCTGGGGGGCGAAGGTGTCCGCGGATTTCAAGGCGAAGGTGATCCAGATCGGCGCGGACCTGGGCGTTCAGCCGGACTACCTGATGGCGTGCATGGCCTTCGAGACCGGCGAGACCTTCAGCCCGAGCATCAAGAACGCCGCCGGCAGCGGCGCCACCGGCTTGATCCAATTCATGCCCAGCACCGCCCAGGCCCTGGGCACATCGACGTCCGCCCTGGCGGCCATGACCGCGGTGGCCCAGCTCGACTACGTCAAGAAGTACTTCGAGCCTTATCGTGGCCGGCTCCACTCCCTGGAAGACGTCTACATGGCCATCCTGTACCCGGCCGCGATCGGCAAGGGGGCGAATTCGACCCTGTTCCAGAGCGGCACCACGGCCTACGCCCAGAACAAGGGCTTCGACGCCAACCAGGACGGCGTGATCACCCCCGCGGAGGTGTCGGTCAAAGTGCGGGCCAAGTACACCAAGGGGTTGAGTCCGGGGTATGTCGGCTGAACGCTGCGCTGGAGAGCGGATCAGGGGCAATTTCATGCCCTCTTGTCGAACAAGTCACTACGGCAGGCTGGAAAGTGGTCGAGAGATCGCGAGTCTTTTTCGAAATGCCGAAAAAGACTTCTGATCTCTCGACCATTCGATTGCTGGAGGCACCGCGTCGCGGTATCTTGGCCCCCATGACCGAGGTCTCGCGGCTACTGACCGCCATCGACGCCGGCGATCCGCAGGCCGCGTCTCAGCTACTGCCCGTCGTCTACGACGAGCTCCGCCGACTCGCGACGGCGCAACTGGCACACGAGAAACCCGGCCAGTGCTAACCGCAGGAGACGGTCTGGCCTGTTGGGCCACTCCGGCGGCGGCGCCGATTGTTGGGCGATCTGGTTTACGCTGCAGCGCACTTCTTGACAGTATCCCATGTGCGCGTTGTCACATTGCGGCCGAATGTCTTCTCAATGAGCGCCATGAATACGGGGCCGCGCGGGCTTGGGACGTAGGCGGTAAAGACTTCGCGGCCGTTCATGGCGAGGATGCGCGCGCCATCGACTTCGAGCGGAAGCGAAAGGTTGGATTTGTGGGCCTCGCGCAGAAATGTAACGACCCGCTTCGCGTTCGCCGGCAGGCGAAAGGTCGCGTAAGGGTCGGCCTCGAGTATCTTGCGCAAGGAGTCGGTCGGGCGCACGATCGTGTAGAACGCGTGGCCGAGTCGCTTTGCCATCGCCGCCTCGGCCTTGCGCTCGAGCGCGGCTTCCGAAGCGGCCCGCGCGGTAAAGACGACGTTGCCACTCGAGAGCACCGTCTTCACGTCGGTGAAACCCGCCCCTTCGAAGCAGCGCTTCAGCTCGGACATCTTGGCGTTCATCGGGCTCACACCGCGGAGAAAGGCGACGTAACGAGGCATGGTTCTTCCTTCGTCACAGGCTTTCCTCGTACGCCTTGCGGAGCCACTTCAAGACGTCCACATCGAGGTCCTCGAGCTCCGACAGGCTGACTTCAACCGGCGTCGTCTCGCTGATGCGAGACGGTTTGAGCCGGCCGCGCGGTTGCACGCCCTTGAGTCGGAGCCCGACATCGATCCGATCCTTGGTCGTGGCCCGCACCCGCGCGAACGTCCGCTTCGGGGTCATGAGCGAGACGAAGCCCTTCCGGGCCTGGATCACAATTTCGCCAAACCCCCGCGCGGACGCGACAATGGCCTCGTAGATGGGCCGCAAGTGCGGCCGGTCCGTGTATTGCGCGTCGATGAGCTCGTCGGCCGACGAGGTCACGAAGTCCGGATACCCGAAACGCTCCATCACCAGGATTTGCGCGGCGTACCCGGTGACACCTTCCGCGGCGAGCCACTCCCTGAGGCGGTCGGCGTCGGCGAACTTCTTCTTCCCGATGCGGGCGTTCCAGTGATCGAGGCCCTTACCGGTCTGCTTTTCCAGCATCCGGATCCACATGTCCCGGGCATGGCCCCAGTCGCGTGTCGTCGTCATGGATTGCTTCCGGATCGCGGACTCGCGTGTGTCATCCGCCGAGTTGTTTGCGCAGCGCGCCACGTTCCGCCTTACTGGCGCGAAGAAACGTCAAGGGTCGGCGCGACACGGTCACCGATCGAACGACTCCGTCGTCCGGGGGGCACTTGGCGCTTGCGCATCGAGCGACTGCCGGTATCGGATGCAACCCTGCATGAATTGCGGCCATTCCGGGACCGTCGGCAGTGGGTCCGTCGCCTCCGGCAGCAGCCCCCACAGGGCCGGGTGGTGCCAGCACAACTCGTGTCCGGTGCTGTCGCGATGCCGGCGGATACCCTGCCGCAGCCGCCTGACCTCGGCGACAAGCTGCTCCCGTGACATCTGCTCGACGTCATTGTCCATGGCGTTACTCCGACTTCGGCGCATGCCAATTGCGCGGGATCGGCTGAAGCATGCTCACGCGGTTGCCCTCGGTGTCGGTGAACGAAACATATTGCCCCACGCCGGGTATCTCCATCGGCTCGCCGAGGACCTTGCCGCCCGCGGCCGTCACTTTCTTGACTGCTTGCTTGATATCGTCCACGGCAATGACGACGGACGGGTGTTGCGCGGGCCAATCCGGCTTCTTCGGGAAAAAGCCGCCGTTAATCGCGCCCAGCTTTTTGGGGCCGGTCTCGTCTGTCTCCGTGGTAGTCGCAATGACATAACTGCCCATATCTTCGCCGAGCATCTGTAGCCGCCAACCAAATGCCGACCCATAGAACTTTGCCATCCGTTCTCGGTTGTCGTACGGCATCTCGAAGTGAACGACGGGATTCATTTTCTCTACCTCCAAATGAGCTGAAGTGTGACTTGCCTTTCTCCACATTGTTGTTTTCAGCGGGCTATGCAGGCGAGCCAATGGCTGGGGCTTGGACGGGTGCTTGAACCGACCTTTGGGATCGATCTTCTGATAGCCCGTCGCCGCTCAGCCATGGACGTCCATGTCGTGCAATCACAGTGCCGTGGGCGGTCGAATGCGACGCCGGGTCCGCCCGGCAGCCCTTTACGGCGGCGACGCCACTTCCAAGCGGCCGCCGGGCCGGAACGTCACTTCTGACTCAGCTGCTCGCAGATCTCCCCCAGGTGCTTGGACACGCGGTCCCAGGCGTTGGCCGCCTTCGGGTCGCCGGGGCGATGAACGGCCTCGGTCACGTATACCCACCGGGCGTGCTCCCGCACCGCCCGCAGAGCTGCCCGGTCCAGTCCCGGTTGCGAGTGGACCAGCACCCCGCGGGTGAATGGCGGGTGGTCCGCGTACCCGCCGGCGGGGCCCCGTAGCTGTTCGGCCGTCGGCCAGGCCGCCCCCTCGTGGACGACGATCACGTCGGCGGCATCGGCCGCGAAGTAGCGGGCGGGCGCCGGGACGCCCGGGTTCGCCACCGCGGGCCAGAAGCCGGCGTCGTGGGCGTACCGGGTGAGGGCCGCCTGGTATTCGGTCCCGGCGGCCGTATCCTCGTAGACCATCTCGTCGAAGAAGACCCCGTAGGCGCGCGGGTAGAGCGCGTGCCACCGGTCTATGTCCCGCTGGACGTCGGCCCGGGCCCGTTTGGCGTACCCCGTCGTCACGTACCCGAGCACCACGCACCCGGCCCCGCGGAGCCGGCCGACGGCCTTCGTGTAGTTCGGGTCGGCCCGCTCCCCCGGGCCGGAGGCGGGGGAGAGGACGACCCACATCGGCACGGTCTCGTACTTCCGCCTCAGCTCCATGATGCGGGCGTAGGCCGGATTTTCGTCCACCTCCCCCGGATAGACGTACAGCGGCAGGAGCACCCCGGTCCGCTCCTGGGCGCGGACGTGGAACTCCTGGGCGAGCTGGCGGCGGCGGGCGGCCGGCGCGTCCTCAGCGCCGGCCGGCCCGGGCGGGGCCAGGAGGGCGCCCAACACGGGCACCCAGAGCGACAGGGATCGAGCCACGGACCGAACCTCCCACGCCGGATGCTCCGACTCAATCCGGAATGTCGGCCTCGACGAGTTTGGCCAGAAGGGCGCGCGATTCTTGCCAACCGAGGTAGCAGGCCTCGGCGGGAATGACTTCCGGGATCCCTTCTTGCACGATGTTCAACTCCGTCCCGACGGACACCTTCTTCAAGGTGATCGTCGTCTGCATTTCGCCAGGCAAGTTCGGGTCGTCGAACTTGTCGGTGTGGCGAATGCGTTCGTTTGGCACCAGTTCGAGGAATTTACCGCCGAAGGAATGGCTGTGGCCGGTGCCGAAATTCGTGAACGACATCTTGTAGGTGCCGCCGACCTTGGCGTCCAGTTGGTGAACCTTGCCCGTAAATCCGTTGGGCGGGAGCCATTTGGCCATCGCGTCCGCGTCGAGGAACGCCCGATAGACCTTCTCGGGCGACGTACGTAGCACGCGGTGTAGCCGCACAGTACCCGTCGGCATGATCTGCTCCTTTCGTTAGGTTGTTCGTTTCGATTCCAAAAGCAATCTCGGTGTCACGGCTCTCTGTGGACTCGTCGAACTACGGGCAGCGAGATCGACAGGTTGAGTTGTTTTTTCTCCAGGACGGCAGGGGCGGCCGGCTCGGTCCGCTCGATCGCCAAGCTCAGGCCCAGCCTCGCCGTCAAACGCGCACCTGAAACCCCAAGTCCAACTCGCTCGCGGGCACACCGCCGCGGATGCCCCAGTTCTCCAGCGGCGGTTCGTGCAACACGATGTTCACGTCGTTGGGCGGCACCCCCAGCCCTTCCAGGTTCCGGGCGATCGCCGCGTAGAGCCGGCGCTTGGCGTCGAGCGACCGGCCCGCGAACATCGTGATTTCTATGATGGTGAACCTCTCGCCATGGCCGGGAGGCGTCGGGAAGTCGGCCGGTTCGCTTTCGATGATCCGGAGGACGCGGTCGGCGCGCGGGATCTTCAAGGCCTCGACCATGGCCGAGTGGACGGCTTCGAGAACCTCGGCCCGGCGGTCGCCGATCCAGCCTTTACGCGTTTCGATGCGAACGTGGGGCATCTGAAACCTCCAAACCACCCGCTGGAATCAAGCCGGGTGCCGGACACAGGTGCTACAGTCCAAGCGCATACTTGACGAAGTCTTTGAGCGTGTAGTTCACACCCGCGGCCGGGTGCCAGTCCGGCTCCTGGCTCAGGAACGAGTGGCTGTCGCCGAACATGATGCCGAGGAACACTTCGGCGACGATACGACCGCCGACCGGGCCCAGCTTCGGTGTCTTGAGCGTCACGGCCTCCGTTACCGGCAGCTTCACCATCTCCTGATTGGCCCGCGTCTCGGCGAGGATGTAGGTCCAGAGCGGGCAATTGTGCGCGAACGCGGGCGACACGTTCGCGATCGGCACCGGCGCCTCCTCCCCGGTCGGTTCGGGGTCGGTGAACTTGCCGATCAGGATTTCCGAGTCCTTGAGCGGCGTGATCCCCATCGCCCTGGCCACGCTCTGGCCGTTCGGCAATCCCAACCGCCAGCCGCGGAGCAGATTCCGCAGCGGCAGCGAGCTCGGGTCGGTCGCCACGCTCGGCGGCAGATTGCCGAGCGGGTTGACTGCCGACGTGTCGATCCGGTAGGCGAACTGGAGCCGCTTCTTCTTGACATCGTCGGGCCCGTCGAAGCCGCGGGTGTCGATGTCGATGAACCGCCCCCAGTCGATGCCCCAGTTCGGATTCATCGCCCGGAATCCGGTCAGCCCCTCAGGCAGACCTTCGCTCGGCACCGGGAAGATCGGCAACAGCGTCTCATCGCGGTCGTTGAGCCGGTAGCCGGGCCGGACCATCGAATGGCCCAGCCGGTAGGCCGCGGCGGAGAACTCCACCGGCATGAACGGCAGATTGCGGAAGTGGTAGAAGTGGATTCTCCGCTTGTCGTACTGGCCGTTCGTCTTCAGGGCGGAAATCACTTTCGAGTGGACAATTCGCGGCAGGAAATCGTTGACGACGACGTACTGGTAGTGGAACCGGAGCAACCGCTGGGCGTCGGCGAACGAGAGGGCCGGGTTCTCCCCGACCAGCCGGTTGTGGAACCGGAGGAAGAGCCCGTGTAGCTGCGAGACGATGACGTTCTCATCGTTCCGCGGGTCGCCGATGAGGGCGCGGGCGGGGGTGGCCGTGTTCCGCGGCAGGTCGAACGCCGCGGTGGTGCCGCCGCTAATCGGACCGCCGAGCAGGAACGTGGCCGGCTTACCCGGCGGCCCGTCGTACAGGTACGGCTGGTCGTCCGGCCCGCGCCCGTACACGTCGTCGAGGTCGAACGCCGGGGTGCGGAAGTCGTGCAGGGCGTCGGGGTCGTTCAGTTTCTGGAGGCTGCTGGCCGGGTCGAACGTCAAGTCGTGGTCGATGAATTGGCCGAGGTACGTGTACAGGGCCGGGATGCCGCTCTCCTCCGGGTCCTTTCCGTCGAACGGCTCGTCGAACCCGGCCGTCATCTGCTCGGCCAGCTTCCCCAGGTTGGCGATCGTCTCGTCCTCGGTCGCCCCGAACGTCGCCGGGCGGAGCGGGCGGAACATCCGCCCGAAAAACCCTTCGAACAGGGGCGACCTCTTGCTGGACATGAGCCCGCGAAGGGGCTCACCATGTCGAGCGCTCATCGCATCTCCTGCGGTCGGGGCGATTACGAA
>DATFWZ010000569.1:0-2759 GCA_035258765.1 Gemmataceae bacterium
TGCCCTTCCCTCAATTCGACCGCTCCCGTCTCAAGCTCCAGCCGCTCGCCCGCCGTCAACACGACCTGACCCTCGCCGACCTGCTCCCGCTCGATGCCCCGGCCGACTTAGACCACCCTGCCCTGCCCGTATTGGCGCAGCGCCTGATCGCGGCAAAGAAGGCCGGGGCCGCCCGCATGTTGGTGATGGGAGCCCACGTCCTCCGCGCCGGCGTCCAGCGGCACCTGATTGACCTCATGGAACGCGGGCTGATCGACCACGTCGCGATGAACGGGGCCGGCCCAATCCACGACTGGGAGCTCGCCCTGGTGGGAGCCACCACGGAAAGTGTCGCCCGCTACGTCCGCACGGGCGAGTTCGGACTATGGGAAGAGACGGGGCGGATCAACGACGCGATCGCGTCCGGGACGCGCGAGGGAATGGGCATCGGCGAGGCGGTCGGCAAGGCTATTGCGGAGGGGGCATTCCCGCACAAAGAGTGGAGCGTCCTCGCGGCCGCCTACCGACTGCGGGTGCCCGTCACGGTTCATGTGGGGGTCGGTTACGACATCATCCACGAGCACCCGAACTGCGACGGCTCGGCCCTCGGCCAGTCCAGTTACACAGACTTTCTGATCTTCGCCCAAACGTGTACCCGGCTCGAAGGTGGCGTGATGCTGAACTTCGGGTCGGCGGTCATGGGACCGGAGGTGTATTTGAAGGCTCTGACGATGGCCCGAAATGTCGCCCACCAGGAGGGCCGAAAGATTGCGCAATTCACCACGGCCGTCTTTGACCTGATCCCCCTAGACGGGGACACGCGCCGGCAGGCGCCGAAGACCGATCCGCGCTACTACTACCGACCCTGGAAGACGATACTGGTCCGCACCGTGGCCGACGGCGGCGAGAGCTTCTACGTCGCGGGCGACCATCGAGAGACCATACCTTCGTTGCATCGCCTGGCGATCGGTTTGTTGGCCGCGGCCAGTTGAAAACACCCCCCCGCTCACGCGGGGGGTTCGCCAGGGCTTGGCGAACCCCCCGCGTGAGCGGGGGAATGGTGCCCGCAACCGCTTGTGCATTTAGCCCCGGCGGCCCCTACCAGCCCCGCGTTACGTTTCACTGGCGTGAAATCCATTTCCGGGGAGTCCGAGAAATGGAAGAATGAAATGCCGGACCGCCGGGGGCGTTACCCGGTTGCCGCGGCCGTTCGTATCAGGCACAATACGCCCCTGCCCGCCTCCCTCACTCCCGGAAACTCTCCATGACTCGCATTGTCCCCGTTCTTCCCCTGGCCGCCCTCCTCGGGTCCGTCGCCGCCGGCCAGGCGCCCGTCGAGATCAAGGCCCACTCGGCGCTTATTCACTCGGTCGCCTTCAGCCCGGACGGCAAGTGGTTCGTCACCGCCGGGTTCGACAAGACGGCCAAGCTGTTCGAGTACAGCAACGGCCAGCTCAAGGAGGCGCGGACGCTCACCGGGCACACCGACCCGGTGAACGGTGTCGCCTTCAGCCCGGACAGCAAGGCCCTGGCGACCTGCAGCCTCGACAAGACGATCCGCCTCTGGGACCCGGCCGACGGCAAGCCGAAGACGGAGATCAAGGGCCACACCGACAACATCGAGGTCATCGCCTTCAGCCCGGACGGGAAGTTCCTGGCCTCCGGCTCCACCGGCCAGGACAAGAGCGTGCGGCTTTGGAACCCGGCCGACGGCAAGGAGGTCAAGAACCTCGGTACTCACGCCGGGACGGTCTACGGGCTGGCCTTCTCCCCGGACAACAAGCTCCTCGTGTCGTCCGGGTCGGACAAGCTGATCAAGGTCTGGGACGTGCCCGGTCAGAAGATGGTCAAGGAACTCAAGGGCCACGAGGACGGGGTGACCGGCGTCGTATTCGCCGGCGACAATAGCACGCTCGTCTCGGTCAGCCAGGACCGGACGATTCGCGTGTGGAACCTGAACGCGGTCGTCCCCAAGGAGCCCGCCAAAGAACCCATGAAGGACGCCAAGGACAAGCCCAAGGACGCCAAGGACAAGGAGAAGGAAAAGGAGAAAGAGAAGGAGAAGCCCAAGGACAAGAAGGACGCGAAGGACGCCAAGCCCCCGGAACCGAAGGACACCCCCCCGGCCAAGGACCCGCACGAGGTCAAGAGCTTCGGCCCGTCCCCGGATGATCTGTTCGCGGTGAGCTGGTCGAAAGAGACAAAGACAATCGCCACGGCTGGCTACGCGGGCAACATCAGCGTCTGGGATTTGGCCGGCCCTAAGCCGACGTTCACGACCCGGATCAAGTCGCCGTGCTACTGCGTGACGTTCGCCCCGGACGGTAAGTCACTCGCCAGCGGGCACGACAACGGCACGGTGCAGTTCATCAAGCGCTAGCCTACCTGGCCCGTTCGACGAGCTTCACGCCCGTGACGCGGAACGGCGGGTAGTTCGCGGTCCCCTCGGCCGCCGCGGCGGTCCTGGGGGCCAGCAGCTCGCCCTCGACGTAGACCACGTCCCCGCTCTTGAAGTCGTTGAGCCGGCGATCGTCAAGGAGGCGCACTTTACCTCCCCACGGGTCGTCCGCACTGAGGTCGGCGTAGCGGAGCGTCCAATACCCGCCGCGGAGGTGCCGGTCCAACACGCCCGCCACCCACCGGTAGTCCGGGGCGTGCCCGAACTTCTCCCCGGGCTTGAGCGGCGTCGCCGCGGGCAGCGGCCGCGTCTCGTCGGGGGTGGTTCCAGCAATCGGAGTCAGCGGCGGGGCCACGATCTTGGACGCCGGAGAGAACGGCAC
>DATFWZ010000570.1:0-5911 GCA_035258765.1 Gemmataceae bacterium
ATCGACGAGCAGCGCCGCGACCTGCTGGAGAATCGCGACGAGATCGAGAAGGCCCAGAAGGTCTACCGCGACACGCCGCTCGAGGAATTGCAGCGCCGGTTGCGCGGCCGGGTCCGCGTCGAGGTGAACGAGGAGTTCCGCAAGGACCAACTCCGTGGCATTGGCGACGCCCTCAAGCAGATCGACGAGCGGCTCGCCGAGCTGGCCCAGGACCGCCGCGACACGGACGCCCAGATGACCGCGCTCTCCCGCAACGAGCGGGCGTTCGAGGACAAGCGGGTCACGGACATCAAGAACAAGCTCACCCGCCTGGTCGCCGATTGCGACCTCCTCATCGTCCCCCGGCTGACGGTCCTGAACGCGTCGTCCGCCAATGAGAACATCACGCCTGACCTTTACCGCTTGTCCACGGAGCAAGTGGAAGTCTTGAAGGAGTTCATGAAGACCGGCAAGCCGGTGATGGTGTGCGCCGGGCCGAACGCGGATGTGAACGTCGCGGCCTCGACCGAGCCGCTGGACGACGTCGAGCGCCTGCTGGCCGACCGGGGCGTGGTGCTCGGCCGCGAGACCATCATCACGACGGCGGAGGCCAAGTCGTTCGCGGCCCGCCGGGCCGGGGACCAGTTCGGCGGGGCGTCCACGGACCTGCCGCCGGTGTCGTTCCCCCCGGCCCCGGCGACCGGCCGCGACAACCCGATCGCGGCCGCCATGCGCGCCACCGCCGCCAGCGCGGACCAGCAGCTCGACTTCACGGTGATGGACCCGCGACCGGTCTACCTGGCTCCGGGCATTGCCAAGAAGCTGCCGTTCCCCGCGGAGTTCCTGCTCTCGCCGGCGGCCGCCTGGAACGAAGAAAAGCCGATGATCGTCCGGAATATCGGCGGCGGGCGGGGGATTCAGATCCCGCCCCGGTTCCGGCCGACGCCGTTCGACGACCCGAAGAAGGGGACGCTCGAAGAAGTCCGCCGCGGGCCGTTTCCGATCGGCGTGGCGGTCGAGTTCACGTTCCCGGTCGAGTGGTACGAGAAGGACTACGGGGCGGTCCGGGCCACCGCCGCGATCGCCGGCCGACTCGACGCGGGCCTCCTGGCCGCGTGCCTCACGGCCCGGGCGTCGCTGTCGACCGACCGCGACACGAAGGCGCTCGTCCCGCAGAACGAACGCAAGACGGGCCGCCTGGTGGTCCTCGGCCACGGCGGCCTCTTCACCGGCAAGCAGCTCAGCCCGGCCCACGAGCAGCTCCTGTTGCACACGTGCAACTGGCTCCTGAACCGCGACGACCGCCTGCCGCGAACAGAGGCCGAGTGGAGCTACCCGCGGGTGCACCGCGACGAGCGGGATTCGTTCCTGTGGAAGTACGGGCCGTTCCTGGGACTGCCGGCGTTCTTCTTGTATTTGGGGTTGATCGTGTGGATCGTGCGGCGGGTGCGTTGAAGCGGGAAGGGTCTCCGTGATCTCTGAGTTCCGACTTGTGCCATGAACCTCAAAACCACCATCGCGCTATTCATCCTCGCGGCCGGCGTCGGGGCGCTGGTTTGGAAGGGCGGCGACCTCGCCCCGAAGGTCGGGCTCGCGCCTTCGCCGGCCCCGGAGGCGAAGGGGGCATCCGCGGAGGCATTGGCCGGAATCATCCCGGACCAGGTGACCGAAATTACCGTCCGGGCCCCCGGCTCGGCACCGGTTGAGTTCAAGTCCGCCGGTTCGGGCAAGCCGCTGGAGCTGCCCGGGAACTGGCCGGTGCGGCGGAATGAGGTAGCCGAACTTGTCGCGACGGTCACGGGCCTCAAGTCTCGGTTCCAGCCGGTCCCGGTCGGTCCGAACGACGACCTCAAGCAATACGGCCTCGCGAAAACACAGGACCCGGTCGTCGTGGAAGTGGTCACGCCATCGGCCAAACACTCTCTGACCGTCGGCGAGGCGCCGGCCCAACCCGGAGAGAACCCGTTCACGCGCCCGGCGTTCGTTCGCGTGGACGACCAGCCGGAAGTCCTCCGCCTCGGGCCCGACGTTCTGCCAATCCTCCGCCGGCCGGCCGATTTCTATCGCAAGCGGCAGCTCTTCCCGGACGCGGAGCGCGTCAAGGTCGCCGACAACTCGCGAATGGCCCAGGACGCGACCCCGGTCTTCCTCGCGGGCGACGCGGTCACGGCCATCAGCGTCGAGGGCCCGCAGGGCAAGTTTGTCCTCAAGCGCACCGGGCCGAGCCCGAAGCCGCAACCGCCGCCTGACAAGTCCGGGGGCGGGGAAGCCGTGGTGGTCGCCGGGCGTATCGCCGACGTCTGGGAGATCGCGGAGCCGCTGCGCGACCGGGCCGACCCGGCGAAGCTCAAGTCGGTGCTGGCCGCTGTGCCGGAAATCTGGGTCGAGCAGTTCCTGGTCAACACCGACCCACTCGGGGTGCTCATGTCCGGAATCTCGGCCGGTGTCGGTGATTCGCCCGTCTCCGGCCTCGCCAGCGTCGGCCTCGGCGTGATCGCGACGACGGGGCCGCAGGCCGAGCACGACGCCCTCGTGCGTCGCGGTCTTGCGCCGAAGCCACCTGAGCTTTCCGGACCCTCGCTCCCGCTGGTCGGAGCGACGTTTCTCGCGTGGGCGGGGACGATCGTCCAGGACGAGCCGCGAAAGTTGACGATCTCGCTGGAGCAAGGCACCTCGCGCCGCGTCGTCCTGGGGAAGGCGACCCGGACCAGCGTCCGCACCGAGAGCCCACCCCCGCCGCCCTTCCCGATGGCCCCGCCCCCGCCGCCGAAGATCGTCGAGGAGAAGTACTACTACGCCAAGCTCGCCGACAACCCGCTCATCTTCGAAGTCAAGGGAGACAAGCTGGCGGACCTCTTGATCGAGACGGCCAGGGCCGAGGGGCCGAAGCTCGACGCGCCAGGCCCGGCATTCCAACAGCTCCGCGACCCGAACGCGGCCCGCTTTGAGGCGGACAACGTTGTGTCGGTGAGCGTCGCCCGTCCTGGGCAGAAGCTCGAGCTGCGCAAGACAAAAGGCGACCCGAAGGCCGAGTCCGAGGCCGCCAAGAGGGACCGCTGGGACCTCATGGCCCCGTTCACGGGGCTCGCCGAGTCGCGGCAGGTGAGCGACCTGCTCGACCCGCTCGAGCGGCTCGCGGCCCAAAAGGGCCAGATCATCGACCGTCCGATCCTGCACCTCGTCACCGGCGGGCTCGGGATGGCCGACCTTGCCGCCGCGGGGTTGACGCCCGATCAGGCCACGGTCGTCACCATCACGTCCGACCCGAAGTCGGGCACGCCGCCGCGAACCGTGACCATCGGCCGACACGACGCGGCTGGCAAGAAGATGTTCGTGATGGGGGCGGGCGCCGGTCGGATCAACGTCGTCGAGGACGCCGCGTACGCGGTCGTCGAGCGGCCGCCGCGGACGTACCGGGCCCTCAAGCTGTTCGACCTGGGTGACGGTCGGGTCGAATCGATCGTCGCCCAGACGGAGAAGGGTTCATTCCACTTGCAGGAGAACGTCGGCACGACCGCGACGACGTTCATTCTCGTGGACCCGGTCAAGGCGGACGCCGACCCGGAGAAGGCCCGCAACCTGCTCAAGGACCTCGGCACGCTGGAGGCGACCGAGTACGTTTACGACCCGCCGACCGAATCGGAATCCACCGCGGTTCGCGCGTTCCTCGGCCCGCTTGGTTCCGCACTGCTCGACCTGGCCGCCGGGGCTCACGGCCTCGACAAGCCGGCCGCGACCGTCAACTTGCACTTCGCCGGCCCGACGAAGTTGCCGGCGCGGACGCTCTTTATCGGCAAAGCACGCGAGGGTAAGCCGGAAGTCTTCGCCCGGCTCGACGGGTCGAAGACCGTGTTCACGATCAAGAAGGAGGTCGCGGACGGGCTGACTGGCGGGTCGCTCGGCCTCTTGCCGCTGCAGCTCTGGAACGGCAGCCCGGACGGGCTCGCGGTCGTCCAAGTCCAGCGCGGCACGGAAACGCCGTTCTCGCTCAAGCGCGAGGGAGGGGCATGGAAAGTCACCGCACCGTTCGAGGCGCCGGTGGATAACGCCGCGGTCATCCCGTTGACGAGTGCCGTCTCCGCTATGCGGGCCGAAAAGTACGCGGCCCACGCGGCTTCGAACCCCGCCGAGTACGGACTCGATCAGCCGGCCCTCCGCATCAAGTTCACGCTAACCGAGCGGAAGGTGAACAAGCCCGGCGAGGAACCCAAGGAGGAGACGAAGGAGCGGACTCTGCTCGTCGGCAAGGCGGAGGGGAATGGAAAGCCGGGCCGCTACGCGCGACTCGAGGGCGACGCCAACGCGTCGGTGTTCGTTATCAACGAGACCACATTCAAGGACCTGGACAAGCCGGCGCTGGAGTTGCTCGACAAGAAGCTAGTCGCGATGCTCCCGTCGGCCGCGACCAAGCTCGAGATCGCTGGCCCCGACGGCCCGCTCACCCTCCAGAAGGAGGGCGCCGACTGGAAGCCGGTCGGCGCGACGTTCCCGGTGGACCGGCCCACGGTCGATAATCTGCTTCGGATGCTCGCCAACCTTACCGCCCTCAAGTTCGCGGACTACGGCGACAAGGTGGACTGGGCGAAGTACGGGCTCGACCCCAACTCCAAGCCGCAGACCGTCAGCGTGACGGCGGGGACCGAGACGCACAAGCTGGCGATTGGCAAGGTCGTCGAGGGAACGCCCAACGACCGCTATGCCCGCGTGGACGACGGTAAGGGGGTAGCGGTGCTCCCGGTCACGGTCGCCCGCGAGCTGAGTAAGGGCAAGCTCGAACTGGTCGAGCGGACGATCTTCAAGTTCGACTCGATCGACTTGCAAGGGATCCGCCGGTCGATGGGCGGTCAGGAGTTCGAGGCGACCCTGGAGGGTACGAGCTGGACGGTCAGCAAGCCCGCCAAGATCCCCGCCGACCAGCAGGGGATGGAGGAGCTGGCCGACCGCTTGTCCGCGTTGCGGGCGGAGCGCGTCGCCGACGTCGAGGGCAAGGACAAGGCGAAATACGGGCTCGACAAGCCCGCCGCGGTGCTCAAGCTCGAGTTGATCGGCAAGGGCGCGAAGCCGTACGAGAGGGCGCTCACCATCGGTGGGCCCGTGGACCCGATGAAGCCCGACGGCGAGCGCTACGTGCAGTCGGAAGGGGCGACCACGGTCGTGGTCCTTGCGGCCCCGATGTCCAAGCGACTGCTTGCCGAACCCCTGAAGTTCCGCGAGCGAAACCTCGCGAGTTTCGTAACCGCGGACAAGGTGATCGTGACCCGCGACGGCAGAGATGTCACGTTCGTCAAGGAGGGCGGTAACTGGAAGATGACGTCCCCCATCAAGACCGATGCGGAGGACGAGGCGCTTCGGGAACTGCACGACTCGCTCGCCCGCCTGCGGGCCGAGGAGATCGTCGCGGAGAAGCCGGGCGACCTGAAGCCGTACGGCCTCGACAAGCCCGAGCGGTGGCGCGTCTACAACGGCGATCGCGAGGTGTTGAACCTGTTGGTCGGTGCCCGCGAAAAGGTCGGCGACCCGGGCAAGCAGAAAGACGGGCTCAGGGCCTACGCCAAGCTCGAGAAAGGGGAACTGGTCGTCTTGCTCGATATGTCACTGACGTCCAAGCTGGCCGCGGAGTACCGCAAGCGTGGTCTCTGGGAGCCGCTCGACGTGGCCCAGGCGACGAGCATCGAGGTCGAGACGCCCGACGGGCCCGGTTCATTCAAGCTCATGAAGGGCCCGATCGGGTGGATGGACCCGGCGCACCCGACCGAGCGCATCAACCCGGAGGCGGTGACCGAATTCCTCGACTCCTTCGCCGGCCTCAAGGCGGATCGATTTGTTGACCACGAGGCGAAGGATAGCGGTAAGCTCTACGGGCTCGACCCGCCGAAGAAGACAGTCACCGTCACAACGCAAAGCGGTCAGAAGCGCACACTGCAGCTGGGCC
>DATFWZ010000571.1:0-4531 GCA_035258765.1 Gemmataceae bacterium
ACAGGGTGGGGTCGGCGAGTGTGGTCGGGTGGGACATCCTTGACCTCCGAAGTCACCGCGAATCCGTCCGCACCCCAATGGTAGCGCCGACCCCAATGAAGTGAAGACCCTCCCCGAAATGTTGCGGGTAATAGTCAGCCCTGTTAGGGAAGGGGGCTGGGGGTTAGGTTTCGGCTTCCCGCCGTGGTGAGTGCCAACCTAACCCCCTGACCCCCTTCCCTAGGAGGGAAGGGGGACCGGACATTTACGCCACCAGCTCCTTGATGACCTTCGCCGGCTCGACGCCTGTGAGTCGCTGCTCCAGCCCCTGGTACTTGTACGTGAACTTCTCGTGGTCGATGCCCAGGCAGTGGAGCACGGTCGCGTGGAAGTCGTGGATGTGGCAGGGGTCCTTGACGATGTTGTAACTGAAGTCGTCCGTCTCGCCGTAGATCGTCCCGCCCTTCGACCCGCCGCCGGCCATCCACATGGTGAAGCAGCGCGGGTGGTGGTCCCGGCCGTAGTTCGTCTTCGACAGCCCGCCCTGGCTGTAGATGGTCCGCCCGAATTCGCCGCCCCAGATGACCAGCGTCTCGTCGAGCATGCCGCGCTGCTTCAGGTCCTGAACCAGGGCCCAGCACGGCTGGTCCACGTCGCGACACTGGTCGGGCAGCCGGCCGGAGACGTTAGCGTGCGTGTCCCAGTTGTTGTGGTACACCTGGACGAACCGCACCCCGCGCTCGACCAGCCGGCGGCACGTCAGCGCCGTGTTCGCGAACGTTCCGGGCTTCCGCACGTCCGGCCCGTACATCGCCAGCGTCTTGGCCGCCTCCTTCGACAGGTCGGTCAGCTCCGGGACGCTCGCCTGCATGCGGAAGGCCATCTCGTACTGCTGAATGCGGGTGAGCGTCTCCGAATCGCCGACCTGCTGGTGGTTCAGCTCGTTGAGCTTCTTGAGCCCGTCGAGGGTCTTGCGGCGCACGTCCGACGACACCCCCGGGGGGTTATTGATGTAAAGGATCGGGTCGCCCTTGGCCCGGAACGACACGCCCGCGTGCTCCCCAGACAGGTAGCCCGACGACCAGAGCCGCGCCGAAATCGCCTGGACCTGTTCCTGGTTGGACGGGGTGGCCACGAGGACCACGAACGTCGGCAGGTTCTGGTTGAGCGACCCGAGGCCGTAGCTGACCCAGGCCCCCAGGCACGGCCGGCCGGTCACCTGGTTGCCGGTCTGCATATAGGTGATGGCCGGCTCGTGGTTGATCGCCTCGGTGTGCATCGAGCGGATGAAGCACAGGTCGTCGGCCATCTTTCCCTTGTACGGCAACAGCTCGGACAGCCACATTCCGCACTTGCCGTGCTGAGCGAACTTGTACTTGGACGGGGCGATCGGGAACCGGGCCTGGCCGGAGGTCATAGTGGTCAGGCGCTGCCCGCGGCGGACGGAGTCGGGCAGGTCCTTGTCGTAGTAGTCGAGCATCTTCGGCTTGTAGTCGAAGAGGTCCATCTGGCTCGGCCCGCCGACCATGTGCAGGTAGATGATGTTCTTGGCCTTGGCCGGGAAATGGGTCTCCGGCAGGGCCGCGGCGTGCCCGGTGCGCGTCCCGGCGGCGCGGGCCTCGGACCCGAGGAGCGTCCCGAGGGCGGTGGCCCCGAGCAGGTGGGCGCCGCTGAAGAAGAAGTGGCGGCGGGTGATGTCGCGGACGTAGTCGTTGAACGGGTGCATGGTTATTCTCGCGCGTACGTAAAGGGGGTTGCGGTTACTTGTTCAACACCTCGTCCAGGTTCATCAACTCATTCGTCAGCATCGTCCACGCGGCCAGCGTCGAGGCGTCCAGCGTCGCGTCCGGCTTCGAGTCGCCGACCACGATCAGCTTCTTCGCCTCCTCCGGCTTCGCCTTGTACTCGGCGAGCAAATCCGACAGCCCGGCTTGGACGAGTCTCAGCTCCTCGGCCGTGAACGATCGCGACAGCAGCCGCTTCGCGAGGAACTCGATCTTTTGCTCCGGCTTTTCCCCGCCCTCCTTCAACGCCGACTGGGCGAGCACACGGGCCGACTCGACGAATTGCGGGTCGTTCAGGGTCACGAGGGCCTGGAGGGGAGTGTTCGTCCGCTCGCGGCGGACCGTGCACGTCTCCCGGTTGGGGGCGTTCAGGATGTCCATCGACGCCGGCGGGGCCGCCCGCTTCCAGAACGTGTAGAGGCTGCGGCGGTAGACGTTCTCGCCCGCGTCCTTGCGATAGTCGCGTGTGTTGCTCCCGATCATCGCGACCGCCTCCCAGACTCCTTCCGGCTGGTACGGCTTGACACTCGGCCCGCCGAGCTTCCGCACCAGAAGGCCGCTCGCGGCCAGAGCGTAGTCGCGGACCATCTCGGCGTCCATCCGGAAGCGCGGGCCGCGCGACACGAGCCGGTTCTGCGGGTCCTTTTCCTTCTTCTCAGCCGTCACCGTCGCGGCCTGCCGGTAGGTCGCCGAGGTGACCAGGAGCTTGAAGAACTTCTTCACGTCCCACCCGCCCTCGCGGAACTCGACGGCCATCCAGTCGAGCAGCTCCGGGTGCGACGGCAATTCGCCCTGGACGCCGAAATCCCCCGCGGTGCGGACCAGGCCGGTCCCGTACAGCTCCTGCCAGAAGCGGTTCACGGTGACGCGGGCGGTCAGCGGGTGATCTGGCTTCAAAAGCCACTGGGCAAAGCCGAGCCGGTTCTTCGGCAGGTCCGCGGCCATCGGCGGGAGCGACTTGGGTACGTCCGGAGTGACCTTGTCCTTCCGCTTGTCGTACTCCCCGCGATTGAGGACGAAGGCCATGGCGGCCTCCTTGCGCTCGGACATCACGTGGGCAATCGTCCCCCGCGACTTCATCGCGTTCTCTTCCTGTTGCAGCTTCGCGAGCTGGGCGGTGATGTCGCGATAGGGCTCGTCCATGCCGACCAGCCACCAGGCGAAGAGTTCGTCAGTCTCCTGCGCCGTCCGGTTGTCCGCGGGCTTGGCGACGATCGACAGCGCCCGCGTCGCCTTGG
Organism: Gemmataceae bacterium; assembly: GCA_035258765.1. Taxonomy (GTDB): domain Bacteria; phylum Planctomycetota; class Planctomycetia; order Gemmatales; family Gemmataceae; genus SIAJ01. Next base: position 3,002 of record DATFWZ010000571.1, read on the forward strand.
CCAGGTTCTCGACCTCCGGCCCGTTGAGCAGCCGGTCGTACACCCGGACGTCCTCAACCAGAAGCTGCTTGAGCCGCTCGCTCGTCGCCCGCTGGCCGAGCTTGAATGGGACCTCGGTCTTGGTTGACGACGTCGGCTTGAGGTTCTCGTTGGCCGTGTCGGTCGGCTGGAGGACGCCGTCGATGTAGATCTTGACCCCGGCAGCCTTCGCCGAGCCGTCGTAGGTGACGAACACGTGGTGCCAGGTGTTCGCCGGGTTGATCGGGTTCTTGGTCACGACCTTCAGGGCGTCCGTCGGCCAGGTGCTGACGATGTGGGTGCCGAGCTTGCCGTTCTCATACCAAAGGTCCCAGCCCCGATAGTCCTTGGTGTTGTCCATCCGCGAGAAGACGGCCCCGTTCTGCCCGCGAGTCGGGAACTTGACCCATGCCCCGAACGAGAACGCCTGCTTGGTGTCGAAATCGCCGACGTCCGCGATTTCGAGCGTCGCCCCCGACTTCAAGCTGAATGCCTTGGCCCCCGTGTGCCCGGCCTCCCAACCGAAACCGGTCTCGAGCGTGGCCGTTCGCGATTTGCCCGCGACCGTAAAGTCAATCGCCTTGCCCTCACCCTTGGTAAGCGGGGCATGCAGCGAGAGCCCATTGGCCGGCACCTTGGCCGCGATCTCGTCGGCCTTCACGGACGAGAGCCACTTGTCAAACCCGGCCCGGGCGTCCTTCTTCCGAGCTTCCGCCTTCGCCTTGGCGGTCTCGATATCTTTGGACAACGCCTCCCACCGCGGCCGGTCCTCGGCCCGCGGGACGAAGACGATGGGCGGGGTGTCGCTGACGTTTCCGTCCATCGCCCGCTGCGTGGTGTTGTTGAAGAATGCGGATAGCGAGTAGAAGTCCTTCTGCGTGATCGGGTCGAACTTGTGGTTGTGGCACACGGCACAGCCGGTCGTGAGACCCATCCACACTTGCGAGGTCGTCTCCGTGCGGTCCCGGGCGTAAAGGACGAGGTACTCCTCGTCGATCGCCCCGCCCTCGTTGGTGGTAATGTTGCACCGGTTGAACCCGGACGCGATCTCCTGGTCGAGGGTCGGCTTCGGCAACAGGTCGCCGGCGAGCTGCTCGATCGTGAACTGGTCGAACTTCATGTTCTGGTTGAACGCCTTGATGACCCACTCGCGGTAGGTCCACATCTCGCGGAAGTTGTCGAAATGGATGCCGTGCGAGTCGGCGTACCGGGCCGCGTCGAGCCAGTACCGCCCGCGATGCTCGCCCCAGGCCGGGGACTTCATCAGCTTCTCGACGTACTCTCCGTAGGCGTCCGGCGACTTGTCGTTGACGAACTCCTCGACGTCCGCCGGCGACGGCGGCAGCCCGGTCAGGTCGAGCGCGAGCCGGCGGGCGAGCGTCCGGCGGTCGGCCTCGGGGGCGGGCGTCAAGCCCGCGGCCTCGAGCCTCGCGAGCACGAACCGGTCGATCGGAGTCTTGACCCAGCTTTCGTTCTTGACGGCCGGCAATGGCGGCCGAGTCGGTAGGATGA
>DATFWZ010000572.1:0-26257 GCA_035258765.1 Gemmataceae bacterium
GCTGGACGAGTTCGACACCAAGGTCGAGACCGAGGACTGGGGGGCCAAGCTCAAGACCAAGGGCTCCTCGGACGTCTACGTCACCCACCTGCAGATCGTACCGGGCGGGCACGGCGGTTGGCACTCGCACCCCGGCCCGTCGATCATCACGGTCAAGGCCGGCACGGCGACGTTCTACGACGAGTGCGACGACTTCACACCGCACGTGTTCGCCGCGGGCACCGGGTTCGTGGAGGACGCCGGGTGCGTGCACATCCTGGTGAACGAGGGGGACGTCGATTTGGAAGTAATCGTCGTCCAGATCGTCCCGCAAGGCGCCCCGCGGCGGATCGACGAGGCCGACCCGCGTGACTAGGCCACGTCCGTTCCATGTCGCCGAAGAACGTGCGGCCGGTGGGGAGTAGCCCCCAAGCACGCCCCCACCGGCGCGGCACCGCCCCGGCGACCGCCAAGCATCCAATCGACCCGGCCGCAGCATTGTTTCTAGGAGCAGGAAACCCCACCCCAGAGGGTGGCGATGACCACTCACACCGGTGAAGTCCCGGGCCCCTCCCGTGGGAACCCCCTCCCGAGGCACCTCTCGGCGGGCTCGGGCCCCGCGGGCTGGTCCTCACCGCGGTCCTCGACGTGATCGGCGTGCGACTGACCGGCGGCCCCGCTGTAATAATTCCCGTGGGGGCGTCTTCTCCTTCGCGGTAGCCGTCTGAAGTGCGGCCCCGGCTACCTTGCTCGGTGGGCCACCGGCGCGCTCATCTGCATTGATTTGCCTCGCGCCGACGATCGCCGAGGACCCCGCGCACTCCCTTAGGTCGGTCGAGGCGACGGACAGCCGAGCGGAAAAACCCCAAAGCGGTGCGCGCGTCGGTCACATCGACCGGAGCCAAATGACGGAATTGGAGAGTCTCTTCACGCCGCGACCCCTGCGGCCGGGCGGTCAGAATGCCCCGGGCCCGGTGACGGAGTTCTCGCGTCAATACGGACGATCACCCTCCGCCGCGAGCAGTGGTGGCCGGCTCATCACGGGTCGCTTCGAACTGACCCTACCGCGTTCGGCCCAAGCGCGCGGGCCAAGGTGCTGCGTTCTTCTGCCGTCAGGTTGGCCACCAATCTCATCAGCACAGAGAGTGTGGGTGATTGGCTGTCGGAAAGTGCGCCGGATTCTGCGCCGCCTGGGGGAATTGCTTGGCGAATTTCGCTTGTTTCTTCGGCCTTTTGGTTCGTAGGTTCGAGTCCTGAGAGGGGCACTATAGTAAACCCTTCGCTGAACGCCATTTCCGGCGCTACCTCTCGGCGGTCGAGAGTGCAGTGAGAACCCAAAACTGCGGAATCTTCCGCAGAACGTGGGAGTCGCTGCACATGCCCCGCCGGAATGACGTTCCCTCCGACCGCCCTCACAAACAATTCGGGCAAGCCATCGTCACCGTGACCGACGCTGTCACCGGCGAACGCAGGGACCGCCTGCTCGGGTGACTCGGAGCCCAACGTCGCGGCAAGAATACCCGCGCGTCATCGGAGACTGGGAGGCCGGTCGCCGTCCACTCGAGGCCGCGTCGTTTGTCCTGGCCAGACGCCAGCGGCGATTTTCCTCCCGCGTCGGCCGTCCCATGGACAGACACCGAGGATCATCCTCTCCGGAAAACCGCCCCGAAAACTTGAAATCCGGAGTCGCCTCCGGGGTCAGAGGGACATGCTGTTCCACCTCGAAGACGTCACCAAGACCTACGGCCCCGTGACGGCGCTGGACAACCTGTCCGTCTCCGTCCCGACCGGGGCGGTCGGACTGCTCGGGCCGAACGGGTCCGGCAAAACGACTCTGATCCGCACACTCCTCGGCCTCATCCCTGTGGACAAGGGTTCCGGAGCCGTCCTCGGGCTGGATATTCACACCCGGCAGCTGGATATCCGGCGGCTGGTCGGGTTCGCGCCCGAGGACGAGTGCCTGTTCCCGGGAGTCGCCGGCGTCGAGTTCGCCGCGTACGCGGGCGAGCTGGTCGGGATGCGGACCAAGGACGCAATGCAGCGGGCCCACGAGGTGCTCGACTACGTCGGCCTCGGGGAGGCCCGGTACCGCCGGGTCGAGACCTACTCCACGGGCATGAAGCAGCGGCTCAAACTCGCCTCGGCCGTCGTCCACGACCCCAAACTGCTCATCCTCGACGAGCCCACCAACGGCATGGACCCCGCCGGCCGCGAGGAGGTCCTCGAGCTGGCCCGCGACCTGGCCCACAACAAGGGAATGAGCCTGATCTTCTCGAGCCATCTGTTGCCCGACGTGGAGGCCGTGTGCGACCACGTCGTCGTGCTCGGGGCCGGCCGGCTACTGGCCGAGGGTATGATCCGGGATCTCAAACAGTTGCACGACGGCTGCTTCGAGGTCCGGCTCAAGGCGAACCCGGCCGCGTTCGCCCGTCGCCTGGCGTCCCTCGGCTGCACGGCGGACGTGCGCGATGACCTGCTGCTGGTCCGGGTGCCGGTGGGGCAATCGCAGCAGATGCTCTGGCAGGCGGCGGCCGCCCAGCGCGAGCAGATCCGGTTCCTCCGGCCGCAGCGCAGCACCCTCGAAGAGATCTTCCTGAAAGCCGTGGAGCGCCCGTAATGCCAATCTTCGATCAAGGCTATCAGCACTGGTCGGGGGAGCTGACCGGCCACGGCTTGCGGTGGCTGGCCATCACCCGTCACGGCGTACGCATCGGCATGAAGAACCGGCTGCTGCGGATCGCCCTCCTCATCGCCTGGCTGCCGGCGGCCGTCCTGACGTTCAGTCTGTGCGTCTGGGGCTTGCTCGAACAGAAGTCCGACCTCGTCCAGCCGCTGGTGCCGTTCTTGACGGGCATGCTGGGCCCCGACGTCGTGAACAACCCGAAGGCCTACCGCGTCGAAGTCTGGACCCTCTGCTACGACTACTTCCTGCTGACCGAGTTGCGGTTCTCGATGATCGTGGTCCTCCTGGTCGGGCCGGGGCTCATCAGCCGCGACTTGCGCTTCAACGCCCTGCCGCTCTACTTCTCGCGCCCGCTCCGCCGGATCGACTACTTCGTGGGCAAGCTCGGTGTGGTCGTCGTGTTCCTCGGCTCCGTGCTAGTGGTGCCGTCGGTGATCGCCTACGTGCTTGGGCTCCTGTTCAGCCTGGACTGGACGATCATCCGCGACACGTTCCCGCTGCTTCTGGCCTGTGTCGGCTACGGGGCCGTCATGTCCGTGTCCGCCGGCTTATTGATCCTGGCCCTGTCCTCGCTGTCGCGGAACTCACGCTACGTCGGCCTGTTCTGGCTGGCCGTCTGGTTCGTCAGCAGCATCGTCGGGACGGTCCTGACGGGGGTCAACGAGGAGCACCGGATGCGGCAGACCTACCGCCGGGCGGTCGAGGCCGAGCGGGCCGCCCAGGCGGAGCGGCCGCCGAAGTCGCCCGAGGACCGCCAGCGGCAGGCCGCGTCGCGGCAGGAGGCCCAACGGCGAATGTGGGCGGACCTCCAGCGGGAGCAACGGGAGGCGGCCCGGTCCGATTGGCGGCCGCTGTTCTCGTACACGGCCAACCTGTCCCGGGTCGGCCGGCACTGGCTCGGGGCCGACGCGAGTTGGGAAAAGCTCGCCGAGACCGTCCCCGCCGACGAGCGCGACAGGTATTTGCTCGAAAACATGGGCGCGCAGTACCCGTGGTACTGGTCCGCGGCCGTCCTGGCCGTTCTCTTTGGATTGTCGATATGCATTCTGAACTTCCGCGTGAGGTCGCTGGACCGCCTGAAGTGAAGCCGGTCGTGGAGTTCCACGAGGTTTCCAAGTGGTACGGCAACGTCATCGGCATCAACAAGCTGTCGGTCCGCGTCCCGGCCGGCGTCACCGGGCTACTCGGCCCCAATGGGGCGGGGAAGTCCACGCTCCTGCAACTGGCCACCGGCCAGCTCTACCCCAGCCAGGGCCGCGTGCGGGTACTGGGCCGGGATGTGTGGAATAACCCGTCCCTGAACCGCCACATCGGCCTGTGCCCGGAGCAGGACGCGTTTTACGAGTGGATGACCGGCCGGGACTTCGTCTACGTCTGCGCCCGCCTGAGCGGGCTGGCCCGACCGGCCGCGCGCGCGGCCGCGGCCCGGGCGCTTGACGCGGTCGGAATGACCGCGCATCAGGATCGCGTCGTCCGCGGGTACTCCAAGGGAATGCGCCAGCGCACCAAGCTGGCCCAGGCCCTGGTCCACGACCCGGACGTCCTGTTCCTGGACGAGCCGTTTACGGGGACCGACCCGGTAGCCCGCCGGGAGTTGATGGACATCATCCGGCGGCTGGGGGCCGAGGGGAAGAGCGTGCTCGTGTCGAGCCACGTGCTCCACGAGGTTCAGGCGCTCACCCCGAATATTATCCTCTTGAATCGCGGCCGGCTGGTCGCAGAGGGCCACGTCCGGCAGATCCGGGACCTCATCGACAAGCACCCGCACCACATCGTCTTGGTGTGCGACGAGTACCGTCGGCTGGCCGCGCGCGTCTTGGCCTGGGAGGACGTGGAAGGCGTCCGGGTGCTGGCGCGGGATAAAGGATTGGTCGTGGAAACGCACGCCCCGGACGCGTTCTACGGCCGGCTGCCCGAGCTGGCGCTGGAAGACGGGCTGGCGATCAAAGAGGTCTATTCGGACGACGACAACCTGGACGCCGTGTTCAAATACCTGGTGAACAGATGAAGGTCCTCCCCGAGGCCAGGATCGCGCCGGCGGCTGCCGCCGCCCGGCCCCGCCCGTCCGGCCGACTCAACCTGGTTCCGCTCTGGGCGCTCTACGTGCTGACGCTCCGTCAGCACCTGCACGGCCGGCGCTGGATTGTCATGGGGGTCCTGTTCCTGCTGCCGGCCGGGCTGGCCGTCCTCATCCGGGCGACGGCGCCGGACGCGCCCGCGGCCGTCGTCGAGTTCCTCCTGGCGTTCATGTTCATCCCGCAGGCGCTGCTGCCGCTGGTCGCCCTCGTCTACGCGACCGGGATCATTCAGGACGAGCAGGAGGAGCAGACGCTCACATACCTGCTGATCCGGCCGATCCGCCGGTGGGCCATCTACCTGGTCAAGCTGCTCGCGACGCTGACCACCACGATCCTGTTGACCGCGGTGTTCACCGTCCTGACGTACGCGGCCGTGTACGTCGGCGGCGCCTCGGAAGGTCTGAACGTCCCGCGGCGATGCCTGACGGCCGTGGGGATCCACGGACTGTCAGTCGCCACGTACTGCTGCCTGTTCGGCCTGATCGGGCTGTACACCCGGCGGGCGCTGGTCGCGGGCATCCTTTACACAGCCGTAATTGAAGGCCTCCTGGCCAATCTCCCATTCGGACTCCGGTTCATCACGGTCATCTATTACGCGCGGATCATGGCCTACCGATCCATGGACTTCACCTTCACCGACCACGGGCGGAAAGTGGACCTGGCGGCCGGGGCCTGGCAGATCGATGTGCGAAACGACCCGGGGCTCCTCGACCAGCCGTCGCTCCAGACGTGCGCGCTCGTCCTCACGATCGCCGGCGTGGTACTTGCCGCGTTTGGCGCTCTCTTCTGCGCCCGTCGCGAATTCCACGTCAAGACCCCGGAAGGGAGCTGAAGCGCAAACGCCGAGGCGTGATCGCGGCTCATCGACCAGCCAGGACGTGATTGATGCCCAGATCGCGTGGGCTGTCGCCGAAGCAGCCGACTCGGGCTTCATCCTGCCAGAGTTCCGCTGATCCCATCCCGCCGGTTACGTTGCTATTCGCTCGACCGGGGACTGGTCGGGATCCGTCAAATACGACGGAACATTGACCACTGCGATCCGTTGCCGCCCGCTGAAATAGAGGTGCGCCTTGAGGACGGCGACCGTCTGGTTGTGCAGTAGGTAGTGGTACCACCCGCAGAAGCGCCAGGAGCCCGACTGTGACCCACGCCCCGTCGGCAAACTTGGCCACCAGGACGACCCCCAGGGCCGCCGCCGTAACCACAGCCCCGACCCCGTTGACGGCTGCCGACAGCCGCCAACGGGGCCCGCGCACGTTCCACCGGTGCGCCACCATGCCGGCTTGCGACAGGGTGAAAGCGAGGAACGCGCCGACCGCGAATAGGGGGATCAAGTTATCGGCTACGCCCCCGAACGCGATCAACAGGATGGCCGAGACGGCGGTGAGAACGACAATTCCGCGCGTGTAGACGAGCCGACGGCCCCGCCAGTCATCGCCGTACAGCCGCTCGCGAACGCCTTGGCCAGTAGCCACCAGCCCACCACTTCCGTCGCGGGCGGAACCGGGGCGAGGCCGCGGACGTGCGGACAGGACATGACATGCCTCCGGCGCGGGCCCGATGGGCGATGGTCATGGGGTGATTGTACGGCCCGCGGATCAGCACGCAGATGCCGTATTCCGCGGCCCATCTCGGTCCCACGAGCGTGCGAACGCGGATCGGTGGTCATCTGCCCTGGCACCATTAGGCGTGGCGACCAATGCCCGGCGATTTTCTCGTATCACCTGACCGATGCATGGGTTATACTCACCCCACTCAGGCGCGGGACCCACGTCCCACACGCGCTTGACCCCCGTTCTCCGCTCGCACTCACTCCGTCACGGGATTTCTCCATGCCGTACCGCCGCCCGGTGCGCCCCGCCATTTCCACCGCGCGCGCCCGCCGCCGTCTCCGCCGCCTGACAGTCGAGTCGCTGGAGGACCGGCAGGCCCCGGCCATATTCACCGGGGCCGGGCCGGACCTGACCATCGACTTGAACAATCCCAACGAGGTCGCCACCTTCAGTACCGACGGCACAACCGTCACCGTCAACCTGACCGGCGGCACGGCCGACACCACCGCCACCGGCGGCAACGTGACCGGGGGCGGGACGGCCACCGCCACCTTCGCGTCGGCCACCTACAACGGGACGATTTTCGTCCTGGACGCCGCCGTCGGCAACTCGGTCGCCTTCGCCAACAGCACCGGGGCCTACCTGCCCCAGTTCAACGTCACCCTCAATGACCCGGCCTCCGGGAACATCACGTTCGCGGGCAGCTCGACGTTCAATCGGTCCGTGACGGGCTCCACGACGGCGGGACGGATCGCCTCGGACCTCGCGTCGGCCGTCACGATGGTCGGCGGGGGGTCGAACCTGAACCTGACCGCGACCGGCCACGACGTCCTCCTGGCGGGGGCGGTCACCGTCGGCGGGACCACGCGCTTGGCCGCCAACGTCGTGCAGGCTGACAGTCCCGCGAACGACTTCGTCGGGGCGCTGGCCCTGACCGGCCCAGCCGTGGCCTCCATCTTCGACATCAACAACCTGACGCTGGCGACCTCGACCCTCGCCTTCGGCACGCTGGCGCAGACGACCCGCATCACGGCCAACGGGAACATCACGCAGGCCGGGGTCCTGACCGTCACCGGCACGTCCGGCACCCTGGCCGTCGCCTCGACCGGCGGGGCGATCGCCCTGACCAGCCCCGGCAACAACATCTCCGCCAACGTGGCCTTGGGCCTATCGGTGACCGGGGCCAACACGGCGACGGTCGTCAACACTGCCGGGCTGGCCCTGGGGGACGTGGCCCTCGGGACCGGGGCCCTGACCCTGACCGCCGCCGGGTCGATCATCCAGATGGTGGGAACGACTGTTCAGACGGACGGGCCGGTCTCCCTGACGGTGTCCACCAACAACAGCGACATCCTCCTGGGCAATGCCGGTAACCGGATCGCTGGGGCGATCAACGTGACCGAGTCGGGGGTTAACTTCCTCCGCGATTTCTCGCTGCGGAACGCCTTCGACAACGCCACTCCTCCGACCGGGACTGCGTTCACCACGGCCGGAGACATTCGCGACCTGACCCTGTTCTTCGACAACAACGGGGTCGCCTTGCCCGGGTACGCGATCAGCGGCAACCTGTCCGTGACAGCCGGCGGGGATGTCACCCAGACGGCGGCTCTGGCCATCCCCGGGACGACCACCGTCACCGTCCTGAGCGACTTCGGCATCGGGCTGAGCGCTACCTTCAACGCCCTGGCCGGGGCCGTTTCGTTGAACGACCCGCAGTCCACGCAGCCCGTGGACGTGGAAAATAATGGCACCCTGACCCTCGGGGACTGTAACCTCGGCCGGGGGACGTTCTTTGCCACGGCGTCCACCGGCAACATCACCCAGGTGACGGGTAGTGGAATCGTCCAGGAGAAGGGAGCCGGGCCGGCCGCGTTCACGGTGCTTACGGGCACAAACATCAACCTCAACAAAAATGGCAACAACCAGTTCCCCGGCAGAGTCTTGTTCGGCGGTGCCCTTCTGAGCACAGTCAGCGTCCGGAACGCCGACTTCCAGGCCGTGTTCGGCAATCTCGCCTTCCCGGTCACGGTCAACGCCCTGACTGTCCATTTCGTCGCCGCGTCGATCGTCCTGCCGAGTCTGACCCTGACCAACCTGGCGGTCAACGCCCAGGGGATCGTTCAGGCCCCGGGCTCGGCCCTGACCGTCAGCGGGCAGGCGACCTTCAACGCGAACACCTTCCCCATCAATCTGTCGAACTCCGGCAACGACTTCACCAACCTGCGGCTGCTCAACTCCGGGCGGAACGATGTGACGGTGGTCGATGTTGACGACGTGACGTTTACCGGCAACTCGACCCTGGGGACCGGGCGGCTAACGGTTACGGCCGGTGGGAACATCGCGGAACCCGGGAGCATGACCCAGGCGAACACCGGCCCGGCCGGAGACGTGCGGTTCACCAGCACCGGGAGCATCACGCTGACCGGGGCCAACACGTTCCGCGGGCCGGTGTCGGTCGCCGTCGCCGGGGCGAACACGGCGAGTGTGATCAGCGGGGGGGCTACCCTGACCCTGGGCGCGGTGACCACCGGGACCGGGGCGTTTGTAGTGGGCGCGCTCGCGTCGGACATCATCCAGGACCCGAACTCGGTCCTGACCTGCGGCGGCCCATCGTCGTTCAACGCCGCGGGCAGTTTCGTCTTCCTGACGAACCGGACAAACACGTTCGGCGGGTCCGTGACCCTGAACGCGGCGGCCGCCGGCCTGCGGGCGACCGGGCCCGTAGTGCTGGCCGCCAGTTCGGTCCCCGGGAGTTTCTCGGTGAAGACTGGTGGAACGGCGGCCGACTCGATCACCCAAACCGGGCCAATCACCGGCGGGGGCTCGGCTACGTTCGACGCCGGAGCCGGGAGCGTGATCCTGACGAACGCGGGCAACGACTTCGCCTCCGTCTCAGTCGTCAGCATCGGCAGCGCTGTGTCGATCACCGACGCCAATGCGCTCAACGTTGGCAACATCACAGTCGGCGGCGGCACGTTGACGCTGACGACCGGCGGTGACCTCGGGTTGGCCGGAGCTACGAGCGGGATCGTCCAGACGACCGTATCGGGGACCATCACACTGAACACGCCGGCCGGCAGCAACATTACACTCAAGTCGCCGGACAACGTCTTCCGCGGGACCGTCAACGTGCTCCACGCCACGGACGTGACCGTCCAGACCAAGGGCGACCTGACGTTCACCGCCGGCTCAGCCGTCTCCGGCAGCCTGAGCGTCAGCGCCGGGGGGACCTTGACCCTGCCGGCCACCCTCAACCTGTCCGGGTCGCTTGATGCCACCGCGGATTCCACCCCGGTCGGGAATGACATTACAGCCGGGGGGCAGATCAACTTCGTCGGGGCTGTCCCGTTCACCGGCTCGCGTGCCCTGACTGCGGGCGGCGTGAACTTCAATGGCGACGTGACGGCCGGCGGCCCGCTGACGTTCAACCTGCCCGCCTCGGAGTCCGTCCGGTTCAACCAGGGCACGTGGGACCAGGGGGCCAACGCCCTGACGATCAACGGAACCATCGCCACGTTCCAGATCGGCGGATTGGCGAAGAGCCCGGCCCGGCTGGTCATGGCGGGAGCGACGCTCTCCATGCCGGGCAACGGGAACGTCACCGTGCTCAACGGCGGCACTTTCGAGGTCGGGATCAACCCGGCCGCTTCCGAGAAGGTGTTCGTGGCCAACGGGACGGGCGGGCTGCACTTCTTCGGCACGCTCGCCGTCGGGTTCGGGGCGGTGAACGACGAACTGGTCAAGACCGGGGACGGGGTGGTGCTGATTGAACCCCCGGCCCGGCTGGTCGGGTCCGGGCTGGCCGGGGCGACCGCCGCACCGGTCCTGGAGTCGCAGACAGCCCTGATCTCTGGCCGTTTCGCCAATTCGGCCGACGTCCATGGCAATCCGCACGACTTCTTCGCCGGCAGTGACATCGTCACCCCGGCCTACTCCTTCGTGGATGTGTCGGTAAAGGCCGGCGGGGTCGCCGCCCCATCTGGGACGGCGACCGGCACCCTGCCGGATGGCGACCGGTTCACGGTCAAATCGTCCCTCGGCTCGGCGGCTGGGCTGGCGACCGTCGTGGACCTGTCCGGGAACCTGGATGTGGTGGTCCGGAACGCGACCGCGGCCGCCGCCTCCACTCTGACCTTCTCGGCCCTGGGCGGCGGGGATGGGCAGCTGTCGGTCGGCGGAGTCGCCGTCCACAATCCGGGCTCGGTCACCGTGACCGCCCAGACAGCGAACTTTTTCGGTGACTTCACGACCGCCGGCACCCTGACCGCCCTGACGGCCCGCGACCTCGGGAATTTTGTCGTCCCGTTCCTCCTGACCGGCGGAGGCCCGACAACCGGGGCGACCAGCCTGACGGCCCGCGTCGTCCGAGAAACGACACTCACCGTCCCCGGTCCTCTCAAGATGCTGAAGGCGGTATTGGTAGGCGACACGCGCCTGACGGCCCGGTCGTTCGGCACCCTGAGTTCCACCGGGCTGGCGGCCGCTGGCATTCCCGGCAACTTCTTCGCCGACCTCTCCAGCACGACGCCGGCGACCGGGCTGGTGCTGACATCCGCCACGATCGCCGGCACCCTCACCGGGACCTGGGACCTCCGCGGGAGCGTCGGCACTGTCAAGGCGTTCGGGACGACTAATTGGCACCTGGGCACGGTCCCCAGGGCCAACACCCACAACGGCGGCCTGCTGACCGGGGCGACGGCCCTTGCGCTAGGTCCGGTCAGTTCCTCGACGATCGACACCACCGGGGCCGTCGCCACGATGACTGCCTCAGACATCCAGGATAGCAACTTCACCGCCGGCTCGTGGGGGACCGTTCAGGTGGTCGGCAATCCGGCCCTCGTGCTGGTCGGCAACGTCAGCAACTCGACCCTGACGGCCACCGGGAACGCGGCCGGAGTGGGTCTCAAGGGGCTCACCGTCGCCGGCGACCTGGCGAATTCGACCGTCCGATTGCTGAACGGGGACGCCACCGCGATCTCCGTCGGCCGGACCATCTCCGCATCAACCGTTGTGGCCACTGACTCGGGGACGCGCGGGGCCCTGACGGCCATCACCGCCGGCCAACTGCATTTGGCCACCATCGACGCCCGGTCGGTCGGCACCGTGACCGTGAAGGGGAACCTGGCCGCCGGCTTGTTCGGGGACGTCAGCTCAGCGACGGTCAGGGCTCGCGGGAACACGGCCGGGGTCGGACTCGGCACGTTCTCCGCCTCCAACTCGGCCCAGTCGCTCATCCTCGACGTGCAGTCGGGCAACCTGACCAAGGTCGTCGTCGGCCGGCAGCTCGGGGCGACTTCGATCGTGCTGACCGACCCGACGTTCGGCGCACTGGGGTCGATCCAGGCCGGCGACTGGGGGACCGGAGTGACCGTCCTGGCCAAGACAATCGGGACGGCGGCGTCGGTCGGGGCCGCGGCCGTCCTCCCGGCCTCCCAACTGCTCCCGGGCAGGATGGACCAGACCAAGATCACCGCGTACCAGAACAGTGGGACGACCCCGGCCATCGGCTCGCTGATCACCAAGGGGGACTTCAGTGGCTCCAGTGTGGTCGCCGAGCGCGGGATCGGGAGCGTGACGGTTGGCCACACCGTGGCGAATAGCTTCCTCATCGCTGACGACATTCAGCCGGGGGCCCCGAACGTCGGCCTGGTCAAGACCCTGACCGTCGGCGCCGTGAATACCTCCACGGTGGCGACCACCACGCTCGGCACGGTCAAGGTGACCGGGTTCAGCCAGCCCGAGGGCAATTTCCCGAGCTTTGTGTTCGGGGACGTGAGCACGGGGTCGCTCACGGCCGCCGGCGGGGGCGCCGGGGTACCGGGGATCGCCTCCCTCGCCGTGGCCGGACGCCTGACTAACAGCCGGGTGCAGGCCCCGTTCGGCATCAAGACACTTACCGCGGGCCAGGTCGTGGGGCCCACTCAGATCGTGGCCGACAATCCGGTGACACCGGCGGCCGGGGTCCTGACGTCCGTGACCGTCGGCGAACTAGGCGGCTCGACGGTGCGGGGCGGGAGCATCGGCACCCTGAAGGTGACAGGCAACGTCGCGGCCGGGTTGCTCGGTAACATCGTCACGTCCACGATCTCGGCCACCTCGACGGCGGCCGGCCTGACCGGGCCCAAGGCGATCGGCTCGCTCACCGTGACCGGCGACATCTTCGACGGCGTGATCGACGCCCCGGCCACGGTCGGGTCGATTACAGTCGGCGGCCGGGTCAGAGCGCTCAGTTTCAGCAGCCGCATCCAGGCCGGGTACAACACGGGCGCCAAGATCGGCAGCCTGACAGCCGGGGCCTGGGGCCAGTCTGAGTTAGCCACCACCACCGACTTGGTGACCCAGGCGGTCGGCACGTTCACTTTGAAGGGGAACGCCGCCCGCGGGTTCGTCGGGACGACCGACCGCGGGTTCATCGACATCCTCGGCAGCGCCGCCGGGGTCGGGCTGGGGACGTTCACCGCCAACGGGACCGCTACGGACAGCCTGTTCCGGGTGTCCGACGGGGACGTGGGGTCGTTCACCGTGCTGCGGTTCCTGTCCAGCGACCTCCTGGTCGGGTTCCGGCCGGTGAAAGGGAGCGACATCACCCTAGACCCGGCGGCGGCCAACTGGGCGGCGACCAACCATAAGATCGGGTCGTTCACGACGACGGCCCCGTTCGACCCGGCCGACCCGACCGACTCAGCTTCGTTCCGGGACAGCAACGTGGTGGCCGCGATCCTGGGGACGGTGACGTTGTCCGGAGTGGACCCGACGGACCCAGACGCGACGACGTTCGGGGTTGCGTTCCGAACCGGGGCCGGCGCTGGGGCGAAGGGTACAGTGAAGAAGGGCGGCGTGACCCTAGCCGTGGGGGCAGTGGACGGGCAGTTCAATTACCTGGGGCTGCCGGGGTAACCCTGAGAATCCAGTCGAATGGTTGCGGCGACGTAGTGCCGTGGCACCAAGGCGGTCGCGACCATGACCGGCACGGGTTCCTGATCTGGGTGGCCGGGGCGGGCATTCCGGGCGGAGCGAGTCACGGCGCGACGGACGAGTTCGGCCACAAGGCGGTGACGGATCGCGTACCCGTCCACGACCTGCACGCATAGCGAATACTCCGTCGGCTGTGGCCGCCCGGAAATGCTTTTCCGGTCGCGGGGGGTGGCCGGGCGGGGTATGCTGACCGGCACGTCGGACCTGACTCAGTTACTCGGGGCCGCCGCGGCCGGGGACCGCCAGGCCGCTGCCGACCTCCTCCCGCTCGTTTACGACGCACTGCGGCGGCTGGCCGCCCACCGCCTGGCTCGCGAGAGCCCGGGCCACAACCTCCAGCCGACCGCCCTGGTCCACGAGGCGTAACTGCGGCTCGCCCGCGAGCCCGGGGCGGCGGGGCCCCTCCGCGTCCGAATACCCCTCCGGGATCTGGAAGCAGTAGCGGAGGTCGGCGAGCAGGTACTCGGCGTAGCCACCGTCGCGGGTGTGACCCGTGAACTTCGGGCGGTCGCGCTGGTTCTCGCATCCGGCCCGGGAGTACTGGCACTCGCCGCACGTCCACCCGAGCCACGGCACGCCGACCCGCTGCCCGGGGCCGAACCGGTCCACCCTCTCGCCGGCCCGCTCCACTGTGCCGACCACCTCGTGACCTGGTACCACGTTCGGCTTCGGGTGCGGCAACTCGCCGTCCACGACGTGCAGGTCGGTCCGGCAGACGCCGCACGCGCGGACGCGGATCAGGAGCTGGTCGGGGCCGGGCTCCGGGACCGGGACGGCGGCCGGGATCAGGGGATGTCCGGGGGACGAGAATCGCATCGCGAGCAAGGGTCGGCCTCAACTCATTCGCCGACACCTGTTGTACTCCTCCGCCGCGACCGATCCCGACCGTGTCCCGTGCCCGCTCTTGCCGGGCCGTCGGCCGTCACCCCTTCTTCGGCGGATCAACGACCGGCGGTGGTGCCGGACGCGGGGCCGGGAGCGCCTCCTCCTTGTCCGCGGACCAGTCGCCCAGCCGGGCCCGCAATGTCGCGGCCCCCTTGGGGGGGTCCACCTTGCCGCCGAGGATGTCGGCCACGCCGACCTTGCGCGCGCCGTAGAACCGGTCGTTCGCCGCCCGGTCGATCAGGAGCGTGTCCCCTTCCAGGGAGATGCCGGCGAATGCCCCTCGGCTCCGTGAATACGACAGGATCTCCGCCTTGAGCTGGGCGTCGGTCGCCGCCGACACGTCGCGGCCGATCGGGCCGGCGGTGACCGCGGCATCGGCCCCGAGGGTCAGCTTGCCGGCCCCGCGGAGGATGCGGTCGAGGCTGCGGCCGTTGCGGATGACCAGGAACAGGTCGGTCGCCTGTACGCCCGCCTGCCAGCCAACTCCGCCGCCGGTCACCGTGACAAATACCGGGTCGCTCCAGCCACCCTTTTGACGGACCAGCAAAACTCCGTGCCCATGCCGGGCGGCAACGATGAACCCACCCTTGACCACGTCCGGGGCGATGATTACGGCGGCCGCGTCATGCAGCAGTGCGGGCGGGATGCGCTTCTCCGGGGTGCCAGCCAGGTCGTCGAGCACGTCGATCGCGTCGTCAATGGTGGCCCGGGGCGGTCCGGCCGCGTCGGCCAGTGTCGGCCACGCGGCCAGGATCCCTAAGGCAAGGAAAAGGCGTGAAGGTTTCATCCGTGTCCTCCGTTGGTTGTCGTGGCGCTAGCCATGTGAATCATGCGAAGCAAAGCCGGTTCCAACCGGCGAATTGTTGGCGCGCCGCCGCGTTCGGTCAATCGCAGGGGCCTGTGCAGCCCACAATCCTGGCTCTTTCGGTGAGGCCGGCAAGTTGCGGAAATGGGGAAGGGGCAGGCGGCACAGGCGGCGCAAGACAGGCGAGCCGGCGCCGCGTTCGCGAATTCGCTCGCGCCCAATGCCGTGAGCTCGACTTCCCGGTCGAGCCCGCCGGCACGGAGGGCCTCGGCGGCTGCACCTTGCCGGCGGCGCCGATCGGAAAGTAGATAGGGGAGATTTGGAATCCACCCTGATCGTTCTACAAAGCAGCCAGCCTTCTGAAGTTCTGGAGAGAACGATCAACCTCCTCTGGCCTGACGCGGATTTCTTGGAAGATCTGTTCGCGCTTCGCTCCTCCCTGAGTCAGCAAACTGGTCGCGAGTCTTCGCAACTCGGCGACCACGGCTGGCGTGACGGCGGCATGTTGGAACGACCTGTCGTAGGCGCTGCCGCAGTAGCTCTGCAGAGCGAAGCCGAGTTGTTCGAGGCTTGCGACATCGAAGAAAGAACTTCCGCCTGGTACGCGGCCGATGTATCCGGTTTGTTCGAAAAGGGCCTTCATCACGCTGCGGATCGGCACAAGCGCCTTGTGGTGCTTGAACCCGAGCCCTTCTACAAGCTCCTTGTAAACCGGGGAAAAGTTCTCCGCTGCACGGCGATCCACGAGACCGTTGTCGATCTTGGCGAAGTCACGCAGCGCCTTCGAACATGTGAGTCCTTCGCCTGTCTCATCTTTGTTTGCAAAGCTGAACCAGTGTCGAGGGTCCAGCGCCAGGTACCCTTCCGATTTGAGAAAGAGGTGACAACCGCCGCTCCATTCCACTTGCACGAGCAGCTCGCGGTAGCCCTTCAGGAAGCTCCAGCCCTTCGCAGCGGAATAGCCGCTCTTGCTCAGGTGGGAACTCAGGCGCCCGACGCAGTTACGCACCACTGCCTGATTGATCCTGTCGCGATGCGCGGGGTTCAACCCGCCCAGATTGATCATGTACGATCCCTTCTCGACGGGGTGGTGAATCCAGCAGGCGATGTAGAGTGCCTGAAACGACCGGACGCTCCACCCCTGAAGATACGGGCTGTTGAGCAGGTGCGCGACTCCTTGATTCAGCTCGCGATCCAAGAATCTCGTCCATCCCGCGATTGATTGAAATTCGTGGTGGAAAATCTTGTGGACCGCTCTCTGGCAATCCTGTTGTGGCGAACGGATCAGCTGAGCAATTTGACCGTACATTGTGTGCTCCTTTGGAAGTTTGCGTTCGAAATCCCAATGCCGCTTTTTCGGCCAGCCATCCACCGTGTCACGTCAGCCACGAGAAATCGACTGTGTGGTCTCATGGTCCGCCATGGCCCCTGGTTGTCCATAATGCGATGCGCCGTTTTTCCCGGAGCGTCTCATGGCGCGCAAAAAAAAGTCGGGGAGGTTATCCCCGACTGCATGTGTCGCTCGGCTGGTCGGCTATTCATTGGCGGATCTGGCTGACGCCGGCAGGCTTCAGGCGTGGACGGTGAAATCTTCGCGGCGTGCCGTCCCGCTTGCCGCAAGGGGTTGGTGTCCGAGGCGGAATCGGCCCACTGCCGACCGTGCTCGGACACCTCGCGCTCCGCGAGGAAAGACCGCGCCGCGCTTGGGAATTAGTGCTCCGCCCGGCCCCCGAAAAAGGCGATCTTGGCTTGGACGCTGTTGAGTTCCGGCTTAGTGCGTTGAACGTAATACCAATCGTCAACAAGCGCATTCATTGAGAAGTGCGGAAGAGTCGCGTCGAGGGGCATGAGTTGCTTCTTGTAACTCGGCTCGCAGGTCTCCAGGGACTTATACTCCCCAGGGCGCAGCAAAGCATGATTAGTAAACACTACTTGTCTGCACAGGTTTTTCGGTATTTGGCCGAGTTTCGCCCTCCTCGGGTCGATCCCAGTTACACGCACAGGGAGATGGCCGAGGTGGGCGTGCTCGGCGGCGAGTTCCACCCACCTCGCGAGTTCCAGCAACTGCCAATGGTTCTCCATGAGCTTGAAGTACGCCAATAGCGCCATTTGGTGTCGTGGATCCGTGAAGGGGGTTCCGGCGCCGGGCAAGATATCCCGGCGGCACTTCTCCTGGAGATTGGCTACATAGACTTTGACATGAGCCTTGAACGCGGCAATGTGGTGCAGCAACATCGTTGAGCTCCTTGAGGAGTTGTGGTTTGGGCCCGGATATTGTGTCCGGTCAAAAGGCGCTGCGCTCTTTTTGGCGAAGTGTCTCAGGAAAAAAGGAAAAAAGTTCGTGGTGAGGGATCATGACTGACGGCGCGCAGAAGAGTTGGGGAGGTTATTCCCGACTGCACGTACTCGCCCGGATGGACTTCTATTTTCGGACGTGGCAGACCGCCGGCAGATCCCAGATGCGGACGGTGGAATCGTCGCGGCCGCCCGTGGCCAGCAGTTTCCCGTCCGGGGAGAAGGCGACGCCGTAAATCATGCCACTGTGCCCATTCGTGGTTGTTGCCACTTCCCTGAAGTCCTCCGTGGACCAAATATGAGCCACTCCCTCGCCGCCGACGCTGGCGATGAAGCGGCCGTCGGGAGAGACGCCCAGCCACGCCGTCGACTCTGCGCGACCAGACAATGGGTATGGTGCCTTCCCCGAGGGGAAGAGCGTGATCGGGCTGTAAGGTCTAAAGTGCCACGTGACCAAACCCCTGCCGCCGGGCAAGAACACCGGATACTTCGCAATCGGGATGGGGAATAATCCATTAGCGACCTCACCGCCGGTCGTCGTATCCCACAATCTGGCTCCTCGATCGCCGCCCGTCGCAACGAGACGGCCATCCGGGAGGGAGAATGAGACGGTGCGCACAACGATCTTGTCAACGTCGTCGACGGTCTTTCGCTCGATTCCCGTTTCCACGTCCAGAAGCCGGAGCTTCCTGTCCGTGCCCCCACAAGCCACTGTCTTGCCGTCGGGAGAGAACTTCACACACCACGTGCTGATGCCCCCGGGGCCGAGCTTCCCCGCCGGCTCGGCCGTTTCCACGTTCCAGAGGCGCACGAGGCAATCGTCTTTGTCGCTGGTTACCGAAGCCAGTCGCCCGTCCTTCGGCGAGAAGTCGAGAGCGGAGACTTCGCCGGGCTGACGCGGGAGCGAGCGCGATTGCCAGGTCTGCGTGTCCCACAAAAAGATATTCTTGTCCATCCCGCCGGACGCCAGCACCTTGCCATCCGGCGAGAAAGCCACGGCACGCACACCTTTCGAGTGATCGGTCAGCGGTTCCCTCGATGTCAATTTGACCGGTGTTGCTGGCGCAGCCGGCGCCGGGGGGGGTTGTGTGCCGGCGTTGTCATCGTTCGCCGGCCCCGGGTTGCCGCGCCAGTTGGTCGCGAACAACCAGCCGGCGACAACTGCCCCGATCACCACGAGAGCAAGGGCAGCCCATCGAAGCGGGACGCGTCGTCCAGGCGGGGCGAGCCGGTTTCGCCAGCGGCGCCACCAGTCTTCAAACGGAGGCACAGCCGCGGCCGACGGTTCGACTCTGGATTGCAGTTGAGCCAGACGGCGGCTCAGCAGCGCGGCGACTTCGGCGGCGTTGGCGATGCGCTCGGCAGGATCTTTGGCCTGGAGCTTCGCGATCAGCGACTCCATCCACTCGGGAATCTCCGGGCTGATCTCGCGAAGTGGCCGGGGCGTGTCCTCGCAAACCCGCTTGAGCACCGCCATCGTGTTCTCGGCCCGGAACGGCGGATGGCCGGCGCAAAGCGTGTACAGCACACTGCCGAGGCTAAAGAGGTCGGTGCGGTGGTCGACGCGTTCGCCGCGGGCCTGCTCGGGCGACATGTACTGCGGGGTGCCGGCAATATAGCCGCTCTGCGTCAGGCTGGCGTCATCCACGGCGCGGGCCAGGCCGAAGTCCGTGATCTTGACGCGCTCAACGCCGTTCTCCAGAAGGATGTTGGCGGGCTTGATGTCGCGGTGAATCAGCCCCTGGCGATGGGCCGCGGCCAGTCCCTCCGCGACCTGCAACCCGATCCGCAGAATGGTTCGCAACTCAAGCGGCCCGATAGTTTCGAGCTTCTGCTGAAGCGTCTTGCCGTCGATGCACTGCATGACCAGAAAGGGGATCGGGCCGTCGTCTTCGACCGCGTGGATGGCAATGACGTTCTCGTGCGTCACCGCCGCAGCTGCCTGTGCTTCGCGCACGAATCGGTGCCGTGCCCCGCTGTTGCTGGCCAGGACAGGCGCGAGCACTTTGAGGGCCACCACGCGGTGCAGTTTCTCGTCGAAGGCCCGGAGCACAACGCCCATGCCGCCGCGACCAATGACTTCCCGCACCTCGTAGTGTCCCAATCGGCCAAGCGCGCCGGGCATTTTGGAGGGGCTGAGGAAGTCCAGGCACTCAACGTTGTCGGGCCGCTGGTCCGGCGTCGCCAACTTCTCTGCTGACGCCAGGTGCTGAGCGGCGGGTTGATCCAAGAAAGGGTCTGCCCGATCATTTGCCTGCAAGAGTGCTTCCACGCGTTCGCGAAGGGCGGCGTTCCCGGCGCAGACTTCGTCCAGGTAGGCAGCGCGCTCGGCCGGCGCGGTCTTGTCCAGTGCGGTCAGGAAAATGATTCTGAGCGCGTCCGCCTCAGCCAGCATGGCATGACCTCGTTCCACCCTGCTATGCGCCCATCGACCCAAGGTGTCTCACGGAATCCAGAAATTCGCTACGCGGCCCCGGGACTCTCGTCCATTGCACAGCGGAGCCATGCGCGAGCGTAAGTCCAGTGTCGGTATGCAGTTGCGCGCGAGATTGCGAGCGCCTCGGCACACTGTTCAATGGAGAGGCCGGCGAAAAAATGGAGTTCGACCACGTTGGCCGCCGTTGGCTCATGTTCCGCCAATCGAGGAAGGGCCGCGTCCAGCGCCAGGACCTGCTCCTCCAATGCAATCAGCTCCTCAGGGGACGACTCGACCGGCTCGTCATGCTCCTCGAGGTCCACCTGTTGGCGATCACCGCCGTGTTTGTGCCGCTTCCGTTTTCGGGCGCGGTCCACCAGGATGTGGCGCATGGCCTGGGCTGCCGCGGCGAAGAAATGCCGATGGCCGTCCCATTTGGGTGCTGCTGGCTCTGACTCTTGCTTGCTGCCCACCAGCCGCAAGTAGGCCTCGTGTACCAAGGCTGTGGGCTGCAGCGTTTGCCCGACTTTCTCCTGGGCCAACTGCTGGGCGGCGAGCCGGCGCAACTCGTCGTAGACGAGCGGCAAAAGCTGTCCGGCGGCGTGCGGATCGCCCTTTTCGATGGCCGTCAGAATCTGGGTCACGTCGTCGTTCATGGCGATGAAGATAACCGCGTGCGTTTGTGACCGCAACCAATGAGTGCGGCGTCGTAGGCGTCGATCAGTCCCAGGTCGGCGGCGACCATCTGCCGCGTGCTCGGGTCGGTGAAGCGGTCGAGCAACTCGGGGGTGCGGTTGGCGGCTTAGGAGAGCTTCTTGGCGAGCGGCGGCCGGTTGAACTGGGTGTTGGTGTTCTGGATGTGGGTGATGAGTTTGGCGCGCTGGCGGACGAAGAAGTAGCGGCGGCGCAGCAGGTCGCGGGTCGGCCGCTGGTACCCGATGCCCCGCGCATCGGCTGAAAGATCCACGTTGGGACCGGGAGCAAGCCCGCCATCCCTTTGCTGATTGGCGACAGGCTCCGGCCCGTCACCATTGAGGCCATGAGAAGTATCCACGCACCGCACTTGACCGGGCGGCCAGGTAGCTGCGGGCAAGCGGAGACCGGCCGAATCCCTCGGTGCACCTGACTCGAGTCCGTAGGATCCTCCGGTGCGAGGCAAGCGCCAAAAGCCTTTGCCCGCCACCGGCCCGACGTCCTCCCTATACCCTACATTGCCCCCCGCGCGCCCGGTCGGACCAGGCCGTGCCCGGTTGGCCGGCGACTCGCTTTGCTGAAGGTCCGAAGATCCCCGGAGGCTATCCGATGCGTCGTCTGGCTTACGCGGCCCTGCTGCTCCCACTGGTGGCGGTCCCGTCCTCGTCCCAGGAGAAGGGGAAGGAGAAGAAGCGGGCTCCCGACCCGCTTATGGTGCTGAAGCTCAAGGAGTCGCAGGCCCTGCTGGAGGCCCTGACGCTCAACGACTTGAGCAAGGTGGAAAAGAGCGCCGAGGAGTTGTTGCGGATCAGCAAGGAGGCGCAATTCCGCAAGGCGCTGAAGACGGCCAAGTACGAGTACCACGCCAACGCCTTCCAGCGCGCGGCCGAGACCGTGATCGAAAAAGCGAAGGCCAAGAACATCGACGGGGCGACGCTGGCCTACGTGGACATGACCATCAACTGCGTCCGCTGCCACCAGCACACCCGCGAGGAGGGGATCGGGTTCGCCCCCGCGGCCCGCGACGACGGGATCGGGCGGTAACGGCGGCTGCCGGTTCGAACGCATCCGCCCAAATGAATCAGGTGAGCCCGGGACCGTCACTCGGGCCGGCCCGGCTCACGACACATGACCTGTACAACATTTCCGACCACGCTGTGCGATCGAGAGCCAGCAGACCTGTACTTGTGCACATCCGCACAGTCAAGCCGCCCCCCCAAACTTACGCAATTGCCCAGTTTCCGAAAGCCAAGTAGAGGTATCGGCCAATTCGGATTTTCGGGTGGGAAACCCGTGGCCGGCGGAAACGATGGCGTCGCAATGGGCTACGTCGTCCAAGCGGTGGCCGTCGTTCGCGGCGCCGGCGCACTTTAGCGAATCCGGCTCGTGGGTTGCCTATCTAACCGGAACACGCCAGATGTTCTCACGGAGGGGACTCGCATGCTCGTACTTTCGCGCAAGGTTGGCGAAGAAATCGTCATCGACGACCGCATCCGGATCACCATCACCGCGATTAAAGGGGACCGGGTCCGGGTCGGCGTCACGGCCCCGCTCGAAGTCCCGGTGGACCGGGCCGAAGTCCATCAGAAGCGGCAAGAGTGGGCCGAGATGGACGCCATCATTTGACTCAGTCAGGCGGCCGGCGGCCCCGGTGCCAGTCTCACACCTCCGGCAGGTCGTCCCGGTAATGGCGGACTTGTGCCTGTGGGCAACCGGCCGTACGCGGGTGAATCCGTAGAGCACGCGTCGCGCGTGCTCGGCCCTACAGAGCACGCGAGACGCGTACTCTACGAGAGTTACGCGGAGGGGCGGGTGGATCGGCATTTCTTCCGTCGCCCGCCTGTCAGCCCGTGTTGTGCCCGAAGCACAGCCGGTACCCGTTGCAGTCCTCCACGTCGAAGTCGCGGCAGCCGTAGGGCTGATCGCAAATCGCCCGCGCGATCTTCACGCCCTTGGCCTGGAACTCGGCATAGAGCGCGTCGGCATTGTCCACCCAAATGTACGCGTCCCAGGCGTCGTCCGCTTCCGGGTGGGCAAGACGGTTGGGGCGCATGACGCCCGTCGCGGCGAGTTGACTCAACATGATGACGACGCCGCTGCGATGGACCATGCAGAAGCACGGCGGCTCGCCCCAGAAGCGCTCGTACTGAAAGCCGAGTTGGTCCCGGTAGTCGTTCGCGGTGGCAACCACGTCGTCCACGATGAAGTATGGCGCGATCGACCACCGCGGCCGATTTGCATTGCCGTCTGCCATGGCCTTGCCTCCGCGTTGTCCGTGATTCAAATCGGCCCGTCGCGATCGAGAGACACGTGTCACCGCCCGGTGCGGTAGATGCGCACCGCCCCGGCGTCGGCGATGAGGAGCGAGTGTCCGTCCGGGCTGAACTCCAGGTCCCGGACGAAATCCTCCGTGGCGATCTGCAGGCACTCGCGCCCGGTGGCCGGGTCCCAGAGCATGACCGACAGGTTCCTGGCGCTGACCAGTCGTGTGCCGTCAGGGCTGAACGACAGGTGGGACCCCCCGGCGACCGCGGGGGTCAACCGCCGGCCGGTGGCCGGATCGAACTGGGTTACCCGGACCGCATCCCAGACGGCCAGCTTCCCGTCCGGATTGAAGCGGATCACTTCGGTGACGCCGCGGGTGACGTCCGGGTCCTGTTGTAGCTCACACACCGCGGCTCCGGTGCTCGGGTCCCACACCAGCGCCGATCCTTTGAACTGGCTGCTGACTGTCGTGGGGCCGCTTGGGCCGTAAGTCACAGCATGAACGACCCGGGCCAAGGGTTCGAGCGGATTCGCGGGCGCCGGGTACGGCGACCGGCTCTTCCGAACCACCCCCCCGGTCGTCGCGTCCCACGTCGTCGCCGTCCCGTCCGGCCCGACGCTCAACAACTGGCGGCCGTCCGGGCTGAAGGCGACCGTTCCGAATGTCGGTGGGGTCCGCGACTCGGACAAGCGAAATTCGCACAGCCGGCGGCCGGTTGACACCTCAATCAGTTCGGCCCGTCCGTTCCGCGTTGCAAGGCGGACGACGCGGCGGCCGTCCGGCGAGATCAAGTGGCCGCGAACGTCGTCCGGGTCGGGCTCGTCGAACTGCACCTCCGCCCCGGTGGTCAGGTTCCGCACGATGGCCTGCGCCTGCACGACCCGGATGACCACCGCACCGTCCGGCGTGAACCGGGCACCGGTAACGCGCGCGGCCTCCGGGCGGAAGGTGGTCGCCCGCTGGTCGTCCGTAGCGTCCCACTCGCAAAGGCCGGTCACACCGACCGCGAACAACCGCCGGCCGTTGGGAGACAGGGCGATTCCCTGCTGCACGCCGATCCGCAGCGTAACGATCGGGTTGAAAGTGCCGGCGTCCCACACGTGCACCAGGCCGTCCCGCAGGGCGGCGAGCCGTCGGCCGTCTCCCGAGAATGCCAGAGCGTTGCTGGTCCGCGGGGCGAGGGGCAGCGTCGCGAGCCGCCGACCCGTCGCCACCTCCCAAACCTCCACACCCGCGGCGGTATTCGCCGCCAGAACTTCGCCCCCGCGACCGAATACCAGGTGCGGCTCGAGACGAGAGAGGCGGGAGTTCTGGTAGTCGGCCCCGGTCGGGAACGTCGTCTGCAAGCGCCCGGTGGGCGTGTCCCAGACTCGGACTGTGCCCCGCACGTCGATCACCGCCAGCCGGTTCCCGTCCGACGACATGGCGGCTCCCCGGACCGACAGCGCGCCCAGTCCCGGCGCACTATTGCGGTCGGGCACCGCGAACCGGTGCGCCCCGGTCGCCAGGTCCCACACGTCGATCGGCCCGGCTCCTTGCAACCAAGTCGCCGCCAGGCCGCCGCCGGCGACCACGGCATTGGCCGACTTGAACTTGCCGGTCGGCGTCAACCGGGCGACTTCGCGCCGCGCTACCGGGTCCCACAAGGTCGGCGGCGACCCGGGAACGGCCAGGACGGACCGCGGGCCGGCCGCGGTCGGCTCCGTCACCGCGAGGGCCATCGACGTGGACGGAATCGACCCCCGGCCATCGGTGGGACGCTTGTCCCACAAAATCGCTTCCCCGCCGGCGCCAAGCGGCGACGGCTCGCCCGCGCCCCGCGCGTCGCGCACGACGACGAAAGCGCCCAGCCCGGACGCGGTCAGCCAGCGCCCGTCGGAGCTGAACTCCACGCGTGTGGACACCGCCGGGTCGATGACGCGCAGGTGCGAGTTGCAAAGGCCGTGGACGTACCGCCACTCCCAGTTCCGCAATTCGGGAGGGCAATCGGCGAGCAGTTCGCCGGCCCGCTTGAGGTTCCCGGCCAGCCATTCCCGGTCGGCCAGGTCGACGTTGCGGACGTAGTTCACCGCGGCCAGCTCCGCCCGGGCCGCCTCCTCTCCGGCCCGGGCCCCTTCCGCCTTCAACCGGCTGGCCTCCGCTCGCGACCGTTCCACTTCCGCGGCGCCCCGACCCGCCTCGGCCTCTCGCCACAGCCACGCGGCCGCGGCCCCGGACCCGCCCAGGACGACGACCAGCAGCGCGAGGCCGGTGGCCGCGACCTCGTACGGCCGTCGCCGCGCCCAACGGTAACCTCTCTCCACCCACCCGGCCGCCCGCACACTCACCGACTTCCCGGTCCGGAACCGTTCCAGGTCCGCGGCCAGGTCCGCGGCCGTCGAGTAACGCTCGGCCGGGTTCTTGGCCAGACACTTCAGGCAGATCAGTTCGACATCCCGGGGCAGTCGCGGCACGCGCCGGCGCGGCGGCTCGGGGTCGTCCTCCGCGACTTTCCGCAGCAGAGCGATCTGGTCCGGGGCCTCGAACGGCCGCGACCCGGTGAGGCATTCGTACAGGATCACGCCGAGGGAATACACGTCCGCGGACGGCGTGACGAACTTGGTGTCCCCCCGGGCCTGTTCCGGGGCCATGTAGGCCGGGGTGCCCATGACGACCTGCGTCGCGGTCAAGTCGCTGCCGCCGCCCCGCTTGGCCAGACCGAAGTCCGTCACCTTCGGCTCGCCGGCTGCGTCGTACAGGACGTTCTCGGGCTTCAAATCCCTGTGGACGATTCCCTGGTCGTGGGCGGCCTGGACGGCATCGGCCAATATGGCGACGAGTTCGGCGGCGGCGCTCGGGTCAAGCGGCCCGGAGGTCTCAAGCCGGTCGGCGAGGGTCCCGCCGGCGAGGTACTCCATGGCCAGGAACGGGTGGCCGTCGGCCTCCCCGAACTCGTACACATGGATCACATGCGGGTGCCGGACGGCCGCCACCGCCTCGGCCTCGGCCAGGAACCGGATCAGCTCCTTCCGTCCGGCCGCGTGCCCACCCCGGAGGATCTTCAGGGCGACGACGCGATTCAATTTCACCTGTCGGGCCCGGTAGACGATGCCCATGCCCCCCTCGCCGAGTCGTTCGAGCAGCTCGTAACCGGGTATGGTGCGCGGCGGTGGCGTGTATGCGGGTGCGACGGCGTTCGTCGATCGGGTCGCGGCCGGGTCCGGGACTTGTCGTTGGGTCAGAGTCGTCCCCGCGACGTCGGCCGGGCTCATGGCAAAATGGCCGCCGTCCGTCCGCGAGTCGGGGAGAAGGCGCCTCGTGTCGCCGGCGTCTGCCGCGTCGTCGGCCGCGCCGGGCGGTTCGGGGGCGGGCATGCGTCGGCTCCAGGGCTCCCGATTTGATGCCACCTGGGCCCGATCATATTCGCCGAAGTGCCGAGAACCAACGACAACGTCATCCGCCCCGCCATACGATCCCTACTTACTCCCGGCGACCAGAGTCCTGGCCCTCTGGCCGCCCGCCGCGAACAACTCCTTCAGCGGCGGGTTGTCGAAGTACCAGTCTTCGTGCCGGGCGAAGTAGGCCCGCAACCCGGGGCTCGTCGAGATGATGTCGATCATCCAGTTCCGCCACCCGCCCACCCCCGGCCA
>DATFWZ010000573.1:0-37949 GCA_035258765.1 Gemmataceae bacterium
TTCAATTTGGGCCAGTGTCCCGCCACAAAACGCCATTTGCGGAAATCTGAACACCATTCAAGTGCGGCCGTGAGCGCGCGGGTCAGTGACTCGTCGTTCGGACACTTCGCCAACTCGATCTGCACCCGGATGAACTCCGCCTGCCGTGCGTCGCCGTGCTCCTCCAACCAGTCCGCGTAAATCAGCCGCGGCGCATCGTCCTCCGGACTCTCGCAGATGGCCCGCAACAGCGCCTCGCGGTCAGTCATCAGTCGCCCTCTGGCCGATCCGGCAGGCCGACGAGCAACCGGCCGTAGCGGAGGCACGCCCGACCCAGGGCGGCATCCGCTTCGTCTGAGGTCGCGTACGTGACCATCGGCTGATCGTCCCGGGCCAGGTGCGGCCACAACTCCGCCGGCACGTCGTCCACCAGTTGCTTCCAGACGCCGGTGCAGAACCACGCGAACCCACCCCCCTGGTTGATCGACTGCCGGTCACTCAGCCGGACATGCGTGATCGGTTGGCGGGCGAACAGCTCGGCGGCCACGGCCAGGAACTCGTCGCCGGGACAGGCCAGTCGCTCGATGAACCCTCGTCGTACGCGGAGCCGTATTCCGGGAGTGTTGGCCGGGTAGACGGGCCAGTTGGCCATCGCGGCCGGCAAATCGGGCCGCCCGTGGTTGTCGAACCAGAGTTCCATCTGCCGTTCGGTCAGTGTCGCAACATGAGGCGGCGAGTGCCGCAGGCGGCCGCGCTCGTCGGTGTGGAACCCGCCGTCGAAGCCCAGGTGGGCCAGCTCGACCTGCACGCGGATGAACTCCGCGTCCTCGCCCCGGCCGTGCTCCTCCAGCCAGTCGGCGTAGACCAGCCGCGGGGCGTCGTCCGCCGGGTTGGCCAGGATGCTGCGAATCAGAGCATCGCCGTCGGTCACCGCCGCTCCACTGGTCATCGAGTCGTTGAAGTCCATCGAACCCGCCGGCCAATCTTACCTTTCCGGGCGCCCAAAATCTTCCTCTTGCTATGCCCCACCTCGCCTCGGTAAACTTCCGCCTCCCGTTATTCCGCCCGGACGGGAGCCCGGGACATGGGGGTTCCGGGCACTCGCGGCTTCTGCCGCCCGACCAAGGAGGGTTCCCGCCAATGGCCGCCAAGGAAAGCCCCCGACCACTCATCGGCATCAACACCGACTTCTACGCCGCCTCCAAGACGTACTCCGCCCACGCCCGGGTCAACTCCGGCTACTTCGACGCGGTCCTGGCCGCCGGCGGTCTGCCGATTCTCCTCCCGCCTCTCGGCAAGGAAGCCGACCTCGACCCCCTGCTCGCCAAGCTCGACGGCATCGTCCTCACCGGCGGGCTCGACATGGATCCGCGGCGCAACGGCCAGGCCATGTCGTCGAGCATCCAGCCGATGGCCGACCGCCGCGACGCCAGCGACCGCATCCTCGTCCGCCGCGTCATCGAGCGGGAGATCCCGGTCCTCGCGATCGGCGTCGGCATGCAGCAGCTCAACGTCCTCATGGGCGGGACGCTCTTCCTGCACCTGCCGACCGACGTGCCCAAGGCCTTGCCGCACTTCGACCCCTCCGGCGGCCCGCACCGGCACATCGTCCTGCTCGAGCCGAACACGCGGATCGACGAGATCTACGGCGGCGGCGAGCTGCGCGTGAACAGCCGGCACCACCAGTCGATCAGCACGCTCGGCAAGGGGTTGCGGGTCGGGGCGAAGTCCCCGGACGGCGTCATCGAGGCGATCGAATGGGAGGAGCAGGACTGGTTCTGCATGGGCGTGCAATGGCACCCGGAGGCGGACACGGCGTCGGCCCTGGACATGCAGCTCTTCGAGTGCTTCGTCCAGGCGACGACGCGGTCGTCGGTGCGGTTGCAACTGGCGGCCGCGTGAGGCGCGTCAGGTCATCGCTTTTTCCAGTTCATCGACGAGGTGCGAGAACCGCTTGAGCACCCGGTCCACCGGACCGGGCGTCGCCATGTCCACGCCCGCGTCGCGGAGCAGGTCGAGCGGGTCCTTCGAGCTGCCGCCGCGGAGGAAGCCGAGGTACGCCTCCAGCTCTGCCTTCCCGCCGTTCATGACGCGCTCCGAGAGCGCGATCGCGGCCGACAGGCCGGTCGCGTACTTGTAAACGTAGAACGCCCGGTAGAAATGCGGGATCCGCAGCCCCTCCAGGGACAGCTCCTCGTCGATCGCGAAGTCCGGGCCGAAATAGGCATCCAGCAGCTTGCGGTACTCGCCGCGGAACACGTCCAGCGTCAGCGGCTCGTTCCGCTCGGCCAGGTCGTGCGTGACCTTCTCGAATTCGGCGAACATGGTTTGCCTCACGATCGTCTTGCGCAGCTCGTCGATCTCGCGGTTGAGGTAGTAGGCCCGCTCGCGATTGTTGGCCGCCCGGTCCATCACGTACTTGCCGAGGAACTGCTCGTTGAACGTGCTTGCGACCTCGGCGACGAAGATCGTATAGTTCGCGTACTGGTACGGCTGGGCCTTTGACAAATGAGAGTGCATCGAGTGCCCGGCTTCGTGCGCGAGGGTGAAGACGTGGTCGGGCACGTCCGGGCGGTAGTTCATCAGGATAAACGGGTCGCTGTCGTAGCACCCACTCGAAAAGGCCCCGCTGTGCTTGCCCTTATTCTCGTAGCGGTCGCACCAACGCCCGCGTAGGCCCTTCGTCAACACGTTGAGGTAGTCGGGCCCCAGCGGTCGCAAGGCCTCGATGACCACCTCGACCGCCTGGTCCCACGTGCGCTCGACTCTCACGTCGGTCAGGATCGGGACGTATGTGTCGTAGAAGTAGATGTCCGGCAGCTTCATGAGCCGGCGGCGGAGCTGGTAGTAGCGGTGGACCGCCGGCAGGTTCGACCGGACCGCCGCGATCAGGTTGTCGTAGACGCGGACGGGCACCTGGTCCGGGAATAAGGCCGCCTCGCGGGCCGACGGATAATTTCGCGCCCGGGCAATGTACACGTCCTGCTTGATCGAGCCCGCGAGCGACGCGGCGAAGGTGTGCGCGTGGTCGGCGTACTCGACGTAGTACTGGTGAAACGCCTTCCGCCGCACGTCGCGGTCCGGGTTCTCCAGGCACGCGGAATATGAGGCGTGGCTCAACTCGATGGTCCGCCCCGGGGCCAGTTCCAGCGTGCCGAACTTCAGGTCCGCGTTCAGGAGCTGGTCGAACACCTCGTGGGCGGTCTGCGCCGTCTCCGCCTGCATCGCGAGCAGCCGCTCCTCCTTATCGGATAGGGTGTGCGGCTTGAAGCGCAGGAGCCGTTCGAGGGCAATCCTGTAGCCGGCGAGGTCGGGATCTTTCAGGAACGCGGCCAGCCGGTCGTCCGGGATGCCGAAGATCTCCGGCCGGATGTAACTGGCCGCCTCGCCGGCTCGGGCGGCTACGCCCATGTACCGGGCCTTGAGGCCCTGATACGTCGAGTTCGAAACGTCCTCGCTGGCCTTCAAGAAGGCATAGGTCCCGACGCGGTCCCCAAGCCGGTCCACCGCGGTGTCGAAGATCAGGCACTGGGCCAGGACCGTGGCGCTCTCCCCGAGCCGGCCGCGGAACCTGGCGTATCCCTCAATCATCCGCTCCCACTCCGCGAACGCGCTCTCCCAGGCGGCGTCGGACGGGAAGAGCGAGATGAGGTCCCAGGTGTATTCCGGGGGCACTTCGGCGCGGGGCGGGACTCGTTCGGCAGTCGCGGTCACGATCGTCTCCGGTAGGGCGCGGGCTCACCGGACATGCTACGGAAGCCCCTTGCCCGGATCGGCCCTCCGGCTACGCCATCCTTATCTCACTTGCACCCGGGAGCCGCGCCATGCCCCTCACCGCATTGATCGACCAATACCTCGCCGGATCGGACACGCTGCGGAAGGCCGTCAGGGGGATGACGCGGGATCAGCTCGTGGCCCGCCCGGTCAAGGGGAAGTGGAGCACCCTGGAAGTCGTGGCGCACATCGCCGACTTCGAGCCGATCCTTGCCGACCGGATGATGCGGGTGATCTCTCACGAGCGGCCGCTCTTGCTCGTGGCCGACGAGAACCTGTTCGCCGCGACGCTGAACTACCACGGCCGGGACGTGGACGAGGAGCTGGCCGTGATCGACGTCACGCGAAAGAAGACGGCCCGGATTCTCCGGAGCCTGGGACCGGAGGCGGCCAAGCGGGTGGGCATCCACTCGTTCAAGGGGCTGGTGTCGCTGGAGGCGGTGCTGACGTCGGCGGTCAATCACATCCCGCATCACGTCGCGTTCATCGAGGAGAAGCGGAAGGCGCTCGGCGTCTGAGCGGGCCGTGTGACGGACTCACTCTTTCGTCGCGGGCAGCACCTCGATCTCCAACGGCCCGCTGACCGGGCTGGCAGACGTCTTTTCAGTCCCATCCGACCAAAACGAAAATCCGACGCGGAGCGTGTGCTTACCCGGCTTCAAGGTCAACGCCTGCGGCGACCGCTCGTTGCGCGACTTCTCCACGACCCAATGCGGGCCGAGTTGAATGCTGACCCACCCCGACACCTCTTGCCCGGCGGGCAGCTCGCGGGGCAGGACGTACTCCCGCGTGTCGTACCGGGAGACGTACCAGACGCCGTCCACTTCGACCCGGGCGAGATGTCCGACTCGACCGGCGTGCCACGACTGGGTCTTGTCAGCCTTGACGTCCAGGTCGATCTCGACGTCGTCGTCCACCTTGAATCGCGGACGCGAAGTCCGGATGCGGGCGCTGACCCCGTTCGACGACTCGCCCCAGTTGGATGCGGTGGCCACTTGCTCGCCCGGTCGGGCGGCGACGATTTCAATCTCCAAAGTGTTGCTGACCAGAGGTATTGACCCCGGTTTGGCACCTTCGGCGTCGTACCCGAGGCGGATTGTGTGTTTGCCCGGTGTCCAGGCCGGCGGGCCCTTGGCCGTACCGCTGACCCAGTACTCCCCCGGAGTGCCGTAGACAAAGTCGTGGAGTTCCTTGCCGGGGGCCACTTCAACGATTCGGTCAAGACCGCCCGGGGTGCGAACGTCTTGATACCAGCGACCATCGACCTCGACCCGGAGCCGATGGTTCGCCCGAGTGATCGGGACAGGTTTCGGATTCGACGGGTTCGCTCGAACGTCGAGGCTCAAGGAAACCGCCTCGCCTGTGATGAACCGCGACTTGTCGGCTCGCGCCCGGATCTGCAAACCGTTCCACTCCGTCCCCCACTCGGAGGCGATCGGTGCCCCGCCGGTCACAATTTCAATGTCCAACGGCCCACTGACCGGGGTTGCCGTGACCACCGCCGGGTCCGAACTCTCCAGGTAGAAGGTGAACCCAACGCGGATTGTGTGCTTGCCCGGCGCGAGCGCCAGACGCTTGCCTAGTCCCTGATTCGTGGTCCACTCCTCGCCGAGGTCAATGGTCGCCCACTTGCGGATCTCCTCGCCCGGCTTGAGCGGTTGCGTCGTGAGCTTCCGCAAGTCCTGTGGACACGTATACGTCACCCCGTCGATTTCCAGGCGGGCGAGCGTGCCGAGCCGGTGGCCGCGCCACCGGGCCGCGGTCACGCCGAGGTCGCCCGGGACGTCGCGGACGTCGAGTTCAAGTATGGGGGCGACTCCCGCGGGGTACTTCGACCTGGCCGCGCGAATCCGCGTCTGCAGCCCCTTCGATAATTCGCCCCAGGCGGATATCGCCTCCGGGGCGGCCCGCCTGAACGTGAATTGTCGATCGCCCTGCTCCGATCGCGGCTTCGCGTCTGCCGGCGGGTCCTTCCCCGGCGGCGGTAACAACAAGGTGAGTGTCGTATCGGAGACCTCGTAGAGGACAGTCCACGTCCCGGGTTCCAGCTTCGACACCGTGTCCCGCGTTCCCTTGATGACCATTCGCCGCGGCCTGGTGTCCTGCAGCTCGAACGTCCCGCGAATCGTCTCCAGGTCGAGAAGTGGATCGAGCTGCACCTTCGGCTTGAGGGTGATCTTCTTCCCGTCAATCGTGCATTTGGCAGTCTGGCCAGAGATGAGTCCGAGCCGCTTGTCGTCGTCCGTCAGGTCCACGGCCCAGGCGCCCTGGAGTCGGCGCGTGTCCTCGTCGAGGGTCGAGCCCCAGCGCTTGCGGTCGTCGGCGAGCTGGGCGATGAGCTGGTCGAGAGCTTTGGCCGCGTCGCCCTCCACACTGGCGCGGATCGCGTCGAGCGGGGGCAGCATGGACGGCAGCCAACTGAGCAGCCGCTCCCGCGTCGCGGCATCCTCCCCGCCCTGGAAGCGGGCACTGAGCGCGACGTGCGGCCAGGTGCGGAGGTTCATGAGCTGGAGCTTTTCCTGGGCCGCGCGGTCGCCGAAGAACCCGAATTCGTTCAGGGCCGCGACGATCTTCTTGGCTTGTTCCTTCGTGATCCGGGCGTGCGCCTCGACGGGCTTGCCGGACGGGCCGTTGGCCGGTGGTTCGAGCCGCAGGTTCGGCACGTACAGGAGGACGTGATACAGCGAGTACTTCGGGTCGAACTTGCCCTCGCCGGCCGGGGCGAGCGACACCCGCAGAACGAACGTGTCGAGGTTCTTCTCGGCTTCGAGGGCCGTCGCGGCTGGTGTCGCCGGTGGGGACGGCTGCGAATCGGCCGGTTTCGGCTGTGCCCCCGCCCGGCCGTACAGACTCAGGCCGGCGACGGTGCCAAGCAGAAGCACCGCCGCGGTTGCGCACGCGGCGAGCTTCGCCCGCGCGACGGCCATCGACTTGATGACGCCGTCGGCCAGGCGAGCCGCGGACGTCGAGGCCATGTCCGGTGCCGCGGGGGCGGCGGGCGTAGAGCTTTCCAGCAGCATGGCAAGGAGCGTCGCGGGGAGCGCGAGCCCCTTGCGGGCGAATCGGGCCTGCAGCAGCTTACGTCCGCGTTCGAGCCGCCCGCGAACGGCCCCCTCAGACCAACCCAGTTCACGCGCCACTTCCGTGCGCGTCTTCCCCTGCAGGCAGCAAAGGACGAGCGGCAACCGGAACTTGTCCGGCAGCCGGCCGACCTCGTCATCAAACGCTCCGCGGACTTCCCGCCATGCGGACTCGTCCGGTGTCGGCACGGAGGAAGTCAGGTCAGATGGGAGCGCTTCGGTTGTTCGGCGCGCCCGCTCCGCGCGCAGGCGCCCGGCGGCCCGGACCGCGACCCGGTGCAGCCAGCCGGCCAGTCCGTGGCGGCCGCGGACTGTCCCAGCCTTGCGGGCCAGGATCAAGAAGACCGCCTGACAGGCGTCCTCGGCGTCGTGCGGATGACGTAAGATCCGCCGGCAGACGCCGAGGACCATCGGCCCGTGCCGCCGGACCAGGGCCGCGAATGCCGCGTCGTCGCGATGTCCCACAAATAGGGACAACAGCTCGCGGTCGGCGAGTGCGTCCAAGCGCTGACGCTCGATCAGGTCGCGGACGTGTTGGGCGACGTACTGGCTGGGCCCGGCGGACATGC
This sequence comes from Gemmataceae bacterium, assembly GCA_035258765.1. GTDB lineage: Bacteria > Planctomycetota > Planctomycetia > Gemmatales > Gemmataceae > SIAJ01. Next base: position 7,403 of record DATFWZ010000573.1, read on the forward strand.
GATCTCCTCCCGGAAAGCTCTACCCGAATAGAGCCGGTCCCGGGAGGGGGTGGCATAAAAAAGCGGTCGGCCCGGTGGGCCGCCGGCCCAATCGTTACCGGTTTGTTACGGCCCGAACACGTGTCATCTGGAGGGAACGCCCTCCGTGGCGTTCCGCAAGGCTCTCTCCCTGGGGGACAATGATGCGCCCCGGGGACGCCAGCGTTGCGGAACGCCACGGAGGGCGTTCCGCTACAGGCTGTCAGGCGATCCGTATCGGCGTCGGAACTTGACGCGGACGTTGGCGGGTAGAGGCGGGCCGTCGCATTACTGTCCGAAGACGCCGATCCAGAAGCTGAAGATCTGCCGCTTGTCCCCCGGTCCCTGGACGATCGGGAACCCGAAGTCGATCGCGAGCGGGACCGGGCCGAGGAGCTGCGGCATCGCGATCCGCAGCCCCACGCCGGCCGCGACGCGGTAGTCCATGATCCGGGTCGTCCGCTCGACCGCCCCGGAGTCCACGAAGCCGACCACGTACAGGCTGTCGCTGGGCACGACCGGAATCTGGTATTCCAGACTGTTGAGGAACGCGAACCGGCCGCCGATGTTGAAATCACCCACGAACGGGCCCACCCCGCGGAACTGGAACCCGCGCAGGCTGCGGAACCCGCCGGCGTAGAACCGGTCGTACACCGGGGTGTCTTCCCCGGCCCACGACACCTGCGACCGGAAAGCCAGCACCTGCTTGCCGCTGCCGTCGATTCGGCTGAAGGTGGTCCAGAAGCTCGTGTACTCGGCGGTCAGCAACGTGTAATCGCTGTCCCCGAAGACGCGCTCGGCATTGGCCTCGAACACGCTCCCCTCGGTCGGCCGCAGGTAGTTGTCGCGACTGTCCCGGCGGACACCGACGCCGGTCCCGACCAGGAAGTGGTACCCGCGATCGCGGGCGATCTCGATGGGGGCGAAGAATGGCACATCCTTGACCGTCACCCCCTCGACGCGGACCGAGGCGTTCGCCGACCAATACTGGCTGAGCCGCCGGCCGACGCTGGCCCGGCCGCCGACGCGGTCCTCGTTGTACTCGTTGAACCCGCGGGTGTAGTAGTAACCGCTCAGGCTCAGGCTGTAGGGGCTGTCGAAGATCCGCGGGTCGCGCCAACTCATCGTGTACCGTTGGAACACGTTCCCGGGCACGGCCTCGAGCCGGAACTCCTGGCCGCCGCCACGCCAGGCCCGCCCGGACCAGATGTCCTCGAAGCTGGTTGGGAAGTTCAGGATGTCGAAGTTCCGCTCGTTGAGCACGAGGCTCCCGGTCACGCCCGCGTCCGAGTTGATCCCGGCCCCGAGCATCAAGGCCCCGGTCTGCGTCTCCTGCACGGTGACCAGGACGTCCTTGAACGTGCCGTCCGGCGAATCCGGCCGGTCGATCACCTCGACCGACGGGCGGATGCCGTTCATCGGGTCCTCTTTGAAGATCTGCAACCGCGACAGGTTCTCCTGCGAGGCGATCACGTCCGGGTAGCTGAGGATCTGGCCCGGGAAGACCATGAGCTCGCGCCGGATCACCCGCTCGTCGGTCACCGTGTTGCCGCGAATGATGACGTCCCCGACCCGGGTCTGCGGCACCTCCAGCACCTGGTAGTGGACGTGGACCACTCCCTTGCCCGGTTCGGGCTCCGGGTGGTCCTCCTTCACGCCGACGGCCCGGCCGGTGTACCCGTACAGGTCGCGGATGCGGCGCAGGTCGGTCTGGATCACCTGCCGGTCGTAGTAGGCGTTCTCGCGCAGGTCCGTGTACTCGAGCAGCTTCTTCTCGTTGAACACCGAGTTGCCGCTGATCTGCAGCCGCCCGACCTTGTACCGCTGGCCCTCCTCGACAAAAAACGTGACCGTCACGGACCGGTGGTCGTCCGAGTGCTCGATTTGCCGTCCGACCCGGGCGTCGAGGAAGCCGAGCCCGTGGTAGTACTCGGTCAGCCGGACGACGTCGTATTCGATCTGGGCCGGGTTGAAGTCGCCGCCGATCAAGCCGGCGAGCTTGCTCCGCGAGATGGTGAGCTGCTCGCGCAGCCGGCCGGCCGAGATCCCCGAATCATGCCGGCCGACGAACTTGAAGTCGATGTCCGTCACCTTTACCGGCGGCCCCTCGACGATGTCGAACACTACCCGGCGGTCGTCGAGCTTGTTGCCCTCCTTGAGGATAACGCTCGCGTGGACGCGGCCGGACTCCTGGTACTTGCGGAGGATGTTGAGCCGAGCCTGCTGGTTGACGTGCGGCGACATCGGCATGCGGATTCGCAGGCCCGTGAGCTGGGCCAGTTCGGTCGGCGACAGGTGTTGGGCCCCGTTGTACTTAATTTCCTCGATGAAGTTGGTCAGCTCGGTGACGTAGAGGATGACGTTGACCTTCCCGTCCGGCCGCTCGACGGTCCGCAGCTCGATCCCGTTCGGGGTGAACCAGCCCTTGGCGTAGAGGCGGTCGGTACCGGCGCGGATCTGCTCTTCGAGGTACGGCTGGCCGGGGCGGAGGCCGAAGACGGCGAGGACGTCCTGGGTCGGGCGGATGCGGTTGCCGGAGACGAGGACTTCGGCGATCTCCTTGCCGGCGGGCGGGGCGGCGGAGACTTCCCGCGACGCCCGGAGCGCCGCCAGGCCGACGAACACGGCGGCGGTCACGATCCCGGCGGCGCGGACAATGCGCATCATGGGCCACCCCTGGACGGAAACACTTCGCTGAGGACCGCGGGAGATACGGCTCGCCGGAAAAAGTGTCAAGTCGAAGGGGGGGAATGCCGACACGCGGCGCGACTTCCATAGGACGTATAAGTCCTATAGGACCTTTACGTCCTATCGCAGCCTCCGGAGGAGCACCATGGAACTCACAGGCAAGCGCGTCGCCGTCCTGGTCGAGCAGCAGTACCAGGAGCTGGAAGTCTGGTACCCGTGCTACCGGCTCAAGGAAGCCGGGGCGACTGTGACCATGGTGGGTCCCAAGGCGGGAGAGACGTACCCGAGCAAGCTGGGCTACCCCGCGAAGAGTGATAAGGCGGCGAAGGACGTGTCGGCCGGGGACTTCGACGCGGTGGTAATCCCGGGCGGGTTCGCCCCGGATTATTTTCGCCGCGACGCGGCGACCGTCCAGCTCGTCAAGGACATGCACGCCCGCGGCAAGCTCCTGGCCGCGATCTGCCACGGCCCGTGGCTACTGTGCTCGACCCCGGCACTGAAGGGGAAGAAGGCGACGTGCTTTTTCGCCATCAAGGACGACGTGACCAACGCCGGGGCGATCTACGTGGACGAAGAGACAGTCGTGGACGGGAATGTCATCACGGCGCGAAAGCCGGACGACCTACCCGCGTTCACGACTGCAGTCATCCGATGGCTGCGCGGGTGAGACAATCGAGAGTCACGGTACGTCCAGCTCCTCGACCGTGAACGTCACCCGCACCTGCCGCGAGCGGTGCGGGCGGCGGACCGTCCGGCACAGGCGTGGGTCGAAGAAGTCCTTCATCACCGGCGGGCGGGCCATCCCGAAGTAGACGTTCGGGTCGCGTCGGATGGCCGCCCGGCCGACGACCTCCAGGTCCGCCCGCCCCGCGAGCCGCTGCACCACGCACGGGACGTGCGTCACGCCCAGGGCCCGCAGCGCGCAGGCGCGGTGGAAGCCGTTGTTGAGCACCAGGCGATCTTCCAGGGCCACGCAATTCAAAAAGTTCGACCCGTAGCCAACCAGCACGCCAACGACACCCGCGAGCGGGCCGTGCGGTTGAATCCCGGTGAGCTGGTCGGGCTCGAGGAGCATCGATTCCAGAAACCGGAGGTCGTTCGACTCGGACGCGAACATGTACGAGTCCTTCCCGACCCGCCCGGCCCGACACTCCGGGACCGGATGGTCGAACGGGAGGCACGCGCGGAACACCGCGGCCGCGGACGGCGCCGGGCCGATCTGCTCTTTGAGCCGGGCGACATGGGTGAAGTTCACCGACTTCTGCGAGGCGACGAGCCGGTCCAACTCGACCATGCCGATCTCGCCCGGGACGGCCGAGAACGACCGCCGGAAGATCGGGTCGGCCGCGACCTGGCGAATGAGCGGCTCCAGCGACTTCGGGATCGCGCCGACAGCCGGCCGGTCGGCCCAGCCGGCCTCGGTTTGTTGCAGTTCCTGGAAGTGGGCGTTCGCGGAGCGCCACTCGTCGGCGAGGAGTCGCGGGTCGGCGGGGTCCGCCGACCAGTCGTTCATATAAGTGAGGAAGTCGTTGAGGGTGACGTGGGCGAACAGGTAGGCGTAGTCGTCCGTCAGGGCGGGCATGGGGTGACAGAGTTGGTGTCTATTCCGTGGGAGCGGACCTGGAAGTCCGCCCCCACGGGTTGGATTACATCTCGCAGTTGGTCGCCGTCACATTGCTCGTGTGTACGCAGGTGTCCGTACCGGCCCCGCCGTCGAGCATGGCGATCACCTGCAGCGCCGCCGCGAGGGCCGTGTCGATGTTCAGGGTCAGGTTGTCGTCCCCGATGCCGCCGAACACCCGGGCCCGGACCGTGCCGTCGCTGCCGGCCGCGGGGGTAACCGTGGCCTTCACCACGTCGTTCCCGGCTCCGGCATCGACCGTCAGCCGCACGTCGCCGCTGATCACGCCCTTGATGTCGGTCGTGATGTTGTCGGCGCCGGACCCGCCGGTCGCTCGGACGGACAGGAGGCCGTCAGCCCCGACGTCGCCCGTGGAGCTTACGCTGACGGTGTCGTCGCCGCCGCCGCCGCTGACCCGCACCCGTGCCTCGCCATCCAGTTTGCCCGTCAGCATGGCGGTGATGCCGTCGTTCCCGGTGCCGCCGTCGGTCATCACGGACAGGTCGGCAAACGTATCGACGTTGCCCGAGAAGTTGACCCCGATGGTGTCGTCGCCACCGCCCCCGAAGGCCATCAGCTGGGCGCCAGCGAAGCCGGTCAATTCGCCGGTGCCAGTCGTCTGGAGGGTATCGTTCCCGGACCCGAGATTGGTCATGAGCGTCACGTCGCCGTCGGTCACGGCCCCGAGCGTGATATTCACTTTGTCGTCGTCCTGGCCGCCGTTCACGAACAATCGGAGTTCGGCGCCGTTCACTCCGGCCGCGAGATCGATGGTCGCGGTGTCGTTGCCGGAACCGAGGTCGAGCCGGACGTCGCGGTCGGTCGTGAGCTCGCCGCTGAGCCGGTAGGTGACGTTGTCGTCGCCGCCGAGGCCGCGGAACCTGATCTCCTCGACGCCGGTAAACGTCTCGGTGGTCGGGCCGCCGACGTTGTTGCTGTCGTTGCTGCCGCTGTCGTTGCTGCCGCTGCCGTTGTTGTTGCCGTTGTCGTCGTCGTTGTCGCCGCCGCCCCCGTGGTGCCGGCCGGAGTGTTCGCCGGACCCGTTGTTGTCGTCCCCGTTGCCGCCCTGGGCGGTGTTGTCAAACGTGACCGTCACCCCCCCTTTGCCGTCGTCCACGATGACGACCGTATCGGCCCCCTCCGTGCCGAGGATCCGCAAGCTGCCGTCGTCAAAGCGCACGGTGCTGGGACACCAGCGATTCTCCAGCGGCTCGACTCGCGGGGCCCGCCCGCCGATCCACGACCAGCTGTTCAACCGACTCATGATGCCTCCCTTCGGATGAGGACGCGGGGCGAATGGATAGTATGAAGGGCGAGGGCGAACCCGCAATTGCGGATATCTGGAGTACCGGGCCGGCGTCAGCCCGTAAAGATAGCGCCGAGCGAGCCAGACCCGGCGTCGGGTCGAAGGCCATGGGCGAGTCGCCCACGGCAAAGCAAACTCCGCGCCGCGGGGCGATTACGGCTCCATACTACGAGAAGTCGGGCCGATCTTCGCGATATGCCACACTCCGTCTGACGCCGCAGAGGAAATCGACCCTATAATGACGCGGGCGATGGGAAACTCCTGACCGACGTTCGCGAATCCGCTTTCCCTTACCCCGGCCAGGACATCGGCGCACTTTGCGCTTGCGACCGGGTCGCCGGCGGGGTAAATTTTGGTGTAGTTATTCAGACCTGAGTTGGAACGCCCAAACCCACCCGGCCGGCCTTCCGGTTGCCGGCTGACTTACCGCCTCGCCCACAAGAGGCCCTCGCCATGCTGACCGTTCCCGGTCGTCCGCAGAGGTTCTGTGACGGCATCCCCCGCCGCTCGTTCCTCAAGATCGGCGCCTTCGCGTTTGGCGCCGCCCAGTTCTCCCTCGTTGACGTTTTGCGCGCCGAAGAGTCGATCGGCAAGTCGTCGCACAAGGCCGTCATCAACGTGTTCCTCGGCGGCGGCCCGCCGCACCAGGACATGTGGGACATCAAGACCGAGGCCCCGTCCGAGATTCGCGGCGAGTTCAAGCCGATCGCGACGAAGGTCCCCGGGATCCAGATCGGCGAGTGCTTCCCGCGGATCGCCGCCTCGGCCGACCAGTTCACGTTCATCCGCTCGATCGTCGGGGCCCGCGGCGGGCACGACGCGGTCCAGTGTACGACCGGCCGCAGCGAGGCCGAGTTCCGGGCCATGGGCGGGTGGCCGAGCATGGGTTCACTGCTGGCGAAGATCGCTGGGCCGGTCGATCCGTCGGTGCCGCCGTTCGTCGGGCTGGCGGCCACGACGAAGCACGTGCCGTGGAGCGACGCCGGCAAGCCGGGGTTCCTCGGGGCCCCGTTCGCCGCGTTCAAGCCGGAGGGCAACGGCCTGGGCGACATGAAGCTCAATGGGATCAACCAGGCCCAGCTCGGCGACCGCAAGAAGCTGTTGGCGTCGTTCGACAACTTGCGCCGCGGCACAGACTCCTCCTTCCGCGGGACCGACGCGGCCAAGGAGAAGGCCCTCGACGTCCTGATGTCGAGCAAGCTGCTCGACGCCCTGGACATCTCGAGGGAGCCGGAGAAGCTGCGGGCCCGGTACGGCGACGGCAAGCCGTACAAGTACCAGTTCGACGGCGCCCCGACGTGCAGCGAACAGCTGCTCATGGCCCGGCGGCTGGTAGAAGCCGGGGCCCGGTGCGTGACCCTGAGCTTTGGCCGGTGGGACAGCCACGGGAAGAACTTCGACCTGGTCCGCGACCACGGGGCGAAGCTCGACCAGGGGATCACGGCCCTGGTCGAGGACCTGGACGCCCGCGGGATGTTGAACGACTTGACGGTGATCGCCTGGGGCGAGTTCGGGCGGACACCGCGGATCAACAAGGAGGCCGGCCGCGACCACTGGCCGCAGGTGTCGTGTGCCCTAATGGCGGGCGGCGGGCTGCGACACGGTCAGGTGATCGGCAGCACGAACCGCCTGGGCGAGTTCGCGGCTAATCGCCCGGTGACGTTCGGCGAAGTCTTCGCGACGATCTGGCACGCCCTCGGGATCAACCCGGAGACGACGACGATCGCGGACCCGACCGGGCGGCCGCAGCACCTGGTGGACGCGAGGGCGATGCGGGAGCTGGTGTAGTAAGATGGCATCGACGACAATCGCGGGGCGGGGCGCGACGGGCGCCGCCGCCCCTGTTTTTTGACCGGACCCGGAGCGGAAGGTCCGCATGCAGTGGAACGACCTGTTTCCGAATTTGTTGACGCCGGCCATCGCCACCGTCACCTTGGCGATCGCCTTCCGGAACTGGCACCGGAGCCGGAAAGGAAGTGACCTCCGGCACGCTTGCATGATGGCCGCTCTGGTCGCCGGCATCGCCTTGGTAACCGCGTTCTTCATCGTCCGCCGGGCGTTCAATTGGGACCTCTACGGGCCGGCGGCCCAATGGGCCGAACTCTCCGTCGTCGGCGGCCTGTTACTGGCCGGCTTCCTCTTCGGCCGGGCCCTGTCGAATCGGGCAAACCGCCCCCGAGCGAGTCCGCCGGAGCAGGACTACGACGAGGACCACGAAAGCAATCCCGTCGGACCGGTGACGCCGCCGCACAGCTAATCAAGACTGGAAGCCATTCCGCATGCTCGGACCCTGGTTCCTGATCCTCCTGTTGCTGGTGATGGCCCTCTACCTGGCCGGACTCAGCTGGTTCAATTATCGACGCCTTCGACACCAGGGCGGCGCCACCTGGCGCGTCGTTCCGGCGCTCTGGGTCGCCAGTTCGTTCCTCTCCGGGGCGGCATTCCTCGTCGCGGTCGGCATCGTGTACGACGGATTGCCGCCGCGACCGGCGAAGTATTACTTCTTCGGGGCGTGTGCAGCATGCATGCTGGTGGGCGTCGCTGGCGGGGTTGTCCACGGCCTGGTCTTGCGTCGCTGGCAGCGGCGCCCGCACGTTGATCCGGATTACGCGGACGACCCGGCGGGTAACCCGGCCCGGTCCGACGGTTCCGGTGTGGGACCTCCGCAACGATAGCCCCCGAAGTCGTTCGCGGACTGGTTTGGCCGGTGCGGATCGGCGACAATGCCGGGGCGGAGTTCTCTGCGGGCCTGGTCGAACATGGACGCACCAACTCTCTGGCTGCTGGCGCTGGCGGCGCTCTTCGCGGGCGGGCCGGTCGCCGCGGGCCTGGCAACTTACTACCTCCAGGAGCCTGAGCGGACGGTCAAGCCGACCACGATCTTCGGCGGAGTGTTCGCGGTCGCCGTCGGACTCGGGACGCTCCTCGGCGGCGGGCTCCTCTGGATGGTCTTCGATCGCACGCTGCCGGGGCTGCATCTCTACCTCACGGGCGGGCTCCTGATCGGCGCGCTATCGGGATTGATCGGCGGCGCGGTCGCGGTGGCGATCGCCCGCCGCCGGGCCGCGGAAGGCTACCCCAATCGGCAACTGCGCGACGACTACGACGAGAATGCCGACCGGAAATCAGGTGGATCGGACGAACGTCCTCGAAGTTAATCCCACCGCCGGAGGCCCCCGTGGACATTCACTGGTTCATGGCTGCGAAGCTCCTGGTCTTGAGCCTATTCATGGGCGGTTTCGCGTGGTTCCATTTCCGTTGGAGCCGCCGGGAGCCGACTCAGGTATGGCGGGTAATCTCGTTCCCCTGGATCGCCGCCGCGTTCCTGTTCGGGGCCGTGTTCTTCCTGGCCCTGCTTGTCGCCTACGGCACCCCGCTCCCGAATGACGCGAGCCGGCTCGCGGTGGTCGTCGTGCCGACGGCCGCCATCCTCGGGGTGGTCGGCGGACTCGTCCACGGGCTAGTCGTGCGAAGCTGGCAGCAGCGGCCGGCTGCCGACCCGGACTATGGGGACGATCTCGCCGAAAACCCGGTGACCCCGACGCAGGAGCCGCCGCCGTGATCCCGGTCTGGTCCTTGCCGGCCGCCTGGCTGACCGTCGGGCTGTTGTTGTTCCTGGTGTGCGCGTGGATGTACTGGCGACAGCCGGCGTCCTTGGCACGGTTCAAGCGGATTTTCGCGTGCGCCGTTTGGGGTGGCATGTGCACGGCGATGGGGGCCCTGGAGCTGGCCGGCGAACTGGCCGCCGACTTCGACGGCAGGCTTGTGGTTCAGCTACAGACTGCCGGGATATGCGCCATCATGCTGGGGATGCTGGTGAGCCCGCTGTTATTCCATTGGGCAGTCCGCTGGTACGCGCGGACTGTTGAAAACTCAGAGTTTGCCGAGGACGAGGCCGGGAATCCGCAACTGACAGTGCCGGACAACGCGGGTGGCTCGCCCGAGAGCGAGAAATGAACCGCGGCGTACTCCCCGTTGTGGCCCCGCTGCTCATACTGGGCAACCTGGTGCTGGTCGCGGCCATGGTCCCGGCGCCGTTCTGGGTCATGCAGGTCACCACCGGGGTGATGGCCCTCGTGGCCGGGGCGAGCGCCGCGACCGGCGTCCTCGTCTCCCACCTCGACCCGGATACCCGGCGGAGGGCGCGAATCGTCCTCGGCTGGGTGGCCGGGGCCGCGGCCTTCGCGGTCGTGTTTGATCTGGCGGTATCGATAGCGTGGGCCCCTTTCCCTCCCACGCGGGAGGAGATGTTTGTCCTCGTCATGATCGCCGCGAGCGTTCTTGCGCTGATCGGTGGGTTCGTGACCGCAGCCGCGGTGAACCGGGCCAAGGACCGTTCGAGCGAACACTTGGACCTCGCCGAGCAGGACGGGAACGCCGTGGCCGCCGAGGAATCGCGCCCGCGCCGGAGGCGATAGTGGACCGGAAGTCGCGCCCGGGCCGGAGGGGCCGGTCATGAGCAAGCGCCGCGTCCACCCGCTGGCCCCACTTGCCTTCGTGGCCCTTCTCGTGTTGTTCGCAATTCTTGGCAAACTGACCCCGTTCTGGGTCCTTCACGTCCTCGCGGCGGCGTGGTTTTTCGCGGCGCTGTGGATCGCCGCGACCGGGCAATTCGTGTCGCACCTGCAGGGCGACCGGTCGCGGCGGGCGCGATTTGTCATCGGCGCAACAGCCGGGTCGATGATGCTCACGGTTGCGTTCACGCACGCCCTGTTGGTCCTTGGGATCCCCTTCAAGGGGTCAGCTGAGGAGCTGTTCATGACGATCCTGCCCGTCGCGATTGTCGATGGGCTCATTTCCGGTATTCTCTGCGCCGACATTGTCGCCTGGGCAATCGATCGCAAGCGCGCCGACCCGGACCACGGCGAGGACGCGGCCGGTAACCCGGACGCGATTCACGACGAGCCACTAGGGAATCCGGGGACGGACCGATGACGCACCCCGAGATGGTTGTCGGGGCGGAGCGAGATTACGCTGACGATTCCCACGCGAACCCGGTAGCATACCCCCCCACCACATCGGGGAAACGACGATGACCCGTAACGACGTACGCCAACTGTTGGAGTTCACCCGCAAGCGGACGACGGACTGGTTCGACGCGTTGGCCAAGCGGCCGGACGCGGCGGCCGCGCTCGGCTGGCGGCCGGGCCCAGGCCGGGCGCACATCGGCTGGCAGCTCATGCACATCGCCGCGACCGACGACCGCCACCTGGGCGTCCGGATGAAAGGCGGGGAGCCGGCCAACCCGGAGTACGTCCGGCGCTTCGCGGGAGGCAGTACGCCGGACGAGCAGGTGCCGAAGATTGACGAGATCCGGCACTACCTGGCCGAGCGCCGGGCCGCGATGCTCGACCACCTGGCGTCACTGACCGACGCGGATTTGCCGAAGAAACCGAATGAGCAGGCGCCGTGGCCGTACGAGACGTGGTTCCAGGTGTTGGTCTGCCACGAGGCACACCACCAGGGGCAGGCTCACCTGACCCTGAACCTGTACAAGGCAGCCCACGGGGAAGGCGCGCCGCACGGGTAGTCCGTGGCTACAGCGGACCCGGGTCGATCCCCTTTTCCTTGAGAATGGCGAGCAGTTTCTCGGCGCGCTGCCGCTCCGCCTCGGCTTGGCGTAGTGCCTCGGCCCGAAGAGTCTCCGCCTCCGCCGCGCGCTCGGCCCCGGTCGGGATCGGGTCGCCCTTCTGGTCACACCACCGCAGCCAGATCGTGTCCCACTCCTCAAACGGGCCATGCCAGAGCGTCAGCCCCAGGCCCACGCTCTCTAGCCACCCGTCTGGTTTTGGGCGGTAGCGGTTTTCGAACAAGGAAAAAAGCCGCAGCGTGCCACCGCCGAGCAAGTTGTCCGGGTCGTGGATCGCGTAATTGGACACGCCGATCTGGGCGTAGAGGTCCCGCTTCGTCGTGTCCTCCCCGCCCTCCTTGTTCGACACAATTTCGATGACGACTTTCGGCGGCCGGCCGTACCGCCAGAGGAAGTAGGACCGGTTGGGTTTCGAGTAGAACTCGTCCGGCACCTCGACGTCCGTGCTCAGCAACACGTCGGGCACAAGCGGCGGCTGGTTGGCGTTGTAGAAGAGTCCGACGTTGGCGGTCGCGATGAACCGGCGGTTGCCGGCCCAATGCAGGTAGAGCGGCTCGGTGAGGAGTCGCATCTGCTTTTCGGAATAGATGTTGTCTACGGGCTTGCCGTCCTCCGTGACCAGCTTGGTCTCGTCCGGCCATTCCTCGCCCCCCGCGGCCGGTGGTACGGACGGGGTAGTTTGTGCGGTGGTCGGGGACATGCGGCTCCTCTCCGGGCAGCGTACCAGGGGCGCGATGAGTTTACCGGTCCCGGGCCGACCGCGGTAGACCAGTCGTGCTACACTTGCGCACCCCGCCCGGAGGACAATGACGCCGTGCCCGAGTTTCCCTCTCCGATCGACGCCCTCACCCGCCTGGCCTTGCCGGAGGGCGGGTGGGGCTACTCCGCGAACCACGCCATCCACTTCGAGCCGACTTGCCTCGCCGTCCTGGCGCTCGCCGGAGACGACCAACACCGGTCGCTTATTGACAAGGCACTGGCCGCACTCGACACCCAGGCGGACGCGACCGGCCTCTACCGCCTGGAGCGCGGCCGGCCACAGGCCATCTGGCCGACCGCCCTGTTGGTCGCGACCCGGGCCGCGCTCGGCCAGGTCGTTGCCGTCGAGCGGTCGGCCAAGCGGTTGCTGGAAGTCCGCGGGCACACGATCAAGGGGGACCCGGAAGTCCACAACATGTTCGACATCGACCCGGAGCGGGTCGGTTGGCCGTGGGCGGAGGGGACCTTCTCATGGGCGGAGCCGACCGCGTGGGCCGTCCTCGCGCTGCGCGCCGCCGGGCACGCGGCGCACCCGCGGGTCATCGAGGGGGCCCGGCTCCTGCTCGACCGGGCGTTCGATACGGGTGGTGTGAACTATGGCAACCGCCGCGTGCTCAGCGCCATGACCGAGCCGATCCCGGGGCCGACGGCGATCATGCTCCTCGCCCTCCAAGGCCAGGACCACCCGCGCGTCGCCGCCGCCCGGCGCTACCTGCGCGAGGCGGTCGCGTCGATGTGCGACCTCGAGCACCTGGGTTGGGCGAAGCTCGCCCTCGCCTGCCACGCCGACGACCCGGCGACCCGGGCCTTCCTGCCGAAGCTCGACGAACGGATCCGCGCCGCGTACGCGGCCCAGACCGCCGAGGGCCGGCCGGTGAGCGTGCCCCGCCACGCCCTCACGGCCCTGGCCCTGGCCAGTGATGGGCGCAATCCGTTCCGACTGAAGGGTGACGCGGCCAGGCCTGTCCCGGCGACCGGCGAGTTCGTCCCCCCGGCCAAGCCGGAGGACCCGCCCCGGCCTGGGTTCGTCGAGGGATTGAAAGCGAAGTTCCGCAACCTCGTCGTCCGCGGGCTCGGCGCGCTGCGGCAGCCGCCCGAGTTCGGGGCGGTCCACATCGCCCGCGCCGAGAGCTACGACGCGGACCTACTCGCGGTCCTCAAGAGTCAATTCGAGCACTACCGCCCGCACGTCCCGCTCGCGGGCAAGCGGGTCGTCCTCAAGCCGAACCTGGTTGAATACCGCCAGGCGCGGGCGATCAACACCGACCCGCGGTTCGTGGACGCGGTCATCGCCCTGTGCAAGGCCGAGGGCGCCGCCGAGGTGATCGTCGCGGAGGGCCCGGGGCACTGGCGCAACGTCGAGTTCCTGGTCGAGGAGAGCGGGCTCGGGCCGATCCTGCGGAAGCACGGAGTGCGGTTCGTGGACCTGAACCACGACGAGCCGGTCAAGGTCCCGAACCTCGGGCGGACAACCCGACTCGACCACCTGTACCTGACGCGCACGGTGGTGACGGCCGACGTCTTCATCTCCCTGCCGAAGATGAAGACGCACCACTGGGCCGGAGCGACGCTCTCGCTCAAGAACCTGTTCGGCACGCTCCCGGGTATCTGCTACGGGTGGCCGAAGAACGAGCTGCACTGGCGCGGCATCCCGAACAGCATCATCGACATCGCCCTGACGCAGACGCCCCACCTGGCAATCGTGGACGGGATCACCGGCATGGAGGGCGACGGCCCGCTCGTCGGCACGGCGCGGCAGTCCGGGGTGATCGTCATGGGGATCGACCTGGTGGCGGTGGACGCGACCTGTTGCCGGCTGATGAAGCTCCCGGCCGAGCGCATTCCAACCCTAGTCCTTGGGGCCCGAATGAAGCTGGGGCGACTCGCGGAGGCGGAGATCCCGCAGATCGGCGATTCGATTTCCAAGTGGGCGCAGCCGTACGAGTGGCCGCCGCAATTGGAGAAACTGCTGATCCCGGCGAAGGCAGTGGCTTGAGGCGAAGGGAAAAAGAGAGGCCCTCGCCGGGGGAGGCGAGGGCCCGAGGTAGGACAGGGGAGGGACAGGCTGGAGAAAAGTGTCAGTTCCGTGTTTAGCCGTGGACCGGGGGAGGGTCACATCGGCCCGGAACCGGGTGACGCTCGCGACTGGAGGTGGCCCGGTTCCGGGGGAAGAACTCGCGGCCGTCGCTCTCGTCACCCGCCCGCGTCGCCGAGTGTCGTCAGCGTCGCGGACGGGGGAATAAAAGCACGGCCCGTGCCAAAAACCGATCCGCCGCGGACTGGTCATATCGCTCGCCGGCCCATCTCATTTCGCGGACGAGCTTTCGGCGGAACCAAGGCTACTAGCACACGATGCGAACGCTCGTCGGACGCATGGCGGAATTGTAATTCCTTCCTTGCCTGTGTAAGACATGCAGCGCGTCACCCCCGGTCGGATCCTTGCTGAACGGACGGGATCACCATGGCCGACAACCTCTCCCGCGACCTGTACGCCGCTCTCTGCGCCATCCCCCTCATCGACCCGCACTCGCACATCGACCCGTTCCGCCCCGTTGCGCGGTCGCTCGACGACATTCTCGGCTACCACTATTACACCGAGCTGGCCCGCTCGGCCGGGATGCCCAAGGACGCCCTGGCTGACGACGTCGCCCCGCGGGATCGCGTCAAGTCGATCCTCGGCCACATGGGCCGGTTCGACAATACGGTCCAGTACTCGTGGTTCCTGGAGATCGCCAAGCAGTTCCTCGGGTTCACCGGCGACCGGATCAGCGCCGCCGATGCCGATTCGCTTTTCGACACGGCCAAGACGAAGTTCGCCCAGTCGGACTGGGAAAAGCAGGTCTTCGAGAAGACGAAGCTCGAGGCCATCTTCCTGACCAACGAGTTCGACGACGAGCTCGACGGGTTTGACCCGAAGAAATACGTCCCGTGCCTGCGGACCGACTCGCTCGTCTTTCATCTGGACAAGCCGCGGATTCGCGAGCGGCTGGCCGACGCGACCGGCGTCGAGGTCGGGGATGCTCAGTCATTGCGCAAGGCCCTCTGGAAGCTCTTCGCTCGGTTCAAGGCCAAGGGGGCGAAGGCTTGTGCCATTTCGCTACCGCCGGTCTTCTCCCCAACCCGGATCGGGGACCAGGAACTGGACCGGGCCGTCCGGGCCCTGGCCGGGGATAGCACGCTGGCGAAGGCGGTCTTTGGCGGCGTGCAGTTCGCGCGCAGCATCGCGGGCACGGCCGGCGCTGCGGACGCCTCGCCGCAAGCCGCCGTGGCACTCGGGACGTTCTGGATGCTGGCCGATCACTGCCGGGAATTCGAACTGCCGTTCGACCTGATGATCGGCGTGAATCGCCGGGTCTACGAGGCCGGCGTCTACCAGGGGCAGGACTTGTTCGACGGGCGGACCAGCCTCATCCAGTACCGTGAACTGTTCAACGCCTTCCCGGAAGTGACCTTTCCGATCTCCGTCCTGACCAGCGGACAGAACCAGGAGCTGGTGGCCTACTCGTGGATCTTCCCAAACGTCATGACGAACGGTCACTGGTGGTACTCGAACGTCCCCGCCTACATCCGCGGCGACCTGACCGAGCGGCTACAAGCCGTTCCCAAGACCAAGCAGATCGGGTACTACTCGGACGCGTACAAGCTGGAGTTCGTATTGCCGAAGTACAACATGTACCGCGGCATCCTGGCCGACGCGCTGGCCGACGAGTTCGTCCGGCCGGGACGGTTGACTGAGACGGAGGCCGCGGCCCTCGGGAAGCGGCTGTTGCGCGACAACGTGCGCGAGATTTTCGGCGTGTAGGCCGTCGCGAAGCCGCAAGCGGCCGGATCGTATAATTCACCAGTCGCCCATCGCCCTCCCCTTGTTGACATCCCGGAGCCGCGCATGGCGTTCTCTCCCGCGCCCGTGAATCTCGCGTCCCCGCTTCTGGGTACCTCGCCCACGTACCAGATGGCGTGCGAGCAACTGTACTCCGTCGCCGCCGTCATGGATACCGACCCGGGCATCATCGGCCGGCTGGCCATCCCAAAGCGGTCGCTGGTCGTGGCCATCCCGATCCGGATGGACTCGGGCGAGGTGCGCACCTTCGTCGGCTACCGGGTGCAGCACTCGATCACGTCGGGGGCGTCCAAGGGCGGGCTGCGGTACGCCCCGCAGGTGGACCTGGGTGAGGTCGCGGCCCTCTCCATGTGGATGTCGTGGAAGGTCGGCATCATGAACCTGCCGTTCTCCGGAGCGAAGGGCGGCGTCGCGTGCGACCCGACCAGGATGAGTCGCGGCGAGCTGGAGCGGCTGACCCGGCGGTATACCGAGGAAGTTCTGCCGATCATCGGCCCGCGGATCGACGTCATGGCCCCGGACATGGGCACCGACGAGCAGACCATGGCCTGGATCATGGACACGTACTCGATGAAGATCGGCTACGCCTGCCCGGAGATCGTCACCGGCAAGCCGGTCGAGCTCGGCGGGTGCGTCGGCCGGCGCGAGGCGACCGGCCGCGGGGTCGTGTACTGCATCCTCGAGGCGATGTCCGACCTGAAGATCCGGCCCGACGAGTCGACCGCCGTGGTCCAGGGATTCGGCAATGTCGGGTCGACCGTTTGCCAGGAGCTGTACCAGCGGGGGGTGAAGATCATTGCCGTCGGGGACCGCAACGGCTCCATCAAGAACCTGAAGGGAATCGACATCCCAGCTCTGGCCCGGCACGTCGCCGGCGGCAAGCAGCTCCGCGACTTCCCGGCGGCCGACAAAATTCCGGCCGACGAATTGTTGACCACCCCGTGCACAGTGCTGGCCCCGTGCGCCCTGGAGCGGGTGATCATGGCCGAGAACGCGGGCCGGCTCAAGTGCCGGATCCTGGCGGAAGGGGCGAACGGCCCCACAACGCCGGAGGCCGACCGGATCCTGGCCTCCTCCGACACGTTCATCATCCCGGACATCCTGTGCAACGCGGGCGGCGTCACTGTCAGCTACTTCGAATGGGTGCAGGACCTGCAGCAGTACTTCTGGGACGAGGAGCAGGTGAATGCCAAGCTGCGGGAGCTGATGCTGAAGGCGTTTCGCCGGGTGCGCGGGCTGGCCAAGGAGCGAGGCTTGACGAACCGAATGGCGGCCCTGAGTCTCGGGGTAAACAAGGTCGCTCTGGAGAAGGCCAAGCGGGGGCTGTACCCGTGAGTTGCTTTTCTCCGCCCTTCCCGAAGGGGGAAGGGGGGACCGAAACAAGACATGACAATGTCCACGCCTCTTTCGCCCCACACCATAACCCCCGAGCAGTCCGGAAAGACCCTGGCCGCCGTCTTACGCTCCCTCCGACCCGGCGAGTCGTGGACCCAGGTCAAAGCACTGGCAACGGGCCGGCGCGTCGCGGTCGGTGGCTCCCTGTGCATGGACCCGGCGCGGCGGCTGAAGGCGGGCGAGGTCGTCGAGGTGCTGGCCAAGGCGGCCCCCGTCATCCGGGGCGAGCGGCCGGACGACATCGTGATCCGCCACCTCGATGAGGATGTCGTCGTCGTCGAAAAGGCGGCCGGGATCAGCACCGTCCGCCACCCCGCCGAGCGTACGTGGACGGAGAACCGCCGCGAGCTGGTGCCGACACTCGACGACATCACCCAGCAGGCGATCGCCAAGCGCATGGGGGTCCGCAAGCACCAGTTGCCCCGCCTTCGGATCGTTCACCGGCTGGACAAGGAAACGAGTGGGCTCGTGGTGTTCGCCCGGAGCGTCCGCGCCGAGCGCGAGCTGGGCCGGCAGTTCAAAGCGCACACGGTCGTCCGTCGGTACATCGCGATCGTGACCGGTCACCTTTCCCCACGAACGATCTGCACCTGGCTGGTCCGCGATCGCGGCGATGGCCGCCGCGGCAGCGGGCCCGAGGGGGCCGGGAAGCAAGCGGTCACGCACGTCGATGTCCTGGAGCGATTCCCGAAGCACACGGCACTGGTGTGTCAGCTCGAAACCGGTCGGACGCATCAGATCCGCATTCACCTGGCGGAAGCCGGACACCCGGTGTGTGGAGAGACCGTGTACAATCGCCGCGCGGACGGGACAGTGATTCCCGACGACAGCCAGGCGCCACGCCTGGCCCTGCACGCGGCCGAGCTCGGGTTCGACCACCCCGCGACGGGCAAGGAATCGCACTGTGAAATGGCCCCGCCGGCGGACCTACAGCGCCTCATGGAACGGCTGCGGGCCGGGTAGCCGGTCGTGGCACCGGCATTCCGATCCTGAGCGGGACTTCGGCACGATCGGAATCTTGTCGCCACAGCGACCAGTCAGTTTGAGTGCCCGTATGGACGTTAAATGGGATGATACCGACCCAGACACGGGCAAGCGCCGGTTCGTCAAGGCCGAGCGGTTCGCCGGCCGGTGGGCGTTTTACTGTCGCCGCGAGCGTCGCGGGGTCTGGGAAAAGTGGGCCGAGCCGACCTGCGACATGTGGCAAGAATTGCTCGAGGCACTCGAACGCCGCGTGCAGCGCCGCGAAGGCGTTGAGGAGACGGATGTGGAGCAGGTCCGGAAGGTCATCGCCGAATGGCGGGAGTCCCCGAGCGTGTAGGAGTCGCGGATGCTGTACACGCCGATCCTCGCGACGCTGGGTTACGTGTTCTCCCCGGACGGCCGCCGCGTCCTCCTCATCCACCGCAACGCCAACCCGGCCGACCTGCACCTCGGCAAGTTCAACGGCCTGGGCGGCAAGCTCGATCCGAGCGAGGACGTCGTCTCGGGGATGTGCCGAGAGATCCGCGAGGAAGCCGGGATCGAATGCGTTGCCCTGGAGCTGCGGGGTACCATCAACTGGCCCGGGTTCGGGAAGACGGGCGAGGACTGGTTCGGATTCATCTTCCGGGTGACTGCCTTCACGGGCACACCGCTCGAGCGCAATCACGAGGGCGAGCTGACCTGGGTGGACGTCGGTGGCGTCCTCGAACTGCCGCTTTGGGAAGGAGACCGGTACTTCCTGCCGCTGGTGTTCGACCCGAATGGGCGGCCGTTTCACGGCGTGATGCCGTACCGCGACGGCCGGCCGGTATCGTGGACGTACGCGCTGTTGTGACCGGTCAATAGATGTTCAGGGTTTCGTCGGGCCCGTTGCCGGTCAGTTCGATCTCGATCCCGCGCAAGTCGTCTGCCTGGTCCTCGTCGAGGGCGACCGCGACGCCGGACGACTCAAACCGCCGGACGCGGTCCGGGCCGGTGTCGCGAAATATACCCCATCGAAGTGTCTCGCGCGTCCCGTCCGCAGACCGGACAAGCTGCACCCGCAGGCACCAGCCGTCCGGCACCGAGTCGCGGCGGGCCAGCTCCTGAAGCCAATCGGCGGCCCGCGGGGTGACCGTCACCCATGGCCGGTCGGACGCCATCGCGTCGGCGGCGTCCGCCCACTCCTCCCGGAACGGTCGCGGCCAGAAGTGCTGCGGGACGACGAGCGTCGCCACGGTGTCGCGGTGGCGCAGGATCGGGACGTGGGTTCGCACCAGGATGCGGCCGGGGATGTGCCGGCGGCAGACCATGACTGATGTCGAGTAAACTGGCAGCCCATCGCAGAGCGTCTCGGGGGCCCGCCAGCGCATGGCCCGCTTCATCTCGTTGGCCAGCATCCGGCCGTAGCGATCCTCGTCCCGGTCGTCCGACTCAAACTCCTTGAGCCGGCCGAGCCGGCGGGCGATGCCGAGAAGGAGGCCCGGGTCGTCGTCCACGTCCGGGTGCCGGCAGTAGATCAACGTTCCCGCGTGGTTCTGCGCCCCGGGCCGCGACAGGGCGACGTTGGCCTGCACGAAGGCGCCCCAGACGACTTCTCCCTCCTCGTACAGGAAGCGCTGGTCGCGGAAGATGACGCGAATGTCGTCGTCGGCCGCCCACGCCGGCTCGGGGATGACCAGGTCGGGCCACTCGTCGCGGCGGAAGCTCCGCGGCGGATCGCCGAGCCGATTGCAGACGCGGTCCAGAATCGGATGCATGCGGGGATTTTCGCGGCCGGTCCCCGGCTGTTCAAGCCGTGAGTCGCTTCACCAGCATGGTCGCGTACGACCCCCGGGGTAACTCGAACCGGAGGTCCAGCTTCTGCCGGCCGCGATTGAGCTCGTCGTCCCCCGCCGTCCAGGACAGATTGCTCACAGCGACCTTGGCTGGCCGATCGCCTCTGGAGAAGAACGGCTTCTGCACGCCGCGGATTCGCAATTCGGCGAGTGAAATCCCCTCCTCCGCCATAACAGCCGCGACGACACTGGCCCACGCGGCGTGTGGGTCAAACTTGAGCCGGGCGGACGGCAGCGGTAGCAAGAGGGAGTCCCACTCCGCCCGCACCGCCGCGGGCATTGCCCGCGGCATGACGACCGGGCCCGTCTTCAAATGAATGCGGATGAGTTGATTCGATTCGAGGCGGTCGGTCAGCCAGCGGGCCAGCATCTGGTTCCACAGGTGGCTCTGCCACGCGGAAAGGAACAACCCCTGCAGCTCGGGCCGCAGCCGGACGCAGGCGCCGCGAAAGTCGGTCGGGTGATGGACCAGGTAATCGACGATGCTCCGGGCGTGACCGCGAGGGAGCTCGGCCTTGCAACTCGGCCAGTCGCCCCATCGGGCGGCGAGGATCGCCTTCTCCCGCTTCGCCTCGGCGCGGTCGTGTTCGTAGGGGGCGGCGAGGGCCAACCGCAGGGCCGCCTCGAAGTTGCCCAGGACCATCTCCCGGGCGACAAATGATCCCCGGCCGGTGACACTGCCAAATCGCTGGTCGTCGAAATAATTCGACACACCGAGCTCCGCTACCTCGAGCACAGCGCCCTCGGCCCGGAATACGTCGTCCGGCGATAGGCTGCGCATTGTGACATGAAAGCGATTCGCACAGACGTGCTCGGAGATGTAAGAGTGCGTTAGTCGGCCGATGTAAGTCACAGTGAAACTGCCGTGGGACAGGTTCTTCTCCGGGCCGTTGTGGATGGTGAGGTATTGGATGGTGTGGGCGTGACGGTCCTTCAGCCCGCCGTATGACATGCGGCGGAAATCGACCTTCCAGCGCCGGCGGATCGCGGCCAGGGCGTCGGGGGTAGTCCAGCCCGTCTTTTCGAGGCGGTAAAACGCGAACGGGCCGGCGGTCCCGGGCTCGACGGCCGAAAGCTCCTCGACCCGGAAGTCGTCCGGCTGCTGCCTGAGTTTCATGCGGTCATGGTAGTCGACCCTCTACGGTAGCCGTCACGTTCCGCGTGACGAGCCCGGGGGCCTTGTGGTGGCCGTCCCGCCGAGAGTGAAGGCTACAGTGAGGGCACCGGCACCCGTCACGCCAAGCGTGACGGCTACGATCGGCAGCCACCGTTCTGGCACGGACGTTCGGGCAAGAGTGGCGCTTGAAAGGATCAACGAGATTTGATATTATTATCAAACAATCATTAGAAATATGGTCAAAGAAAAAGGGCCGAGAGATTGAACCCGAAACCGTCGCCCACTCAGTCTCGAATCCGTGATATCTCTCGGCCCGTCAGTGCAGATAAGTTTTTCACTTATCTGAGAGGAATATTAGCCAGCCTTTTCGGGCCTTGCAACACAAATTTCGGACTTTTTTTCCGCTTCCCGGACCGCGGGAAATCCACCTCAGCGGGACAAGGCCGGTGGCGGAAGCTGGGGGATTACCCGGGGGGGAGGCAGCATTTCCGGGATGGTCGGTGGCGCGATTGGGGTAGGCTCCCAGGGATAGCGCGGACGCAGGAATTGCCATTCCGGGGGCAACTCGGCGGGCCTCGGGATCGTCTCGCGCGGCGGCGGGATCGAATCGACAAGTGCCACGTGCGGGGCCTTTTTGCGTGGCGCCGGGGCGACACCCAGGGCCACCAGTGTGATCTCTCGCTCGAGGACCGCCAGCGTCTCCGCGTGAGTCGGGAGTGCCGATTTACCCACCCCATTGAGCATCACGGGGTCGCCACCACAGTCCGGAATCCCTCCCGAAAACCATTCGTTTCCCGAGACGGTCAGGGTTCGCATGGCGGGGGGCTCGGTCGTAGGGTCCACCGCACGAGGCGACAAATAGATCACGAGATCGACGGGAATGTCGGCGAATTGGGCGAACTCCGCCAGCTGCTGCGCCCCGCGCGCCCCCGTCCCGAACCCGATGACTACGAATCGGGCCGCCCCGGGGCAGTGGTCGTGAATGTACTGCATCCGGTCTTCGAAGTAGCTCAGGTGGGCGTTCTGGCCGTAGTAGGTCTTGCCGAACCCGAGGTGGTGCAGGTGGTCGCGGACCCCCGCGAGGTTGCAGTGCTCGATCGGGTCGAGGCCGTTGAACAGGAAGATGAAGACGCAGCTCTTGCTTTCGTCCGGGACGTCGTCGGCCGGGCGCCAATCCACGAGGCAAACCTCCGGGGCGGGGTGCGCGAGGTGAAAGCACCCGGGCAGGGCCGGCAGCGCCGTGAAGAGCCAAAGAGCGGGTCGGCGGAACACGCGGGGGCACTCCGGGGAACTGTGTCGTGTCCAGCGGTGTTTTCGGCAAAGCCCGCAGAACCCCTGGAGTCATTCAACGGGAACCGGCGGCGACTGCCCGAAGTGGGGAGGCCAGTTCGGGTCAATGAAATTGCAGCGAGTAGGTAAGGTGTGCCGCGTCGGGTTTCACCCGCGGCGGCCAAACCAGCTCCGTCGCTGCGGGTGCGGATCGACCGGAGGTGCGGACTTCCAGGCCGCGGCGGCCCGGGCCAGAAAGGTCTCAAGTGAGTCGAAGACCGCGAAAAAGGAGATCTGCTCCGGAGCGATGTAGTACGTGGCGCCGTCCGCCCAGTTTGGATAGTCCGGGTATCCCACTTGGCGGCCGATCAGGTAGAGCTTGCCAAACTGGCGCTCGTACCGCGCTTGTTCCAGGGCAATGGACATTGGAGGCGTTGCCAGCTGGACTGCCAGCACCTTGCCGGTGAAATCCGGGATCGACTCGTCGCTCATACGCCGCTCCACGCTGAGTCCTGACTTTGGGCTACACCGCGCCGCCATTGATCCGCACGATCTGACCCGTGACGAATGCCGCCGCGGGCGACGCCAGCCAGCGCGCCGTGGCCGCCACGTCCTCCGGCAGGCCCCAGCGCCCGAGCGGCGTCTCGGCGGCCACTCTGCGTTGCCACCGGTCCGAGGCGGTTTCACCCCAGGCGGTCTTGATCCACCCGGGGGCCAGGCAGTTGACGCGAACTCGCGGAGCGAGGTACTTCGCGAGGCTTCGCGTGAAGCACATGACCGCCCCCTTGGCGGGACCAAACAGCAGGCCGCTCTCCTCGTCGAAGCCCCTGTCGGCCTGGTCCCAGCCCACCGTGAGTATGACGCCACCCCGCCCCGCCTTCATTCGCTCGCCGATCGACCGGCACAGGCGGATCGTCGCCGTCACATCGACGGCGACAAGTGCTTCCCATTTTCGTTCGAACGACCAGTCCGTGGCCGGCCCACTCACCACGTCGGCCCCGGCGTTTTGAACGAACACGTCCAACCCGCCCCACCGGGCCCAGGCCTCGTCGGTCAGGCGGTCACACTCGGCCGCAGCCGCCAGGTCGGCCATCAACACACTCGTCCGGACGCCCACCCCCCGCACCCGTTCCGCGACCCGCGCGGCCTTCTCCGGCGACTGCCGGCCATGAATGATCACGTCGGCCCCACCGCGGGCCAGCTCCAGCGCGATCGCCCTGCCGATTCCACTCGTCGAGCCCGTGACGAGGGCCCGCAACCCGGCGAGATCACGGCCCCCGGTCGCTTCGGCGCGCCGGAACACTTGCGACGGGTCCCGGTCGGGCGGCAGGCCGTCGAGTAGCTCGCGGATCGTTTTTTTGATCGTCGGGTGAACGAGGTCCGGCGCGAGGTCCGCGAGCGGTTGCAGGACGAATCGCCGCTCATGCAGCCGCGGATGGGGAATAATCGGGTCCGGCCCGGTTCGCACGAGGTCGTCGTAGAGGAGCAGGTCGAGGTCGAGGGTGCGGGGCGCGTTCGGCTCGCCGCGGACGCGGCCGAAGGACCGCTCGATGTCGAGAAGAGTTTGAAGGAGTTCGTCGGGGGCCAGTGTGGTGTCGGCCTCGGCGACCGCGTTCAGGTAGGCCCCAGACCCGGCCGGACCGCCGACCGGGGCGGTTTCGTAATACGGGGAGACGCGGCCGACGGTGATTCGCGGCGCGGCCCTCAATCGGGCGACGGCCTGGTCCAGGTAGCGCAGCCGGTCGCCGAGGTTGGAGCCGAGGGCCAGATAGGCGCGGGCCATGGGAGCGCCGAGACGCGGACGCGGAGTGCCGAACGGCCGGAGGTTCCGCACTCCGCGTCCGCACGTCCGCGCCCGGGTTACTTCTTCGGAGCGGCCGGGGTCTTGGCGGCAGCGGGCGCCGCAGCCGGCGCGCCGGCAGCCGCCGCCGGAGCCGCGGCGCCTTCCACCGGTGCCCCTTCGGCGCCCTCGGCCGCCTTCTCGGCCTTCTTCGCCTTCTTCAAGACGATCTTCTGGACGCGCACCTTCGGCAGCCCGAACGGGCTGCGCCCCTCGGGCCACTTCTCCGCGTCCTGGAGCTTCTTGATCCGTTCGGCCCGGGTCAGCACGCTCCGGTTCGCGGAGCCGGCGGACCGGCGCTTGAGTGACTTATCGATCGACATTCGAGTTCAGGGGTCTGGGGTCAGGAGTCAGAGACTGGGGCCGACTGCTGAACGGTGTTCGCAAAAAGTGATAGTATGGCCCATCGGGATGCCCGGCAACCGATGGTCTGACTCCTGACCCCCGACTCGTGACCCCTGATGAGAGTTACCCTCGACTACGGCCGGACTGGCCTGGACGTTACCCTTCCCGACGACCACACCGTCGGCCCGCTGGTCATCCGCGAAGCCCGGCCGCTCGACCACGCCGAGCGGGCACTCGCCGAGGCCCTGAAAAGCCCGATCGGTAGCAAACCGCTGGCGGAGCTCGCGCAGGGCCGCCGGAGCGCGTGCGTAGTCATCTGTGATGTCACGCGGCCCGTCCCGAACAAACTGATCCTCCCCCCGGTCCTCTGGACTTTGGAAAACTCCGGGATTCCGCGGGACAAAGTCCTGATCCTGAACGCCACCGGCCTGCACCGGCCGAACGAGGGGGCCGAGATGGTCGAGATGGTCGGCGAGGAGGTCGCGGCCAACTACCGGATCGAGAACCACCACGGCAAGGCCCGCGACGAGCACACGTACCTGGGCACGACGCCGAACGGCGTCCCGGCGTGGATCGACAGCCGGTACATTGACGCGGATCTCAAGATCACGACCGGCCTGATCGAGCCCCACCTGATGGCCGGGTACTCGGGCGGGCGGAAGGTGATTTGCCCGGGCCTTGCCGGGCTCGAGACGGTCAAGGTCTGGCACGGCCCGCGATTCCTGGAGCACCCGAAGGCCGATTGCGGGATCGTCGCGGGCAACCCGGTCCACGAAGAGAACACGCGGATTGCCCGCATGGCCGGGTGCGACTTCATCGTCAACGTGTGCATCGACGGCAAGCGCCGCGTAACCTGGGTCGGGGCCGGCGACATGATCAAAGCGTGGGAGCGCGGCGTTGAGTTCTGCGAGTCGGTCGTGAAGGCCGGGGTCCGCGAGCCGCTCGACGTCGTGGTCACCAGTTGCGCCGGCTATCCATTGGACACGACCTGGTACCAGGCCGTCAAAGGGCTGACGGGCGCCCTGCCGATCGTCAAGAAGGGGGGGACAATCGTCATGGCCGCGTCGCTGAGCGAGGGCCTGGGCAGCCCGGAGTTCCAGGAGCGACTCAAGACGTCGGACTACGTTCGCAGGTTCCTGCCGGGTAATCGCCGCGGACCGATGGCCGAGACGTGCGAGATGGACGAATGGCAACTCGTGATGATGGCCAAGGTCCTGGAGCGGTGCAAGGTGAAGGTCGTGTCGGACGGGCTGCCGGCGGAGACGTTGCGGAAGTGCCTGGTCGAGCCGGCCCCGAGTGTCGAGGAGGCGGTCGCGGCCTCGCTGGCCGAGTACGGACCGAATGCTCGGTTGGCGGTCATTCCCAAGGGTCCGTACGTGTTGCCGTACGTCGCTGGTTGACATTTCGGTCCGCGACTATTAGACCGTCCCTTGCTACTGCCCGTCGAATCGGGGATGATCACGGGCGCCCGGCATTCGCGTCCCCAGCAGGGCATTCGCCATGCCCGACCTGCTCGCCTCCGTCCTGGCCGCCGAAGACGACGCCGACTTGTGCACCGGCCTGTGCGACCTTCTCGTCGTCTATCACGGCGATCCGTTTGACCCGGCCGCTGTGCCGCAAGAGCACCTGACCGTGTTGCTCGTGTGGCAGACCCAGGGGGTCATTGGCAATCGCGGGTTCAACGGGTTCTTCGCGGCCGATCTACCCGGGGACCCGCAGTACCGGTACCTGCGCGCGGCCTACGACGCGGTCGGTTGCGGGCCGGCGGCCGCGGCCGTCCGCCGGGTGTTCGACGCGTTCCCGAGCCACACCCCGCCAGCCGAGCCGCGGGCCCGGGTGCAGGCCTTCGGCCGGGCCAATCACGCCGTCCACGGGGCTTTGAACCGCGACTTCCAAAAGGCCCAGGACGAGCTGACCGCGGCGCTGGCGAAGTACATCCGCGAGCACGCGTCGGCATTTGCGGGCATCGACAAGCCGGGGCGACGCCGTGCCGCAGTCGCGGCACCGGTCGTCCCGAGCGGCAAGCCGGACCCGGCCGCGGTCGGCGCCGAGAACCTGCCGCGATGGGCCCAGGTCGCGTTCTCGGCACGGTGCGCCCGGCAGGTTTTCCCGCTCTGGGAAGAAGCGTGGCCGGACGCTCCGCCCGATTACCGCGAGGCCGTTCAGCAAGCGGTGGTGTTGGCCGAGTTGTCCGCCGCTGACGGTAAACCAGTTGGCGACCTGAAGGGTGCGGCTGCCCATGCCGCGCGCGTCGTCCAGGCCGCTGTCGGCGCCCAGCAGGGGACCAATAAGAGTGACCCGCCGGCGGCCCATCCGAACCGGGCCGGCCTAATCGCGGGCGCGGCTGCCAGCGCCCTCGACTTGATCACCGGGGAGGACGACACCGGGTCCTACGGCTTCGCCAAGGGGGTCACGGAAGACGCCGATCGCGACGACTTGCTCGAGGACATACAGGAGGACTTCCAGCGGATCAAGCAACTGGCCCGCGAAGCCGGCTGGACCGACAAGACCCCGGTCCCGCCCGAGGTCTTCGACCCGACCTACAAGCCCAAGAAAACCTGGTGGAAAGTGTGGTGAGGCCTGGAACGATGGGCGCCCGTTACCTCCTGGCTCTCGTCACAGTCAGCGTCACACTTCAGCCCGCGATCGGTGCCGATGCGCGGCCCCGCTTGATCGTCCTCACCGACATCGGCGGGGATCCC
Source organism: Gemmataceae bacterium (assembly GCA_035258765.1). Lineage (GTDB taxonomy): Bacteria > Planctomycetota > Planctomycetia > Gemmatales > Gemmataceae > SIAJ01. The sequence continues at coordinate 34,695 of DATFWZ010000573.1, forward strand.
GACGACCAGCAGTCGATGGTCCGGCTGATGGTCCACGCCAACGAGTTCGAAATCGAGGGGCTGATCGCGTCCGCCGCGGGCGTCCCGGGCGAGCTGAAGGCAGAGGCGGTCAAGCCGGAATTGATCCGCGAGATCGTCGAGGCGTACGCGAAAGCCCAGCCAAACCTGCGCAAACATCACCCCGGCTTCCCGGAGGCAAAGACGTTGCTCGAGCGCGTGAAATCGGGCAATCCGAAACGCGGCGTGGACAGCCTCGGTGCCGGCAAGGACACGGACGGCTCGAAGTGGATCATCTCCGTCGTTGACCGGGCCGACGAGCGGCCGGTGAATGTCGTTATTTGGGGCGGTTCGACCGAGTTGGCCCAGGCGTTGTGGCGCGTGCGAAACGACCGGACGCCGGCCGATCTGAAGAAGTTCCTTGGCAAGCTGCGCGTCTACGCCATCGGCCACCAGGACAACACCGGGCCGTGGATCAACGAGCAGTTCCCGGATCTCTTCTACATCCTGAGCAAAGCCCCGGAAGGTCGCGACAAGCGCGAGGGGGGCTATCGCGGCATGTACCTGGGCGGCGACGAATCGCTGACGAGCCGCGCCTGGGTTGACGCGCACGTTCGCAAGGATCGCGGGCCTCTCGGGGCCCTGTATCCCGTCACCGGCATGTGGACGGCGCCGAACCCGCACGCGACGCTCAAGGAGGGGGACACGCCGTCGTGGTTCTATTTCCTCCCCATCGGATTGGGCGATCCAGCGCATCCCGAGTGGGGGAGCTGGGGCGGGCGGTTCCGCCACGTCAAGGGCGGCCGCTACGAGGACGCCCGCGACACCGTGAACGGGATCACCGACGCCCGCACCAACGTATGGCGCTGGCGGCCCGCGTATCAGAACGAGTTCGCGGCCCGGATGGGGTGGTGCGTGAAGGCGCCGAAGGAAGCCAACCACCCGCCGGTCGCGGTGGTCAACAAGGACACGACCGGCGAGCCGGTCCGGATCGAAGCCAAGCCCGGCGAACGAGTGTCGTTGTCGGCCGTCGGGTCGAGCGACCCGGACGGCAATGCGCTGGCTTACCGCTGGCTCGCCTACCGCGAGGCCGGCTCTTACGACGGAGCTGTAAGGCTCGATGCGGCCGACACAGTGGCCCCGACGCTATTGACACCAGCCGACTCGGCCGGCAAGGTGATTCATGTTGTGCTGGAATTGACCGACGACGGAAAACCGGCACTGACCAGGTATCGGCGCGTGGTCGTCACGGTCCGCTAGCCCGCCATACGCGTCCGACCGGCTTCTGCCCGCGCGTGAATCCTACCAGCTCCTCCGCCACCGCGTACCGTTTCTCCCCACCCTTCGTGAACTCGAACAGCGGCACCGTCGCGCTTACAGCGTTCTTGCCGTCGGAAATCATGTAGAACGCCGTCTTCTCCTTCGGCTGACCCGGCAGGGGCGCCGCGCCCATCGAGGACCGATCCAGCGCGAGGAAATCCGTCCCCGGCACCGGGCGCGGTAACGCGACGCGCGGGTCCCCCAGATCCAGCCGGTACATCACCTGGTTGTACTCGTACCGCGGCGTGACATCCGGGTTGCCGGAGAAGTCGTGCGTGTACGTCCCCTCGAAATAAATCACCCGGCCGCCGCCCTTCGCGAACAGTGCGTGCTGCTTCGGGTTGTAGAAGCTCATCCGGTCGTGCGAAACCACTTTGACCGCGTAACGCCACGGCCCGGTCGGGTCATCCGCCTCCGCGTACCACACCTCGCCCAGGAGCGACGGCTTGCCGAACTGCTCGACCGCAATCATCGTCCAGCGCTTGCGGTACTCGTTCCAGCTCACCGACCCGGCGTGGGCCAAGACCGGCTTGCCGGTGTCGCGATCGCGCAGGTGGAAGGGGCTCTCTTGTGCCTTCATCTTGCCGGCCGCGGCCAACTTGGCTTGCTCGGCCGGGCCGACGGGCGGCGTGTCCCCTCGCCATGCGAAACGTAAACGGCCTTCGGCGTCGCGGTCGAGGTCCGGCTTGTCGAGCCGAGTGCCTTGCTTCAGGCACGTGAATGCCTCATACCGGTCCGGGTCGCCAAACGCTTCGGCCGTCGCGGGTACACGAATGAGCGGGTATGGAGTGGCGAAGTAGACGTACTCGCGGTCGCCGTCCTTGTGCTTGAACGCGTGGCCCTGGGGGAAGATCGGAACATTCACGTCCACGTCGCGGAGCTTGTCGAAGCGGCTCTTCTCGTCGTCCCAGATCGCGAGGCCACGGGCGTAGATCTTGAGCGGCGGCTCGACCTTCACGAACGATCCGCACATCCGCTCGCGGCCGGTCTTGTCCGGTAACACCACGAGCGACGTCAGCCAGGTGGGGCCCTTGCCCGGCATCTCGCAGGTCGCCTTCGCGAAGCCCTTGTCGCCCAGGAAGTACGACAGATCGATGCCGATGTCCGGGTCGAGACCGCCCTTCCCTGGCTGCTCGGACGTCGCCCCGGGGACGTGGAAGTTGCCGAGCGGGTATTCCGGGCGGAGCGTGTCGCCCCAGAACCAGTAGACCTTGTCGCGGTAGACCGCGTTCATCACGCTGTCCGATCCGAAGACCCGGGCGTTCAACAGCGGTTCCTTGATCGGGGTCTTCGCCCCGGTCAGCACGCTGTCGCGATAGATCCCGGCCCCGGTGACTCGGTACAGCCGCTCCGCGATGTTGATCCGATCGACCTGAACCGTGACCGACCCGCCGGGCGCGAGCTTGACCTGCTTGCCGCGGAAGCCGAACCCGTCCTTCGGGTACTCATAGCCGTGCCCGGAGACGTGGAAGAAGACGGTTTCGTTCATGAGCCCCGGCTCGCGGAAGGCGACGATGCCGTTGCTGTCGGTGACGAGACGGATGTGGTTGACAGTCCGCAATTCGATGAGCGGGACACCTCGACCGGTCTTGGCGTCCACGACCGTGATCGCGAACGGCTTCTCGGGCTCGGCCGCGACGCACGCGGCCAATACAAGGGCGGTCAACATGGAGAATTGATAGGACGCGTGTCGGAAACTCGTAGGGCACCCGCGACGTGTGCTCTGGTCGATTCACGACGATGCGGCGGGTGGTGTGAATCCGGTCTTCAGGGCGGGCGCGAAAGATCGCCCCCCGCCGGGCGGTCAATTCTCAGGCCGCCATTTGCGACATTCTGGCGCCGGAACGAATGGGCGCAAGTCCTTAACGGCATGGGTGGCTCCTCAGGCCGCCTCAGGCCGCCACACATGCACACCGAGTGGCGGCCTGAGGAATTCCG
>DATFWZ010000574.1:0-6892 GCA_035258765.1 Gemmataceae bacterium
GTCTTCAGCCCCGTTCACGGGGCTTGCCGCGCAGCAGTGTAGGCCCGCCGTTCACGGTGGGTAACCGGGCACTATCCCGGTTGTCCGGAGCCCCTTTCACGGGGCTTGCCGCGCAGCGGTGTAGGCCCGCCGTTCACGGCCGGTAACCGGGGCTTCTCTGGGTTCCGGTGCCCCGTTCACGGGGCTTGCCGCGCAGCGATGTAGGCCCGCCGTTTACGGAGGGTAACCGGGGCTTCTCTGGGTTCCGGTGCCCCGTTCACGGGGCTTGCCGCGCAGCGGTGTAGGCCCGCCGTTTACGGCGGGTGAACCGAACTCCCCCACGGCTCCGGAGCCCTGTTCACGGGGCTTCTCGCGGTTCGGCTTCAGCTGCCTCCAGGGCCGTGATCCGCTCCAGCCGGTCCTCGATCTTTGCCTGGGCGTGCCGGTCGCGCTGATTGCGGACGTAATCGACCACCCACCCCAGGTCACGCGACCCGAAGGTGACCACCCCGTACCCGGCCTGCCACTCCAGCACCTTCTGACCCAGCTTCTGGTTCACCTCGTGCGACGACGACCCCTTGAGCTGGCCGATGAACTCGCTGATCAAGATCGTCGGAGCGACGCTGAGCGCCAAGTGCACGTGTGTCTCAATCCCGCCGACCTCGTGCACGAACACCCCGGGGGTATTGATGCACCGCCCGCGCAGGTAGTGATGGACGATGGTCTCGACCTTGGGGACCAGGAGGGCAGAGCTCTCCTTGGTGTGCCAGGTCACGTGCAGGTTGATCTCCGAGTAGTAGTTCCGCGACATGAGCTAGACCTGGGTGGGTGAGGGCTGAAGCCGAACACCGAGAAGCCCCGCAAACGGGGCTGACGCGGATAGGATTGTGGGGCACCGCGAACCCGCCGTCAACGGCGGGCCTAAGTCGCTCCGCGGTAAGGCCCGTAAACGGGCCTACGCAGTTGCAGGCTCTGGGCACTCATCGCGGTCGACGGGTGGCTGGTTTTCAGCCCCGTTTACGGGGCTTCCCGCGGAGCGGTGTAGGCCCGCCGTTCACGGCGAGTAACCCGGCGCTGTCCCACATCTCTTCCCGCGCAGCGGGTAGGCCCGCCGTTCACGGCGGGTAGCTGGAAGGCCTGCCCGCGTGCAGGCCGGATTCGACTCGGCGCGAACCCGTCGCTTTGCTTGATCCTCGATTTGCCAAGTGATCTAATCGGCCGTCGGACAATGGCGTCCAATCATCGTGCCATTTAGCATGACCTTGAAGAGTTGAACCATGGCTGCTCCTGCTCAAGACGATCAGACCGGTACCGAGCCGGCCCTCCTGCGCCGGCTTCGGGTCCACTTCGGGTGCGAGCCGGCCACGTTGCCGGTCGTCGAGCAGCAATTCGCCGAGTACGAGCGAGCCAACTTCCACCTGGCACTGGCCGACATGCTCGCCGAGTCGCCGCGATGCTCGGAACTCATCGGCGTGATCGTGCTGGAGGACTACCGCGCGGCCAGCCTCGCCCGAATGTCACGCGAGACCTCGTCGCTCCGGTTCGACGAGGGACCGGTCGAGTACGCCGACGTGCCGCTCCCCGGCGACCAGCACCTCGGGTGCGTGAAGAACGGGCTTTACCTGATTCGCGAAGGGGACTACCCCATCGCGGCCCTGCTGGTGGATTCCCCGCACCCCTGGGAGCAGAAGTTCGGCGTCGAGATCATGGCCCCCGACCGGGACCGCGCCGAGAAGTTCAGCCGGCAACTGGCCCGGCAGACCCGCCACGGTAAGGCGTTTCGCGGGAAAATCCTCTCCCTGGAAGAGGATTGCCACGGTCGCCTCGCGGTCCTTTTCCACCACCTGCCGCCGATCAACCGGGACGAATTGATTCTCCCAGAACCGCTGCTGCGCCGGATCGAGCGACACACCCTGAGTTTCAACCGGCACGCCGAGAAGCTCCGCGCCGCCCAGCGGCACCTCAAGCGCGGCCTCCTCCTTCATGGGCCGCCGGGAACGGGCAAGACGCTCACCGCCATGTACCTGGTGACGCAGATGCCGGGTCGGACCGTCCTGCTCCTGACCGGAGGCGGTATGGGCTCGATCGAAGCCGCGTGCCGGCTCGCGCGGATACTCGCCCCGGCGACCGTCATCCTCGAAGACGTCGACCTGATCGGTACGGAGCGGCACCAGCAAACCGTCGGGGCCAACGCCCTGCTGTTCGAGCTGCTGAACCAGATGGACGGGCTGGCCGACGACACCGATATCATCTTCATCCTGACGACAAATCGGCCCGAGATCCTGGAACCGGCGCTGGCGGCCCGACCCGGCCGGGTTGACCAGGCCATCGAAATTCCGCCCCCGGATGCGGACTGCCGCCGGCGACTGTTGGGGTTGTTCGGGCGCGGCATGCGCGTCGAACTGGCGGACTGGGACGGCCTCGTCGCGCGGACCGCGGGCGTGAGCGGCGCCTTCATTCGCGAGCTGCTTCGCAAAGCGGCCGTGTTCGCTGCGGAGGAGGACGGGGAGGCCGATCTGGTTGTCCGCGACCGGCACATCGACGAGGCGCTGGCCGAGCTGCTGATCGCGGGTGGCCCGCTGACCCAGAGCTTGCTCGGGGCGGTGAAGGTTTCGCGCGTCGAGGAGGCAGCTTGAGCTGCGAAGCGGAGCGCGAGCTTCCGGCCCCCGGGGCGCTGAATCTGACTTTCCGGGAGGTCCAGCCTTCGCGCTCCGCTCCGCAAAGCCTCCGCGTCGCGGCTTCACGAGAGTGTCATCGGCTCCATTAACCATTCATTCCAATCACAGTCCTCACCGCCCCTCCACCCGCCGCAACCCCGCCCGGGCCTCCTGCGTCAACCACATGCCCTCGGCCCCGGCCGCGAGCTCCCGGAGCACCTTCTTCGCCTCCGGCGTCCCCTTGTACTCCAGCACCGCCAGGGCCCGGATCGTCCGCAGCGACTCGCCTGACGCCGGCGGGCCAGCGATCCTCCCGACGAGTTGCTCGAGCCGGGCCTGTTTCTCGGCCGTCGGCTTCTTCGCCAGCGCCGCCCGCAAGGCCGGGCCGGCGTTGTACCCGAAGTCAGTGAGTTCCTTGAACGCCCGGTCGCGGACACGGAACTCGTCACTATCGAGGTTCGCGATCGCTTTCTGCACTTTCTCCACGTCGCCCACTGGGACCGGTCGCAGTGATTTGCGCAAGAACGGGATGACATCCGCGACCGGGGCGTCGGCCAGTCGCCAGACGGCCGCGTACGCCTTGGCCCCGTCGTCACTGAGCAGGTCCGCCCACCACCCGGCCCGGTCGGGCTCGGCCTTCCCCGCGGGCGACAGGTCCCAGATCAGGACGGTGCCGTCCCAGCTCGACGACGCCAGCCGCCGGCCGTTGCCGCTGAACGCCATGTTCTCGACCTCGTTCCGGTGCCCGCGGAACGTCCGCACCTCCTTCCCGGTCGCCACCTCCCAGAGGCGAATGTCGAATCCGTCGGACGAGGCCAGCAGCCGGCCGTCCGGAGAGAACATCAGCATCTCGTAGCCGCGCGTCTGCCTCCCGGAGTCGCTCCACCGGCGGATGAACTGCCCGGTCCGGCCGTCACACACGGCGAGCCGGTCCTTGATCTTGGCGTTGACTCCGAAGCCGGCGCTCAGGACGTACGCGGCCAGCGCGCCGTCCGGAGAGACGACGAGAGACCGAAACGCCGGTTGTTCGGCCTCGCCGCCGGGGCCGACAATCATGTCGCGGTCCTTCGTCGGCTGGACTTCGACGGTCCACCCGTATCGCTCGGTCCCTTCGGGGAGGGCGTACGCGGCGGTCCGCTTGCCGGTGATAAAGAGTGTCTGTCCGTCCGCGGTGAAAAACAGTTGCCCGTGCCAGTCGTTCTTCGGCAGCCGGAAGTTGGCCTCCTCCTTACCCGTCTTCACGTCGCGGACGCTGACGGTCGGTTCCTTCGCCGGGAACCGGAGGGCGACCTTCGCGGAGTCGTGGGAGAACGTGGCCGTCAGGCCGTACGGCTCGCCGGGGACGGGGATCGTTTGAACGGGACGGGCCGCGGCGACGTCCCAGATCACCACCTTGCCGTCCTTGGCGCTGTCCTCGACCGTCAGGGCGTACCGGCCGTCCGGGGAGAATCGACACCACGGCCGCTCGAACAGGTGCGGCGACACGTCGGTCTTCCCCACCGGCCGACCGGTGGCCGCGTCCCAGGTCGTGATCGACTCGCTGCCGAGAGTCATTGCCCGGCTCCCGTCGGCGGACAGGTGTACGGCCCCGACCCACGGCCGGGTGGCGACCGCCGGGGCCACCGGCTTTCCGGTCGCGGTGTCCCACACGTCGAACTTGCCCATGTCCGCCCCGGCCGCGAGTCGTTGGCCCTCGGGGCCGAGGGCCGTTACCTGTCCGCCCGTCCCGGGGATCTCGGCTATCTGCTTCCCGGTCGAACAGTCCCAGACCGTGGTCTCGTTCGCGTATCGCTGGACGCTGTAGCCGTGGACGGCCTTGCCGTCCGGCGAGAATCCGATCCGCATGAACCACCGCCCCGGCCGGGCCGCGAGTTCGTGGATTCGTTTCCCGGTCGCCAGGTCCCAGACGCGGACGACGTCCTTTTCCAGGGCTCGCTCCACGTGGGCGGTCGTGTGCTCGACCGTCGCGAGGAGTTTCCCGTCGGCGGAGGCGGCAATGGTCCAAACCGGGTCGCCATGGTCGAACGAATGGTCGAGTTTGCCGGTCGTCGCGTCCCAGACCTCGATCTTCCGGCTGGCGTCGGACGTGACCAGCCGGTCCGGGCCCGCGAAGGCGATGGACTTCACGTCGCGACCGTTTTTTGGAAGCGCGTACAGCTCCTTCGCGGTCTCGACGTCGAACACGTGGACCCGGTCCTGGGTGAACAGGGCGGCCAGTTTCCCGTCCGGCGACACGGCGTTTCGCCGCTCGACCGACATCTCGTTTCGCTTGACGGTCACGGCGTGGGCCAGGTGCTGCTTGCCCGTGGCCAGCTCGAACACCCGGATCGGGTCCTTTCCAAACGACTGGACGACCAGCACCAGGCGCTTCCGGTCCGGAGTCACGACGACCTGCTCGTCCCAGTCGGTGGTGCCGGTCGAGAACTGCAGCCGCTCGACCCCGGTCTCGGCGTCCCACACCCGGGCCGTTCCGTTGCCGACGGAAACGACGGTCTTACCGTCCGGGGAATGGGCAAGAGCCCGCAGCCCCTCGCCGTGGTTGAATCGAACTGTCCCCAGGCGGGCGACCGCACCATCCGGCAGCAGGTCGCCGAACGCGTCCACTTTGGCCACCGGCTTCGCGACCGCGGGCTCCTTGGCCGGTGTCGCGGGCGCCGGCGTGGTCTGTTGGCCGGCGCCGGCGACGAGGACGGTGACACCGATCAAGAGCCCGGCGGCCATCGCCAACCCACCGACGACTGTCCACGCCCGGCCGGCGGCCGTGGCTGCCCGGGCGGCGGTCGCGACCGTGGAGGACGGGGAGATTAGCGCGGTGAGGCCGATCGCGGGCGCCGCAGGCGGGACCGCGGCCCCGGCGAGGAGGGCGGCCGAGAGGGTGATACTCCGATGGCGCAGCCGTTGTCGGAGTTTTTCCCGGCCGCGGTCGAGCCGCCCGCGAACCACCTCCGCCGACCATCCGAGGCCCCGGGCCGCCTCCGCCTGCGTCTTGCCCTCGAGGTAGCAGGCGATCAACGGCAACCGGTATCGTGGCGGGAGGGCGTCGATCTCCTGGTGCAGAACGGCGCACGCCTCGCGAAGCGTCAGGTCGGTCGCGGGAACGAGCTCGCGTCGCCCGGCCCGGGCCTCGTGGGCGCGCCGGCGGGCCGCGGCCTTCTTGACCTCCAGCGCCGCCCGCCGGGCGACGCGGAACAGCCACCCGGCCAGCGTGCCGGCGTCGCGGACGGTGTGCGCCTTGCGGTAGAGGACGACGAATGTAGCCTGGGTGGCGTCGTCAGCGTCGGCCGGGTCCGCAAGGACGGCCCGACACGCGGCGGCCACGAGCGGCCCGTGCCGGCGGACGACGGCCTCGAACGCGGCCGGGTCGCGATGGCGGACGAACGCACGGAGCAGGTCAGCGTCGGGCGTGGCCGGGGCGGCCAGGTCGAGGACCGCGGCCCGGATGGACCGGGCTAGCGGTGCCGGGGATCGGTCGGCCATGATTGGCCCTTCCGGGTGGGAGACGGCTTCCTCATGATGAGGGATGCGGCAAGCGGGGGAACATGAAAAAAGCTGTAGCATCCCCCCGCCGGCGGGAACGTACCGGTGTAGAGGCCGCCATGCGAACGTCCTTCCTCGACAGCGTCCTTCGCGGGGCCGAGGCCCTGGCCGGGCGGAACGGCGTCGGCACCCTCGCGGACCCGGACCTGTTGCGGCAGTTCGCGGCCGACCGCGACGAGGCCGCGTTCGCCGTCCTCGTCCGCCGACACGGGCCGCTCGTCTGGGGCGTCTGCCGCAACCTGCTGCCCACGGACGCCGACGCCGAGGACGCGTTCCAGGCCACCTTCGTCGCCCTGGTGCGGTCGGCCGGCACGATCCGCCGGACGGAGGCCCTCGGGGCATGGCTGCACGGGGTCGCGTATCGCGTGGCCATGAAGGCCCGTCGCGGGGCTGCCCGGCGGAAGCGCCGCGAGGCCGCGGCCGCGGTCCCCGAGCCGGACACCCCCGTCTCGGACGCGACCTGGGACGAGCTGCAGGCGGCCGTTCACGAAGAGGTTTGCCGGCTGCCGGAGAAGCTGCGGCTGCCGTTCATCCTGTGCGGGCTGCAAGGCCGGCCGCAGCGCGACGCGGCCGAGCTGCTCGGGTGGAAGCTCGGCACCGTCTCTGGAAGGCTCACGCTGGCCCGGCAGCGATTGCTCGATCGGCTGGCCCGCCGGGGCGTCCCGGTCGGCATGGCGGCCGGCGCGACGGTCCTTGGGATCACCGCGAGCGGCGGCGCC
>DATFWZ010000575.1:0-3121 GCA_035258765.1 Gemmataceae bacterium
CGCCGGGTTGTCATATCCGCCCGCGACCCGGCCGACATACCGTCGCGGCATTGCGTGCGTAGAATACCCCACGTTCTCCCGGATTTGCCCCCTTTGAGGACCGACATGGCAGCGTCGCGATTCGTCGTCGGCATCGACCTCGGGACGACCAACAGCGCCCTTGCCTACGTCGATACCGGCGCCGGGGACACGCCAAGATGCCAGGGACTGTCCGTACCTCAGGTGGTGAACCCGGGCGTGGTCGAGGATCGACAGCTTCTCCCCTCGTTTCTCTACCTGCCGGGACCGAACGAACAGCCGGCCGGGAGCCTCCGACTGCCGTGGGACGCGAATCGCGACTACTGCGTCGGCGAGTTCGCCCGAAACTTCGGGTCGCAAGTGCCGACGCGGCTCGTGTCGAGCGCCAAGTCGTGGCTGTGTCACCCGGGCGTGGACCGCCGGGCCCCGATCCTGCCCTGGAAAGCACCAGAGGGCGGCCGCAAGGTGTCGCCCCTCGAAGCGAGTACGCGGTACCTCAAGCACCTGGCCGAGGCGTGGAATGCCCGAGTGGCCAAGGATGTCTCCGGCCACCGGCTCGAGCAGCAGGACATCATCCTGACGGTCCCGGCGTCGTTCGACGCGGTCGCTCGGGAGCTGACGGTCGAGGCCGCCCGCGCCGCCGGCTTCGAGAACCTGACACTTCTCGAAGAGCCACAGGCCGCCTTCTACGCCTGGCTCGACGCCACCGGGGACGACTGGCGCGAGCACGTGAAGGTCGGCGACTTGATCCTCGTCGCCGACGTCGGCGGCGGGACCACGGACTTCACACTCATCGAGGTAGGTGAGGAGGCCGGCAACTTATCGTTGACCAGGTTGGCGGTCGGAGACCACCTACTCCTCGGCGGCGACAACATGGACCTGGCGCTGGCCCACACGGCCGCGCAAGCATTCGCCGCGAAGGGGTTGAAACTGCACGCGGCCCAGATGCTCCAGCTCGCGCACAGCGCCCGGCACGCCAAGGAGACGATCCTCGGCAGCGCCCGGGTGGACACCGCCCCGGTTACCGTGCTCGGACGCGGCAGCAAAGTGATCGCAGGGACCCTCAAGGGTGAACTGTCTCGCGGAGAGGTCGAGCGAGTCATCCTGGACGGCTTCTTTCCCGACTGTCCGCGAAACGCCGAGCCGGTCCGGCAGCGGACGACCGGCCTCCAGGAGCTCGGCCTCCCGTACGTTGCCGACCCGGCCATCACCAAGCACCTGGCCTTCTTCCTCGCCCGGCAGGCGGAGCACCTGGCGACCCGCGAACCGCCGAAAGGCCGGAAGAAGCGGTCGGCGCCGACCGGGCTGCCGACGGCCATCTTGTTCAACGGCGGCGTGTTCAAGCCCGGGTCGCTGCGCGAACGTTTGACGAACGTGCTGACCAGGTGGGCGAAGGAGGCGAAGGGCGAACCGGTGCGGACACTCCAGGGAACGGACCTGGACTTATCGGTGTCCCGCGGCGCGGCCTACTACGGTCTGGTGCGTCGCGGTCGGGGCGTCCGAATTCGCGGCGGAACGGCCCGGGCGTACTACATCGGGGTCGAAACGGCGATGCCCGCCGTCCCCGGCATGTCGCGGCCGATGAAGGCCCTGTGTGTTGCACCGTTCGGGATGGAGGAGGGGACCGAGGCCGACATCCCCGGGCAGGAATTCGGACTCGTCACGGGCGAGCAGGTCATATTCCGGTTCCTCGGCTCGTCGGTCCGCCGGGAGGACACGGCCGGCACGGTGGTCGAGGATTGGGAGCCGGACATCCAGGAACTGAGCCCGGTGTCGGCGACGTTGGAAGGGCAACCGGGGCGAGTCGTGCCCGTGCATCTGCACACGAAAGTGACGGAAGTAGGTCAGCTCGAAGTCTGGTGCCAGAGCCGCGACGACAAGGACCGGTGGAAGTTGGAGTACAGTGTTCGCGAAAAGCCGGAAAGCTGAGAGCGTGGTCGCGGCCGTCGGGCGGGTCGGTTATACTCCCGTCCGATGACTCTAACGACTCTCGATCGCATCCGCCCGCTGATCCGCGGTGACCGGCTGCTCGATACGGCCGTTCGCCTTGTCGCCATCCCGTCGCCAACCGGCAGTGCCGGCGCCGCGTGCGACGCACTCGCCGACATTCTCCGGGCAGACGGGTTTGCCGTTCAGCGCGAACCGGCCGGCCATCCCGCGGCCCCGGCCGTCCTCGTCCGACTCGACTCCGGTAGTCCCGGCACATGCCTCGAGTTCGACGGCCACCTCGATACCGTCCACCTGCCGTTCGTCACGCCGTCGGTTGATGGAAACATGCTTCGCGGGAGCGGGGCTTGCGACATGAAGGGCGGGACAGCCGCGGCCGTCGAAGCACTGCGGGCGCTCCGCGACGGCGGGCTGCTTGAACGCGGAAGCGTGCTCCTCCTCGCCCACGACTTGCACGAGGCCCCGTGGGGGTTCGGTCAACAGTTGGACGAATTGATCCGCCGCGGCGTTCACGGGGACGCGGTCCTCATTCCGGAGGCCCTGCACGGTCACTTGCCGGTCATCGGTCGGGGCTCGGCCACGTGGAAGGCGCTGCTGCGGCGAGCCGGGCCGCCGGTTCACGAGGTTCACCGGGCCGCCGACGAGGCGGACGTGATCGCCGCCGGGGCGGACCTGGTGCTGCGGCTCGCACAACTCGGGGACCGACTCGCCCACTCGCCCGACTCGCCGGCGGGCAAGCCGAGCGTGTTCGTCGGCCAGATCCACAGCGGCGAGATCTATAACCAGTACCCGAAGGAGTGTATGCTGGAAGGGACCCGGCGGTGGCTGACCGGGACCGATGTCGCCGACGTCGAGGGCGAATTCCGCGCCCTGCTGGCCGGAATCGAGCGGGACCACCGAGTAGCCGTCGATTTGGATTGGCGGCCGATTCGCGGCGCGTTCGCCCTCGACCCGGCGGCCGCGTTCGTCGGCGTGTTCCAGCGGTGCCACGCGGCCGTCAGCGGGGCCCCGCTACCGACCGGGCCGAAGTTGTTTGTGGACGACGGCAACAGCTTCAGCTCGCTCGCGGGCGTGCCCGCGATCACCCACGGGCCGCGAGCCGGTGGCGCCCACACCGTGAACGAGTGGGTGGACATTGACGACCTCGTTCGTGTCG
>DATFWZ010000576.1:0-2909 GCA_035258765.1 Gemmataceae bacterium
CTGGCCTGGGCTGCGGAAAGGAATACGGCGGTGATCTTCCAGCGCAGGGGGGAACAGGCGATCTGTATCGGCGACCTGTGGTACACGGCCCGGCCCGCGGTGTCGGGAGGGCGTCCGGGGGACCCGGACCTCCCCTACCGGTCGGACCGTGAGAAGCCGCCGGAAAAGGAACCGTGGGTGTACGGCGGCGCGAGCGACCCGCGGTTCTCCCGCTTCTTCTGCGGCGACGCGGACGAGCTGGTGACGGCCGTGACCGACCTGCTGGCCGGCATGAAGGACGTGACGACGCCGCGAATGGTCGGCACCGCGAAGATGCTGAGCGATCGCACCGGCCTCGTCCTGCGCTTCCGGGCCGACCGCGAGGGGTTCGGCGACCGCGGGAGCTTCACCCCCGACGCCAGGCCCAAGAAGGAGTACTACACCCCGTTTGCCGATCAGGCCCCGTGGTCCACGCACCGCGGCAACCCGCAGCGGACCGGCGCCGACGACGCGCCCGGCCCGCGAAAGCCCAAGGTCGTCTGGGCCCACACGTCATCGGACCATTTCATCGCCCCGCTGATCGCGGGCACCGACGCGGTGTTCGCCTCGGGCCTCGGCGACCTGCACTCGCCGGCGCTGCACGCCCTCACACTCGACCCGGCCGGGGACCGGCAGATTCGCTGGACGAGGAGCGTACCCGTCCTGCGGCAGCCGATCGCGGGCGGGCCGGCGCTCGTCCGCGGGCACACGGAGATGCTGGTCTTCGGCGACGGGTTCCACACGGACGACGGGTCGGCCCTCCGCTGCCTGCGCGCCTCGGACGGGTTCCCCCTTTGGCAATTGCCGGTCGCCGGCGAATTGGTCCACTTCGAGGGCACGCCCACGTTCGCCGGCGGGAGACTGTACGCGGGCGGGGGCAACGCGGGCGTGCTCTGTATCGACCCGGCGCGGGTCACGGTCGAGGGGAAGCAGTACGACCTCCCGGCCGCCCAGGCGATCCTGGAACAGCGCTGGAAGGACCTGCTCGCGAAGTACGAGGTGGACGTCAAGAAGGACCCGGAGTTCACGCAGCGGCCCGACGAGTCGATGCTGCCGCGGAGCACGCCGAAGCTGCTCTGGCAGTGCGGACAGGACAAATGGCACGTGGACGCGCCGGTCGCCGTCGTTGAGGACCGCGTGATCGTCGCGTCGGCCTACCTCGACGACGAGAAGGCCGGCGAGCGCGCCCTCGTCTGTCTCAACAAGGCGGACGGCTCGATACTGTGGAAGACACCGCTCAAGCATAATCCGTGGGCGGGGCCGACCGCGGGACCGTACGTGCTGGTCGGCTGCAGCAGCATCCGACTCGATCCGAAGGCGATTCCCGGGGCGACGGGAGAAGTCGTCGCTGTCGAGGCGGATACGGGTAAAGTCCGGTGGCGGCGGGACTTGGCCGGGGGTGTGTTATCGTCCGTCGCGGTCCGGGAGGGACTGGCGATCTTCACTTCGACCGACGGGAAGGTCCGCGCCCTGGACGCGTTCACCGGCAAAGACCGGTGGAGCTACGATGCCGGGGCCCCCTTCTTCGCCGGCCCCGCCGTCACACCGAAGGCGGCCTACGCCGCCGACCTTCGCGGCGTGATCCATGCGATCAGCCTCGCGGACGGAAAGAAGCAGTGGACGCTGGACCTCGCGACCGAGCCGGCGATCGGGACGGCCGGAATGGTATTCGGCTCGCCGGTCCTCCACGGCGGCCGGCTGTACGTGGCGACGTGCAACCTCGGCCACCGGGACGGTCCCAAGCAAAACGCGGTCGTCTGTATTGGCGAGAAGTGAAGGACGGCCGCCCTATTTGTCCCCCTTGAACTGGAACTCCCTGCCGCCCGCGACCTGGTCCGACGTGATCGTCGGGCAGACGTACTTCTCGATGTGCTCGACGATCAGCCGCGTCCCCTCGAAGTGGCTCACGTGCGGGGCCATCTTCGGGTTGTACATGGTGTCCGTCAGGTCGCGGACGAGGACGACGTTCTTCCCGTTTTTGGCCATCTGTCGCAGCCCGAACGGCCGGCCCAGGACGCACATGTTTGTGTGCACCCCGACCAGCATCACCCGGTCGATCCCCCGCTCCTCGAGCAGGTTCCACACCTCGACGCCGGAGTCGGTGATCGCGTCGCGGTCGCGGATCTGGAGGTCCGGGTGTTGACTCTTCCACGGGGCCTTCGGGTTCCGACCCTGCTCCTTCAGCCGGGCGTGCCACGCCTCGTGCTCGGCCGAGTCGTCGTCCTCCCCGCCGTCCGACTGGTCGATCGGGTACTTCCCCTTTTCCTCGGCCGGGATTTGCTTGCACCACTCGCCGATGTCCTTCGGCAGGTTCTTCGCGGTCGGGGCGGCCTGGGCCCGCTTCCGGGCCGGGTGGTCCTTGTACGCGTCCATGCAGCTCGACGGGGCGTGAATGATCAGGGCCCCGGTCTCGCGGGCCCTGGTCAGGAACTCGTTCACCCGCGGCACCAGCTCCTCCTCGCGGCGGACGGCGTTCAGGCAGTGGTGCGCGTCCCACATGTCACAGACGATGACGGCCGTTTTCTTCCCGGGCCACGTTTGTGGTTTGTTCACAACCTCGAACTTGCCGTCCCGCTCGACCCGCGACCGCAAGGTGAGTGAGAATTCGGTGTCCGCGGCCCCGGCCGGTGCGGGGATGAAGAGGGCCGCGACGGCGGGGAGGAGTCGGAGAGTTCGCATGGATTGCCTCGGGGAGGTGTGGGCGGCCGGCGTTGGCAAGTCAACATTCCGGGTGCCATTCTCCACTCCCACCGCGTCCGCGGCAAGTCGTGTAATTGTCGATGCAGGACTCGGCCCACCCCGGAAGCCAGGGGATTTATTGTTTGTCGCGGCGCACCCGGGTACGCTAGATTCACTCCCACCACCGGCCTCCCCACCCGCCGACGGGGTTT
>DATFWZ010000577.1:0-2199 GCA_035258765.1 Gemmataceae bacterium
CCCCGGCCCCGCCGGAGACGGTGTCGTTCCCCTTCGTCTTCGGGTTGCTGTCGTCGCCGAACAGGGTGTCGTTGTCGTCGCCGCCGGAGATGAAGTCGTTCCCGGCGCCGCCGACGATGGCATCCTGCCCGGGCCCGCCGATGAGACTGTCGTTCCCGAAATTCCCCTCGATCGAGTCCACGCCGGCGCCGCCGATGACAGTGTCGTTCCCCTTGCCGCCCAGGAGCAGGTCGTCGCCGTTGCCGCCGTCGATGCTGTCGCTGCCGCTGCCACCGGTCAAGTTGTCGTTGTCGTCCCCGCCGTTGAGCTCGGCCGGCTTGGTGATCTTGGCGTCCACCGACACCACGTCGTTGCCCGCGGCTGCGTTCACGACCACCTTGCTCAGGAGGGCCAGGGTGATCCCGGTCGCCGGGGCCCCGGTAATGGGGACTGGCGCCTTGGTCCCAGTGACGAAGTCCTTGAACACGCCCACCTTGGTGCCGACCATCTCGACGGAGATCTCATTGACCGCGGCGTCGCCCGTGACGGTCAGCACCTTGGTCCCGGCGTCGTACGCGGCCGTGATCGCCGGGACGGTCCGGTCCTCGAGCCCGAGGAGGGCCAGCCGGGCGCGCCGGGAGTTGATGGCGCGAGGCAGGGGCCGGCGGAGGAGGGACGAAAGCAGGGAGCGGGGCACGGTGTGGTCTCCAGGCGCGTACGGATTTCGGCGACGGGGAGAATTAGCGAATCAAGGCAATCTGTGGGGGTTGCCGTCGAGATTAACGACTCACTTTAAGGCGGGAGCCGGCGTCTCTCAAGCACTTCGGCGGCAAATTCATCCCGCGTCTCCGGCCGGGCTGTGAAAACTCCGCCCGGACCTCAATCGCCGTACGACCGTCAGAGACGGTCGCTCACCCGAACCAGACCGGCATCGCGCCGGCCGCGGGGAGTTTCACGATCGTGACGCTTTTGATCTTCGGGTGGGTGCCGATGGTCTGCAGTACGGCCTGGGGGGGGTCCTGGTCGAGGTTGAGCACCGCGACCGCGTCCCCGCCGGGCCGCAGCCGGCCGAGGTTCATCGACGCGATGTTCACGCCGTGCCTACCGCACTCGGTTCCCAGGAATCCAATCAGGCCCGGCACGTCCTGGTGCGGGAACACCATCAGGATGCCGTCGAGGTAGCTATCCAGGCGGTACTCACCGAGCTGCACGAGTCGCAGGTAGCGATCGCCGAAGAGCGTGCCGGCGGCGACATGCTTGCCGTGCTCGGTCTCGACCTCCGTGTGGAGAAGATTCGCGAAATCCCCCTTCGTCTCGGTGGCCGAGGTGACGATCTCGACCCCCCGTTCGCGGGCGAACACCGGGGCGTTGACCGCGTTGACCGAGTCGGCCATGTGTTTCTCGAGCAGTCCGGCAGTGAACGCGGCGGTCAAGAGGCGGGTGTTCCGTCGGGCCAGGTCGCCCCGGAATTGCAAGGTCGCCTTGCGGATGGTTCCCGGTGCTGTCTGCGCCTGAAAAAGTCCCAGTCGCCGGGCCAGGTCCACGAACGGCCGCATCTCCTCCATCTCGGCCCGGTTGACCGCGGCCATGTTGACCGCGCACTGCACCACGCCGCGGGTCAGGAAGTCCACCAGCAGGTTCGCGGCCTCGACGGCCACGGCCTCCTGCGCCTCGACGGTGCTGGCACCCAGATGGGGGGTAAGGACGACGTTTGGGGCCTTCAGGAGCGGGGAACCCGCGGGCGGCGGCTCCTGCTCGAAGACGTCGAGCCCGGCCCCGGCAATGTGCCCGCTCGCCAGCGCGCCGGCCAGGGCGGCCTCGTTGACCACGCCGCCGCGCGCCACGTTCAAGAGCCGCGCGCCTCGCGGCAACAGGGCCAGCTCGCGGGCGTTGATGAAGTCCTTGGTGTCCGGCAACAGCGGGATGTGCAAAGTGAGAAAGTCACACCTCGGAAGCAGCTCGTCCCGGGTGGCGACGGCCTTGATGCCGAACTCGGCGGCCTTCTCCGGCGTGACGAGCGGGTCAAACCCGATCACACTCATGTCGAGGCCGACCGCCCGCCGGGCCACTTCGCGGCCAATCCGCCCGAGGCCGATGACGCCGAGTGTCTTTCCCGCGACCTGGGTGCCGAGGAACTTGTTGCGGTCCCACTGGCCGGCCTTCATGGACGCGTCGGCCGTCGGGATGTGCCGGGCCACTGCTAACAAGAGCGCGATCGTG
>DATFWZ010000578.1:0-8777 GCA_035258765.1 Gemmataceae bacterium
TGCTCACGGTCGGGTCGCCCGGGCCGGCGAGGAAGCCCGCGAGGGCGTCCGCCAGTTCGGCCGCGGTGCGGTACCTCTTCGCCGGAGACTTCTCGAGACACTTGAGGCAAATCGCCTCCAGCTCGGCCGGGATGCCGGTCCGCATGTGGCTCGGCGCGACCGGCTTCTTGTTGACCACCTGCTCCATCGTCTCCAGCGGGCTGCCACCGTGGAACGGCGGGTAGCCGACGAGCAGCTCGTACAGGATGGCCCCGAGGGCGTGAATGTCGGCCCCCGGACCGATCTGGTCGGACCGCCCGTGGGCCTGTTCGGGCGCCATGTACTGCGGCGTGCCCAGAGCCATGCCGCTCTGGGTCAACCCGAGTGTCTGGTTCAATTGCTTGGCCAGCCCGAAGTCGGCGATCTTGGGTTGCTCTACCAGGGCCGCCGGCTCGGTGGGGGCGGTCGGCACGGGGGCCTCGCCAACCCAGTCCTTGCGCCGGGCCTCGGGCCCGCGCGGCTCCAGCAGAATGTTGCTCGGCTTCAGGTCGCGGTGAATGATGCCGCGCTCGTGAGCGAAGTGGGCGCCGCGGGCGATCTGCTCGACGAGTCGGGCCGCGTCCGCCGGCGCGAGTGTGCGGCCGCCCTCCACCCGCTTGTACAGGTTGCCCCCGGACACGTATTCCATCGCCAGGTAGGCGACCTTATCACCCTCACCCACTTCGAATACGCGGACGATGTTCGGGTGCTCGAGTCGGGCGACGACCTCGGCCTCGGCCCGGAACCGGGCCAAGTCGTCCGGGTTGGCGTCCGGGCCCGCGGGGATGACCTTGAGTGCGACTTCGCGGTTGTTCCGCTCGTCCCGGGCCAGGTACACGACGCCCATCCCGCCGCGGCCGAGCGTTTTGACGATCGTGTACCCACCGATCCGTCGCGTCGGCGGAACGGATTCGGCCGGCCGAGTCTGCGGGGCGTCTCCGCGCCCTGCCGTTGTCTCGACGGACGACTGCGGCGGGAAGGCGGGCAGCAGCGGCTGAGTCTCGGGATCGTCACCAGTCATGCACGGGCTCTCCGGGAGCAACCCGATTATACGAATCCGCGAGCCGGGGCCGGCGGGCGCCGGCGCCCTCGTAAGAAGGCGTAAGTCGCCCCTGGGTTGCAGACGCCACCCCCCCGTTGACGCGGGGGGTTCGCCAAAGACAATTGCGGGCGTCACCCCGCCGTTGACGCTGCGGATACGCCAAAGACCTCGGCGAACCCCCGCGTCAGCGGGGGGGTGACTCGTACACTGACGCTCAACCCACACGCACCCTAGGTCCCCATGCAACTCGCCAAGGTCCGCCGCCCCGACGGCTCGACGGCGTTCGGAGCCCTCGAAGGTGGCCGCGTCCACTTCTTTCCCTGGCCCCGGATGCTCGGCGACCTGCTGGCCGCCCCCGACCCCGAGAAGCTGGCCGTCGAGGCCCGGGCCTTGAGCCGCGCAAGTGAGCCACTGGACCGCCTCACGCTGCTCGCCCCGGTGTGTCGCCAGGAAGTGTGGGCGGCGGGAGTGACGTACAAGCGGAGCAAGATCGCGCGCGAGGAGGAGTCGGCCGGCGCGGCCGCATTCTACGACAAGGTCTACACGGCCGACCGGCCGGAGCTGTTCCTCAAGGCCGCGGCCTGGCGGGTTGTCGGTCCCGGCGGATTGGTTCGCATTCGCAAGGACGGGAAGTGGAACGTCCCCGAGCCGGAGCTCGCGTTGGTCATCTCGCCGGCGCTTCGGATCGTCGGGTACACGATCGGCAACGATATGTCGTCGCGGGACATCGAGGGCGAGAACCCGCTCTACCTGCCGCAGGCCAAGGTGTACGACGGGTCGTGCGCCGTCGGCCCCGCGGTCACGCTGGCCGGCTCGATGCCGCCGCTCGCGGGGGTGCAAATCCGGCTGGAGATCGACCGCGACAGTAGGCGAGCCTTCGAGGGAACCACCAATCTTGGCCAGATGGCCCGCACCCCGGAGAACCTGGTCGAGTGGCTGGGCCGCGAGACTTCGTTCCCGCACGGGGCGATCCTGTTGACCGGCACCGGCATCGTCCCGCCAGACGACTTCACCCTCGCGAGTGGCGATGAGGTCCGAATCACCATCGACGGGATCGGCACGCTCGCAAACCTCGTCGAATAAATGGTTCACAACTGGGAGTTAGACATGCCCATCGAGTTGAAGTGCGACAACCCGGAATGCGGCAAGCGCATGCGCTTGAAGGACGAGGCGGCCGGCAAGCGGATCAAATGCTCGGGCTGCGGACGGCTGTTGAACGTCCCGTCCGCGGCCGAGGAGGGACCCGTAGACCTTGCCGTCCGAATGATGGGCCACGGGGCGGAGGCCGCCCGCCGGCACGGACAGCCCGTCTTCAACGCGGAGCTGGAGAGCCCGGCCGCCCTGCAAATCCTGTTCGACGAACCCCCCAAGTTAGAGACCGCGGACTTGACCCGCCGACTTCGGGGTTACCACCCGAGCATGGCCAGGGGCACGTTCGAGGTGGCCGACGTCGGGAAGGACAACCAGGCCGCGTACGGGCTGGCCGCCTGGGGCAAGCATGTCATCCGCTTCCTGGCCTTCGACGCCCCGATCCCGGCGACCGTCCTCGAAACTTGCGTGGACCCGGCCCACTACAAGCAGCAGATGAAGCAACGGGCCCGGGCCAACCGGGCACACACGCTCCTATGGTACGGGGGCTATGAGTCGGACGTCCTGGAGCAGTACGTCGCCCTGGCTGCGGTCGCCGGTTCGCTGGCCGGGCTCGGGGCGAGTGTCGTGACTAACGAGAGCGGCCACTCATCGCTCCCGGCCGGCGTACTCGAACCCGGGCAAGCCGACAGTGATCAGCTCGAGTTGCTCCGCTCGTTGCCGCTCTTGCACCTGTACTGCGGGTTCGTCAAGTACGAGGTGCAGGGTGTGCGAGGCGTGTGGATGCGCACCTACGGCGCCCACCAGTTCGGCCTTCCCGACCTTGCCTTCCGGGCCAAAGGACACGACCAGGGGGAGAGCACCTTCGAGATCTTTAGCAATATCCTCGGTTACTTGAGGGAATCCGGGGCCGAACTCGGCGCCGGGCACACCATGCAGGTGGGCCCGGACGCGTTCGTGCGACTGCGCGAGCCGGAAAAGGGGGAGTTCTTCCTGGATAGTGACGGGGAGCTATTCGTATTGGAGCAGATCGACGAATCGGAAACCAACGTCGCCAAGCGGGGGAAGAAGCGGTGACGGATGATCTCCCCCTTCCCTCTTTGGGAAGGGGGCCGGGGGTTAGGTCTGCGCATCTGGCGGCGGGACGTTGAAACCTGATCCCCTGACCCGGGTGGGCATCATGGAAGTTGGCAGGCAATGTGATCGCCGGAGCGTCGTGAAGCCGCGACGCGGAGGCTCTGCGCAGCGGAGCGCGTCACGTCGCTCTCCCGGGGCGCTCACCATGGGCCCCCGACACGTCTAGCTTTCGCGCTCCGCTCCGCAGAGCCTCCGCGTCGCGGCTTCACGACGTATTGAGAAAAAGCCGGGCGCCGAATTACCAACTCGAAAGACGCTCGCCCCCTGACCCTAATTGAGCGTGCGCAAATCGGCGGCAGCTGAATTCGTGCGAATTCCGCACGCGGGCTCGCGAAGCCGCTGAATTCTCACGAATTCAGCTACACCGGAGTTTCCGAGCGCGTGGTAATATGCTGCCGAAACATCAACGGTGATTTAGGAAATCAGGGGAAAACAGGATCTTCGCATGCGCGTCCTGGTCATCGGCGGCGGGATCGGCGGTCTGGCGGCGGCCATCGCCCTGCGGCGCGCGGGATTGGAAGTCAGCGTCTTCGAACGCGCCCCGGAGCTCCGCGAAGTCGGCGCCGGGCTCACACTTTGGACCAACGCGGTCAAGGCCCTCCGCCAGCTCGGCGTCGGCCCCGGCGTCGAGTCCCTGGCCGCCCCACTCGCGACCAGCGAAATCTACACCTGGAACGGCAAGCCGATCGGAACCTTGGACCTCGGCGCCCTGTCGGCCCAGCTCGGCGCGCCGACCATCGGCATCCACCGGGCCGACCTGCAGTCCGCCCTCGCGGCCCACCTGCCGTCCGGCGTGGTGCACCTCGGGATGACGTGCGAGGGCTACGTTCAAGACGCGGGCGGCGTCACCGCCCGGTTCGCCGGCGGGCGGGAAGAACGCGGCGACCTCTTGATCGGGGCCGATGGCCTGCTATCCGCGATTCGCCGGCAGCTTCTCAACGACGGTCCGCCGCGATACGCCGGCTACACCGGCTGGCGCGGCGTCGGCCACATCGACCACCCGGCGGTGCCGGTCGGCAAGACGCTCCTGTTTGTCGGCCGTGGCTCGCAAGCTGGCTTGCTGCCGATTGGCCGCGGACGGGTGTACTGGTTCGCGACCGCCAACGTCCCGGCCGGCGGGGCCGACCCGCCGGGCGGCCGCAAGACATCGCTCCTCGAGCGGTTCGCAGACTGGTACTCCCCGGTCCCGGCGTTCATCGGGGGAACCGACGAGTCCGCGATCCTTCGCAATGACATCGTGGACCGACCGCCCGTACGGACCTGGGGCGACGGTCGCCTCACCCTGCTCGGCGACGCCGCCCACCCGACCACGCCGAACCTTGGCCAGGGCGCTTGCCAGGCGATCGAGGACGCGGTCGTGCTGGCCAAGGCCCTGCGCGAGCTGGGCGACCCGGTCGCGGGCTTGCGGGCGTACGAGGACCGGCGCCGGGACCGGACGGCGATGATCACGAAGCGGTCATGGCAACTCGGCAAGATGTTGACCTGGGAGAGCAAGTTCGGCAACTGGCTCCGCGACACCATGTTCCGCCGGTCCCGGGGGCTTATGGTCAAGCAGACGGCGAAGCTGATCGGCGTCGAGGTGTGACTGCGCCGGCCCGCGGAAACCCGTTCGCGGGAATGGGTTCCGAAATTGCGGCCCCGGCGCTTGACAGCATTGTCCCGACGCCCAAAAATCACAAGTCCCGGCGGGCGAATTACGCTCCGACCGACTCTCACCTAAGCACCTTGTTTCCGCCGGGGGCACCCGTGAACGCGGACTGGTTTTACAGCGTCGGCGAGGACCGTCAGGGGCCGGTCACCGAGGCGGAATTGAAGCGCCTGGTGGCCGACGGCAAGCTCCGGCCGGACGACCTGGTGTGGAAGGACGGCATGCCCGACTGGGTAGAGGCCCGGACGGTCGCGACGCTGTTCCCGAAGGCGGCCCCGGTCGCGGCCCAGGAGGACGACCGCCCGTCCGGGGCCCGGCGCCGCTTCGATCGCGGGTTTGACCGCGACGGCGAGGACGACGACCGGCCCCGGTCGCGCCGGCGGTTCGACGACGACCGGTCGCGGAGCCGCCGCGACGAGGACGACGACGACGACCGCCCCCGGGTCCGGCGGCGTCGCGACGACGATGACGACTACGACGACCGGCCGCGCCGCCGCGGGTCCAAGATTCCGTCCGATGTGCAGAGCACCAAGATGGCCGCCGGTCTCCTGGCGATCTTCCTCGGCTGGCTCGGCATTCACAAGTTCTACCTCGGGTACAACGGGGCCGGCGCCATCTACATCACGATCACGGCCGTGAGCTGGATCCTCATGTTCATCTCGTGCGGGATCCTGTTCTTCCTGCCCATGATCCCGAGCATCATGGCCCTGATCGAGGGGATCATCTACCTGACCAAGACGGACCGGGACTTCTACGAGACCTACATGCGTGGGCAGAAGGACTGGTTCTGACCTTCTCGCCGGGGAGGCGGTTCGGTGGTTCGGTGGTCAGGTGGTTGAGCGTAACCGCCCAACTACCAAACTAACCAGCCGCCGTCCAAAAGGGCACGCGTTGACGCGGCCCGGGCTTTCCGTATTGCCAGACTGTGATCCACCCAATTTTCACCCGGCGGCCGCGACCGCCGCTCCATCCATGCGGGGGCTCCCGTGAGTCAGGAATGGTACTACAGCGTCAACGGCGACCGGCAGGGCCCGATCACCGCCGCCGAGCTGAAGAAACTTGCCGAGGCGGGCACCCTGAAGGGGACCGACCTGGTGTGGAAAGACGGCATGGCCGACTGGGCCCAGGCGAAGACCATCAAGGGGCTGTTCGGGGGCGGCGGCTCCGGGTCGGCGGCCCCGTCCACCGGCAAGGCGTCGGAGCAACCAGCCCGGGCCCGACCCCGCGACGACGAAGGGGACGACCGTCCGCGCCGGCGGCCCCGCGACGATGACGAGGACGAAGACGACCGGCCCCGCCGCCGGCCGCGCGATGATGTCGACGCGGACGACCGTCCCGTCCGTTCCCGCCGGCGGGACGACGACGAGGATAAGGGCGACGACCGGCCGCGCCGGAAGTCCCGCGACGACGACGAGGACGAAGACGACGACCGCCCGGTCCGCCGGAAGAAGAGCCGCGTCCCCGAGGACATCCCGAACAAGAAGATGGTCGCCGGCCTGCTCGCCATCCTGATCGGGTCGCTCGGCATTCACAAGTTCTATCTCGGCTTCACGACCGCCGGGATCATCATGATCCTCTTGGCCTGCGTCGGCGTCTCGTGGATCATCGGTATCATCGAGGGCATCATCTACCTGACCAAGTCGGACGAGGATTTCTACCGCGACTACGTCGTCAACGAGAAACAGTGGTTCTGACCCGCGACATCGGATACCTTTGGAGCCGCTGACAGAGCAGTTGAGGCGATTTCTTCCGGTTCGGTACGCACTCATTACCCAAGGGAGATGAATCGTGGCGCAGTCCGAAGTCGCACAAAAAAAGATGGTGGCGGGGATCCTCGCAATTCTCCTCGGATGGGCCGGCGCTCACCGGTTCTATCTCGGCGACACCACGGGCGGGATCATCCGGATCCTCCTCAACCTCGTGTGTGTCGCGGGGATTATCGGGATCATCGAGGGGATCATCTACCTAACGAAATCGGACGAGGAATTCCAAAAGGTCTACATCGAGGGAAAGAAGGCCTGGTTCTGAGTCAACGGTGAAGTGTCTGCATCCCGGCGCGCCGGGATAGTATCTTAATGCCGGGCGTGCGACTTTGCGCGTCGCACTCCCGGCTTTTCCTCTTGTTCCAACCTCTCGTCTCCAGCCTCTCGCTCGGAGCCTCTGGTTCCCACTCTCTGCGTGGGAACGCAAGGGGCCAAACTCTGTTTCGATGGCCAAGAGCGGAGTTCAAGAAGGTGTAGCGGGCGAGGCGGAGCCCGACGCGCCAACCGAGGCCGACGCCGAGCCCACGAACGGCTGGCCGGGTGCCCGTCTGCCGCCGGGGCCGGCCGGCGTCGCCCTCGCTTGGCGCGTCGGGCTCCGCTCTCGCGGGGCCGCTACACAAACACGAAGTGCGCTCTAGCCGCGCCGCAATGGACGTCGCCGGTCGAACCAGGCTGCGAAACGGAGTTTCGCCCCGTTGCGCTCCCACGCAGGGAGTGGGAACGAGGTCAAATGACGACACCGAGGGGCCGGCTCGTCATTCGACATTTGGCATTCCTTGGTCATTGGTCATTGGTGGGGCATTGGTCATTGGCCTTCTTTTCCTCAATCCGGTCCCCGTCGTTTTTTTTGGCCGCTCCGCCGCCCGGTCCAGATTCCTCTCGCGAACCGCCCCCCGGCGCGTGCCGCCCCGGGGCTCCACCAACCCTGTTGGTCTTCAAGAGAGGAGCGTTGAATGTTCCGCCCGCTTTGGAGCAAACGCCTCGGGTCCATTCGGCCCCGGGCAACTCGCCGGCCCGCCCGTTTCATACCCGCCCTTTATTCACTCGAGGCCCGCGACGTGCCGGCCATCACCGCCACGTTCCTCCCGGGCGCCGGCACCCTGAGCATCTTCGGCGACAGCCTGGACAACACCATCACCGTGAGCCGCAACCTGGCGGGGGCAATTCTCGTCAACGGCGGCGCCGTCACCATCAGCGGCGGCACGCCGACTGTGGCCAACACCGCCCTGATTCAGATCTTCGGCCAGGGCGGGAACGACCTCCTGCAGCTGGATGAGGCCAACGGGGCCCTGCCAAGCGCCAACATCTTCGGCGGCTTCGGCAACGACACGATCATCGGCGGGTCCGGCGGTGATCGGCTCTTCGGCCAGAACGGCAACGACATCGTGCTCGGCAAGGGGGGCTTTGACTTCCTATTTGGCGGCTTTGGCAACGACGTACTGATCGGCGGCCGTGGCGATGACCAGGTGTTCGGCCAGGCCGGTAACGACCGCATGATCTGGAACCCGGGCGACGACACCGACCTGAACGAGGGCGGGGCCGGCACCGACACCGTGGAGGTCAACGGCGGCAACGGCTCCGAGACCTTCACCGTTACCGCCAACGGCACCCGCGTCCGCTTCGACCGCCTCAACCCGGCCCCGTTCTCGATCGACATCGGCACGTCGGAGACGCTCGCGCTCAACGCCAACGGCGGCGATGACAGCTTCAGCGCCACCGGCAACCTCGCCGCGCTGATCAAGCTCCAGGTCGACGGCGGCACCGGCAACGACACCCTGCTGGGCTCCAACGGCAACGACGCGCTGTTCGGCGGCGACGGCAACGACATCGTCGACGGCAACCAGGGTGACGACAACGCGATCCTCGCCGCGACACTGACGTTCGCGGCCAATCCGGCGAATGCCGCCTACACCGCGCAGGTGAAGGCGGGGACGCTGCAGATCCGCGGCGACGCCGCGAGCGACTCGCTCGTGCTGGCGCCGACCCCGACGCAGCTCTTGCTGGACGTCGGCAACGACGGCACCGTCGACTTCACGTTCGACCGCACGGCGTTCTCCGCCGTCAGCGTCCAGGCCGGCGA
>DATFWZ010000579.1:0-2124 GCA_035258765.1 Gemmataceae bacterium
CGATTTCAATTCCAACTTGGACTCGGAAAAGGCCTTGTGGAGACGGAACTGGACGCTGTGACGCACGTCGTCCGTCCCCTCCCACCGGCGTACGACACCGAAGTCCCGGAGCATGCTGCGAGTGAGCAGTCTCAGCCGCTCGTACGTGTGGGCGATCAGCCGGTTGAAGGTCTCGGGATCGTCTGGGCGAAGGTTGTTTACCAGGTCATTCGTGTCGTCCGGGTCGTCGGGCATGGTCGATCCTCGAAGCGATGGGTGAGGCGAAATAGTGCTGCCGGACAGAGAACTCAATGGGTCGATGGCGATCAGTGGTCATTTCAGCCGGGGCGGCGGGGCGAGTTGGGCCTGTCCTAAACCTTGTGTCACCGTGAGGGAACGGGTATTACCCAACCTTCTTTCCTTACGGAGATTGACGCATGGATGCGATTCTCAAGGACCGGGCCGAGCAACTCGCGCAGGAGATGGCCGGCCAGGCCACGACGCTCGACGACCTCAACGGCCTGATGCGCTCGATGATGAAGACGGCCCTCGAGCGCATGCTCAACACCGAGATGGACGTCCACCTCGGCCGCCGGCCGGTCCCCGAAACGGCCGACCCGGTTGCGGCCGTCGCCGAGCCCGCGGCCGCCGGCGAGCCCGCCGTGCGGAAGAACCGCCGCAACGGACATTCCCAAAAGACGGTCAGTGGCGATATGGGCGAGTTCACCCTGCAGACGCCCCGCGACCGCAACGGCAGCTTCGAGCCGCAGCTCATCGGCAAGCACCAACGGCGGCTGGCCGGGTTCGATGAGAAGATCCTGGCGTTGTACGCCAAGGGGATGACCACCCGCGACATCCAGGAGGTGGTCAAGGAGCTCTACGGCGTCGACGTGTCGCCCACGTTGGTCTCGGAGATCACCGCCGACCTGGACCGGGAGGTGGCCGAGTGGCGGACCCGGCGGCTCGACCCGGTCTACCCGTTCGTCTACCTGGACGGCCTGGTCGTGCACGTGCGCGGCGAGAACGGCCGAGTGTCCCGGCACACCATGTACGTCGCGATCGGCGTGAATCTCCAGGGGAAGAAGGAGCTGTTGGGCCTGTGGCTGGCCGAGACCGAGGGGGCGAAGTTCTGGTTGTCGTGCCTGACGGATCTCAAGGACCGGGGGGTGGAGGACATCTTCGTCGTGTGCGTCGACGGCCTCAGCGGGCTGCCCGAGGCGATCCGGGCCGCGTTCCCCCGGACCAAGGTGCAACTGTGCATCGTCCACCTGGTCCGGGCGGCGCTCAAGTACACGACGGACAAGGACAGCCGGCCGGTGGCGGCGGACCTCAAGACCATCTACCAGGCGGCGACCGTGCGGGAGGCTGAGCACCGGCTCGACGAGTTCGAACGGACGTGGGGTGAGAAGTACCCGACGATCGTCAAGCAGTGGCGGGGGAAGTGGCCGGACATTACGGCCATGTTCGAGTTCCCGGCCGCCATCCGCAAGGCGATGTACACGACCAACGCGATCGAGTCGGTCAACAGCGTGATCCGCAAGTTCACCCGGAACCGCAAGCAGTACCCCAGCGCGGAGTCGGCGTTGAAACTGGTGTACCTGGCCATCCATGAGGCGTCGAAGAAGTGGACGATGCCGGTCGTCGGGTGGAAGGCGGCCCTGAACCACTTCGCCATCGTGTTCGAGGGCCGCCTGCCGATTTGACCAAGCAACCGCCGTTCCCAAGCGGCTTGACACAAGAACTCTTACAGGCCCGTCTACAAATCCCCCAGGGCCCGCCGCTCACGCCCGACCGCCCGGCGGGCGGCATCAACTTTGCTCTGACCTCCTTAAAACCGACCCCGAAAGGACTGGTCAATCATGGCCGGTCGGGACATCATTGTGATCGGGGCGTCCGCGGGGGGCGTCGAGGCCCTCACGCACATCGCCCGTGCACTGCCGCGCGGGCTCCCGGCGAGTCTCTTCGTCGTCTGCCACTTCCCGCCGGGCGGGACAAGTGTGCTGCCGAGCCTGTTGAGTCGGGCCGGCCCCCTGTTGGCTACACATGCCACTGACGGCGAGGAGTTCCATCCCGGCCACATTTACGTCGCCCCGCCGGACCGGCACCTGATGCTCGAGCCCGGCGGGCGGATGCGGCTGACCCGTG
>DATFWZ010000580.1:0-5899 GCA_035258765.1 Gemmataceae bacterium
CCGCCGAGGGCCGCCGCGACGCCGAGATCAGCGACCTCGGCCGGCGGCTGTCGCGATTGGAGACGTAGGGAACGCCGGCGGCAATGTTCCCTATCAGAACACCTCGAGGGCGTCCCCAACAGAATCGGGTGCCTTGTGAAACTCCTCCTCTTCAGCGATCTACATTGCAACCTCCCGGCTACCCAGCGGCTCGTCGAACTTGGGCGTAACGCGGACGTCGCCATCGGCGCCGGGGACTTCGGCCAGGTGCGCCGCCGTGTCCGCGCGTGTATCGACGTCCTTCGCGACCTTACTTGCCCTAGCGTTGTCGTTCCCGGAAACAACGAATCGCTCGAGGAGCTACGCGACGCTTGCCGTGGCTGGGACACGGTTCAAATCCTGCACGGAACTGGCGTGACGATCGGCGGGTTCCAGTTCTTTGGCCTCGGCGGCGGAGTACCAGTTACGCCGTTCGGATCGTGGAGCTACGACTTCACCGAGGACGAGGCGGCGGACTTGCTCAAGGACTTCCCGGCGGGCGGGGTGCTGATTTCGCATTCGCCCCCGAAATGCTGTCTGGACGTGACCGGCAATGGCGAGAGCCTCGGCAGCACCGCGGTCCGCGACGTGATCCTGGCGAAGAAGCCGGTGCTGGTCGTGTGCGGTCACATCCACGCGTGCGCGGGGCGGACGGAGGACTTTCACGGCTCGCCGGTCGTGAACGCGGGGCCGGGGGGCGTGATCGTTGAGCTGAAAGCCGGCTGAAACGGCACTCGGGGTTACGAATCGACTCCCCGCTCGTCTTCCATTCGCACACCCGGCGCCATCTCTGTAACAAATCCCGCTACTCCATATTGACACCCTACTACACGGTGTAGTAGTATCCTCCGACATCATGTAGGAGGGACCGGCGTGGCCACGCAATCGCCGATCAGCGAGACCGAACAGGCCGTTCTCAAAGTCCTCTGGGACCTGGACCGGGCGACCGTCCGCGGCGTGCTCGCGGCCCTCAACGACCAGGGCCATTCGTGGGCCTATACGACCGTGCAGACGCTGCTCACGCGACTCATGGCGAAGGGCTACGTCGCCGTCGATCGCGGCGGGCCGGCCCACGTGTACCGGGCGGCCGTGTCGCGGAACGAGCTGCTCCAACAGCGGCTCACCGACCTGGCGGACACGTTTTGCGAAGGCACGGCGTCGCCGCTCATGCTTGCCCTGGTGGAGGGGTCGGAGCTTACCCCCGAAGACATCGCCCGGCTCCGCGAAATGCTCGACAGGCTCGAAGCCGACCGACCCGGCCGCAAGAAGAAGGGGGGCAAGTCGTGATCGACTGGCTGTTCACCAACGCCCTTGCCGCCGCCGCCCTCGCCGCGATCGCGCTTGTCCTGATCTGGACGTTTCGCCCGGCCCCAGCCGTTCGCCATGCACTCTGGCTGATCGTTCTGCTCAAGCTCGTCTCGCCGACCGGGCTGGTCGTGTCGGTGCCGCTCCCGGTCGAGTCCCCCGCGGCGATGGTGACCGACGATCGCGTCGCTCAGGCGGCCGCGCCGGAGCCTACTTGCGACTGGGTCGTCGAGGAGGAGATCTTCACGGTTGTCGTCCACCCGCGACCGGGGCAGACGGCCGAGGAGGCCGCGGCGCTGGCCATGAAGCCGGCCGACAAACAGGAAATGACTGATGTCCGCGTGGAACCGGCAGTCGTCCTGATCCCGCCCTCCGAACCGCCGCCCGCGAAGCCGTTCGACTACCGGCCGTACCTGCTCGCCCTCTGGCTGGCCGGGGCGGCCGCGATCAGCTGGCGGCAGATCCGCGAAACGCTCCGGTTTTCCCGTTTCACGCGCCGGTCGCATACGGCCCCGGACAACCTCGTGGCCGAGGTCGCGATCGTCGCGAACCGGCTCGGCGTGCGCGTGCCGGACGTCCGCGTGCTGACCGGGCTCACTTCGCCGGTGATCTGGTGCCTGTGGCGGCCGGTGCTCCTGTGGCCGGCGGGGTTGGAATGCCGGCTGACGGCCGAGGGCAAGCGGGCGGTGATCGCGCACGAACTCGCACACCTGCGACGGCGCGATCACTGGGTCCGCCGGCTGGAGATGGTGGCCGCGGTGTTTCACTGGTGGAACCCATTGTTCTGGGTGGCCCGGAAGAAGATGCGGGCGGACGCCGAGTTGGCGTGCGATGCCTGGGCGGCCGGGCAGGCCGACCGCCGGGCTTACGCGGAGGCGTTGCTGGAAGTCTGTTCGTTCAACCCGCGTCGCCGCCCCGCGCCGGCGGTCGGCGTTATCGGGGAGGGAAGGCGCGCCATGCAAGAGAGGTTGACCATGATCATGCGAGATTGCGGCCCGTGCCGCCTCGCGTTCGGTGCGAAGCTGGTGGTGGCCCTGATGGCCGTCGCGGCCATCCCGGCCTGGACCCTGGGGCAGGGCAAGCCGGTCGAGGCGGACGTCCTCATCGAGACGTCGGACGGCGACGACTCGGACGTGAAGGATCTCGAGGCCCAGATCAAGGCGCTCGCGCAGAAGATCGAGGCACTGAAGGCCGCGAAGGAAGCCGAAACCCGCAAGAAGGCGGCCGAGGGTCAGAAGAAGGCGACCGAGGCCCTGCTCAAAGCCCAGGGCGTGTTGGCCGAGAAGTTGAAGGACGCCAAGTTGCACGCCGAAGCCGCTCAACTGGGCGGCAGGGGGGTGATCAAAGTCATCACCTCCGGCGAGGGCGGGTACAAGGTGATCGGGCCGGACGGGAAGGAGTTGAAAGACGTCAAGATTATCATCGTGGACCCGAAGGCGGCGGTGCCGGCCGTGAAGCCGACTCCTCCGACGCCCGCAACACCCGTGAAGCCCCCCGCGGTGCACGACTACCAGTGGACGCCCAAAGTCGTCACCAGCCCAGACAAGCGGCGGGTGGAAGTGCAGCTCGCCAGTCCGTCGGGGCAGTGGGCCACGACCGTCCGCGGCCGAGCTGCCGGTGAGAGCCAGACGGTGACGCTGTCCCGCGCCACCTACCGCCTGAACCGGGACCAGGCCGCGGCCCTCGCCACGCTCCTTGGATCGGTCAAGGCGACCGTCATGGAGACGAAAGCCGACGGCGACGCGCTGACCGTGACCACGACCCCGGAAGTTCAGGCGGCGATCGGCCAGATCGTCCGACTGCTGCAAGGGCAGGGGGCGGGCGGTTCGACGCGGTACGAGTACCGGACCGCCCCGCCGGCCGACACGGCGAAGCCCGCCCCGGCGGCCAAGCCGGTCAAGCCCGGCGACACCTTCCTGATCCCGGGCGGCGCCGACAGCTTCAAGGTCGATCCGAAGAACTTCCAGCTCGAACTGAAACTCGAGAACCTCAAGGAGCTTGAGAAGCTCAAGGACCTGAAGATCGACCTCAGCACGCTCAAGGAACTGGAGAAGCTCAAGGAACTGGAAAAGCTCAAGGAACTCAAAGTTGAGCCGCTCAACGTCGAACAACTTCAGGATCTCATCAAGAAGAGGATGGAGCTGCGCGAGAAGCGCTCCGAGAAGAAGCCAGAGAAGCCGGAGTGAACTGTCGGGCGGCCGGGTCGGGATGAGGGGGGAACAGTTTCTGGTTCCAACTGTAGCTAGGGTGGTCTCCTTGCAACAAAGAAGCCTCCCCCCTCACCCCGCCCGGCAGGCCCGGATCGCGAGTCGGGATGTCAGCCCCTGGTGAGACTCGTTTCCATCTCCCCTGACCCCTGAGGTCTCCATCGGGGGCTGACACCCGGCCCGGAATATCGCACGGCGCCAGGCTCTTGTCAATTAGCTACTCAAAAACAGCCCGCTCCCGACCCATTACCGCACTGATCCGAGCCGTGAAGCCGCGATGCGGAGGCTTTGCGCAGCGGAGCGCGCCACGTCGCTTCCCCGGGGCGCAAAAATGAGGTCCCCGACACGTCCAGGTGACGCGCTCCGCTCCGCAAAGCCTCCGCGTCGCGGCTTCACGGAACGGCGCGGGGCGATCGTTCCCCTTAGAAACCTGTTGCATCCCCCCCGCCGTCAGACTATCCTTTCCCTTAGCCAAGCGCCTGCCCGACTTTCCCACCACACCCCTCCTCTCGCACCGAGGGCGTCGAACCATGCTCGTCATCCCCGGGTTTGCCGGCAAGGACACCTGCGACGGCTTCACCAGACGCGACTTCATGCGCGTCGGCGGCTCCGCCGTCTTCGGGATCACCCTCGCCGACCTCTTCCGGTCCCCGGCTCAGGCCAAAAACAACGCCACCGCGTCCGAGGGCGGCGGCCCCGGATTTGGCAAGGCCAAGAACGTCATCCTCCTCTACCTCCAGGGCGGGCCCAGCCACCTCGACCTGTGGGACCCGAAGGACGGCGTGCCCGAGAAGAACAAGTCGGTCTTCAAGGCCATCGAGACCAAGACCGTCGGACTGAAGTTCTGCGAAACCATGCCCAAGCTCGCGACGGTCACGGACAAGCTGACGATGATCCGGTCGATGAGCTACACGCCGGTCGGCCTGTTCAACCACACCGCGGCCATCTACCAGATGCTCACCGGGTACACGACCGATAAGGTCTCACCGTCCGGGCAGCTGGAGCCGCCGACGCCGAAGGACTTCCCGAACTTCGGTTGCAACATCGTCCGCCTGAAGCCGCCGACCGAGCCGGTGCTGCCGTTCGTGATGATGCCGCGACCGCTGCAGGAGTCGAACGTGGTCGGCAAGGGCGGGACGGCCGGGTTCCTGGGCAAGGCGTTCGACCCGTACACGCTCTACCCGCCCGGCGACGACATGGACATGGAGAAGATGTCGCGGATCAAGACGGAGGACCTGCAGCTCCGTCCGGACGTCAACGAGATCCGCCTGAACCGCCGGGCCAGCCTCCGCGAGACGATCACCGAGGGCATGCCCGAGCTGCAAAAAGCGACTGCCAAGTACGACCTGAAGGACTACTACGGCAAGGCGCTCGGCCTGGTGCTCAGCGGCAAGACGCGCGATGCCTTTGATTTGAACCGCGAAACCGCAAGCGTCCGCGAGCGCTACGGCAAGAACACGTTCGGCCAGTGTTGCCTGCTGGCGCGACGGCTGATCGAGGCCGGGACGCGCGTGGTCGAGGTGAACTGGCCGAAGGTAGCCAACTCGGACAACCACTCGTGGGACGTCCACGCCGGGCTGTCGCAGCGGATGAAGAACCAGAACTCGCCGATGCTGGACGGGGGTCTTTCCGCGCTGATCGCCGACCTGGACGACCGGGGGCTCTTGAAGGAGACGCTGGTGGTGGCGGTGGGCGAGTTCGGCCGCAGCCCGCAGCGCGGGGTGAGCACAAGCGGTAACGACAACCAGGACGACGGCCGCGACCACTGGCCGTACTGCTACACTGCGGTGGTGGCAGGTGCGGGGGTGAAACGCGGGTTCGTCTACGGCAAGTCGGACAAGACCGGCTCCGCCCCGCTAGAAAACCCGGTCCACCCGACGGACCTCTTGGCGACCGTGTACCACTCGGTCGGGATCAACCCGGAGACAATTGTGTACAACCACCTGAACCAGCCGCGGGAGCTGGTGAAGGGGAGCGTGATCGGGGGGATTATCGGCTGAGGCCGAAGTGTCAAGCGAGGGATGAATCACGAGGGCCCCGGCGATCGCCGGGGCCCTCGTTGTTGAGGGCGGCCGATTCACTCCGTCGGCGAGGCGTTCGACGCGGCGTGAGCTGAACTCGGGTCGGCGGGTTTGGCTTCTGCATCGCGGAGAGTCGCGAGAAACTCCGGAGGAGTGACGATCTGAAGAGCGGGGGCAAGGGCGCGCAGCGCCTGACCGTCCGCGTTGTCGGCCCGCATCAGGTCGCGAAGGTCGTTGTCCCAGGACACGATGTAATTGGCGCTCGTGGCAATCGCGAGGTTCAAGTACGGCTCATCCTTCGGATCGCGCGCGTACGAAAAGACTGCCGGGACGTTGGACGTAGGCGGG
>DATFWZ010000581.1:0-9955 GCA_035258765.1 Gemmataceae bacterium
CCCCCGCCTCGCCGACTCCAAAGAGAAACTGAATCACGATCAACGCCCCGAACCCGATCAGGACCGCCTCGCTCCCGGGCCAGGCGAGGCCGGTACACCCCGTCAACCCGACGAACAGGGACCACCAAAGGACGATTCGAAGCAGGGTCTTGCGGGGGCCGTAGGTGTCCCCCATCCACCCGGTCGGGATCTCGAAGATGGCGTACGCGATCTGGAACGCGGTCAGGACCCAGAAGAAGTCGGCCTCGGTGCGGCCGATCGACTCCATCATGTCCTTCTTGGCGTTCCCGTTCATGGCCCGGTCGAGGTACGTGATCATCGCCAGCGTGCAGAGCAGGACGAGGATCGAATAGCGGACGCGGGTGGGGGAGGCGGACGGGGAGGTCATGCGTGGCGGGAGAGGGTGTCGGGCGGACCCGCGTAATGTACGCCCCGCGGCGGGCCGGGGCAAAGGGGAACGCGGGTGCGGCCTGCGCGGCCCGGGCGTATAATCAGCCAGTCACCTCATCCCGAGGGCCTGCTCATGGGCGCCCCCGACCTGACGCGCCACGGGTTCGCGCCGTCCGGGCCGGTCCACGCCCACCTGTCGGCGGCAGAGCTGGTCGAGCACGCCCTGCGCCGGCGGGAGGGGTTGCTCGCCGACACCGGGGCCCTCGACGCTTTGACCGGCGAGCGCACCGCCCGCTCGCCCGACGACAAGTACATCGTCCGCGACCCGGGCATCGAAAAGGAAGTCGATTGGGGAAAGACCAATCGGCCGATGAGCCCGGAGACGTTCGAGCGACTGTTGCGGCAGGCGCGGCAGTACGCGAGCAGCCGCGAGCTGTTCGTCCACGACGCGGCCGCGTGCGCCGACCCCCGGCACCGGCTCAGCCTGCGCGTGATCACGGAGCAGGCCTGGCACGCCCTGTTCGCCCAGTGCCTGTTCCTGCGCCTGTCGGCCGACGAGCTCAAGGCGTTCCACTCGGAGTGGCTCGTTCTCTCCCTCCCGAACCTGCGGTTCGACGCGAAGAAGGAGGGGCTCAACTCCCCGGCCGTGATCGCCGCGAGCTTCGAGCGGAAGACCATTCTCGTCGCGGGCACGCACTACGCCGGGGAGATCAAGAAGTCGATCTTCACCATCCTGAACGCCCTGTTGCCGTTCCGGGGCGTGTTCCCGATGCACTGCTCGGCCAACGTCGGCGCTGGCGGCGACGTGGCCCTCTTCTTTGGCCTCTCCGGGACCGGCAAGACGACCCTGTCGGCCGACCCCGAGCGGCGACTGATCGGGGACGACGAGCACGGGTGGTCGGAGGACGGGGTGTTCAACATCGAGGGCGGATGTTACGCGAAAACGATCCGCTTGTCGGCGGAGAAGGAGCCGCAGATCTACAACGCCATCCGGTTCGGGTGCGTGCTGGAGAACATCCCGCTCGACCCGGCCACCCGGCGGCCGGACTACGACAGCCAGGAGTACACGGAAAACACTCGGGCCGCGTACCCGATCGACTTCATCCCGAACTGCGAGCCGTCCGGCCGCGGCTGGCATCCGCGGACCATCTTCTTCCTGACCTGCGACGCCTTCGGCGTCCTGCCGCCGATCGCGCGGCTGACGCCGGAGCAGGCGATGGAGCACTTCCTGGTCGGGTACACGGCCAAGGTGGCCGGAACGGAGGTCGGGGTCACGGACCCGGAGGCCACGTTCAGTACCTGTTTCGCGGCCCCATTCCTGCCGCTCCCGGCGCGGCGGTACGCGGCCATGCTGGGGGACAAGCTGAAAACTCACAACGTCCCGGTGTGGCTGCTCAACACAGGGTGGACCGGCGGCGGGTTCGGCGTTGGGCACCGGATCGACCTGACCTACACCCGGGCCATGCTCCGGGCGGCGCTGGAGCGGAAGCTGGACGGGGTGCCGTTCCGGACCGACCCGGTATTCGGGGTCGCCGTCCCGACCGAGTGCCCGGGAGTTCCGGCGCAGGTGCTCGACCCGCGAGCCGCGTGGGCGGACAGGTCCGCGTACGACCGGGCCGCGGCCGACCTGGCGGCCCAGTTCCGCAGCGCCCTGGCGAAGCGGCAGTGAGTTTTCCGTACGCCTTCGAGCGCGGCCCGCGGTACAATCACCTCGCAATCCCGCCCCGCCCGCGCCTGTCCCCTGGACCGAACCCGTGAACAACCCCGTCACCGTGCCGACTCTCCCGGCCCGCGACCCGGCCGCGCACAAGGGCTCGTTCGGCCGAGTGCTGGTCATCGCCGGCAGCCGGGGCATGAGCGGGGCCGCGGTCCTGTGCGGGTCGGGGGCCCTGCGCGGCGGGGCCGGGCTGGTGCAGGTCGCCGTCCCGGGCGAGGTGCTGCCGATCGTCGCGGCCGGCAACCCGTGCTACTTGACCGCTCCGTTCTCCCAGGACATGCGCGGCCGGTTCGCCACCGCCGCGGTGGACGAGCTAGTTGAGGCCTGCCAGTGGGCGGACGTGATCGCGGTCGGCCCCGGGATCGGTCAGTCGGAGGCGGCGCCGCGGCTGATCGCCGCGCTGTTCGCCCGGGCGGCCAAGCCGCTGGTAATCGACGCCGACGGCCTCAACGCGCTGGCCAGGCTGCCGCGCGACGACTGGCGCAAGCGGGACGAGCCCGCGGTCCTGACCCCGCACCCCGGCGAGTTCGCCCGGCTGTGCGGGCGCACGGCGGACGAGGTGCAGTCGGACCGCGAGAACCTGGCCGTCACCTACGCGGCCGAGCACTCGGTCGTGCTGGTGTTGAAAGGTCACGGGACGATCGTAACCGACGGCCGGGAGGTCTATCGGAACACGACCGGCAACCCCGGGATGGCCACCGGCGGGACGGGGGACGTGCTCACCGGATTGATCGCCGCCCTGGTCGGCCAGGGGTTCCATCCGTTCGACGCGGCCGTGCTGGGAGTCTGGGCACACGGCCGGGCCGGCGACCTGGCCGCGCAGCAAATGGGTCAGACGTCCCTGATCGCGACCGACCTGTTGACCTATCTCCCGGCAGCGCTGCGGGAGGTGTCGGGCGGCCCGCCGGTACATCACGGGACCGACGCACATCTCGGGTTTTCGTGACCGATTCCCGCCGGCGCGGGAGATTCTTCGGGTGCCGTCGCCGCCGCCGGCCGGCCCAGCCCGACTCGAACGGATCGCCGTCATGGCATACAAGCACATCCCCTTTTACAACCTCGACCAGCCCGTCGGCCTTGGGGCCCCGAACCAGCGGACCGACGTGCTCCTCGTCCAGTACTTCCTCCGCGAGCTGTTCAGGCACACCGACCTGAGCGCGGACAAGCCGCCCGGGGACCTGGCTGTCGACGGTCACTTCGGCCCGGTCACCGCGACGTGGATTAGCAGCTACCAAAAGCAGCTCAAGGCCAAGGGCTTTAGCGTCGTTACCGACGGACGGGTGGACCCCGCCCGGGGGGAACTGATGTTCAGCAAAGTGGCCATCTCGCACGAGCGGTACACGATCTGGCACATGAACATCAGCTTTCGCAAGCGGTTCCAGGAGGCACACGACCACCTGGAGACCGCCCCCGGTGTGCCGCCCGACCTGGCCGCGGTGCTGGCCGGGTTCGAACGAGGGAATGGAGGGTAGGGGTCGCGCGGGCGGCAATCCCGAGCCAGGGTCGGTTGTAAGGTGCTGCGCCGGGGCCGGTTTCGTACTATGCTCGGGAGAGAGACTCGACCGCGGTGTCGTCGCCACCTCCCGACCTCATAACCGCAACCCGTCCCCCATGCGCCTCCTCTGTCCGTTTTGCCAGAAGGCCATCACCGTTCCGGACTCCGAGGCCGGGAAGGCCGTTCGCTGCCCGGAATGCAGTCAGCAGTTCGCCGCTCCCCAGCTCTTTTCCCCGACCGCGTCGTCGCCCGATCTGTCGATGACTCCGCCGCCGCCGGCCGAGCCGCCGCCGTCGGAGTTGTTCACGCCGAGCTCTCCCTATCAGCGGGAGCGCGAGCGCCTCATGCCAGTGCCGCCAGAATTGCCGCAGCTCCCCGCGGCCGACGTGGAACTGTCCGGGTACAAGCGCCTGAAGTCGATCACCCTGGACCCGACGTGGCTGCGCTGGGTGGCCCCAGTAGCCGTGACGCTGGCGTTCTTCCTGACGTTCTTCAACTGGGACGGCAGCTACCCGGGCGGGCACGCCGCGTACACGCAAAACGCGTGGGAGGCCATGTACGGCGGGCTCTCCGTCGATCCGGTTGCGGAAAAGGCGATGCAGGAGGAAAAAGACCTGCGCGAGCGGGTCCACATGAACTGGTGGCTGGTGCCCTTCCTACTCCTGTTGTTTCCCACGCTGATCGTCGCCTGGGCCGGGCCGATTGTGGAACTTGGCAAGGTCAAGCTCCCGCCAGGGATTCAGGACGTCTGGCAATTCCGTCCGATCGCCCTGGGCGCCCTGTTCGTGGTTCTCATCCTGTTCCTGCTGGCTCAGTGGGCGTCGGGATTCGGCCTCCAGCGGGCCGTCCGCGAAAAGGCCGAGGAAACTCTCTGGAAGCAGAAGCAGGACGCAACCACGCCCGAAGAGATCCGGAAGTGGGAAATCAATGTCGGGCGGATGATCGGGAGTTACCAGGTCCACACAACCACATGGCTGCGGCTGGCGGTCCTGATGAACCTGCTGGCAGTATTGGCGGCTCTCGGCGAGGTCGGTCTCCAACTCCGGGGCCAGAAGCCGCCGCCGCGGGCCGGGGTCATGTGGTAAGGCGGGGCGCGACTCTTGCGGTGCGAATCAATGCTCCGATTTCGCGCCCCCGTCCGACCGGCCAGTTCTCCGGCCGCCACTTGCGACATTCTGGCGCCCTGACGAATAACACTTAAGTGCTTGCCGGGGGCCACATCCCTCAGGCCGCCTCAGGCCGCCACACATGCACACCGAGTGGCGGCCTGAGGAATTCCGCGCACTTTCGGGGGGTCCAAAACTTGACAACTGGCTTTTCGGATAGGACACTCCGCCCTCTCCACGCGTGAGCCTCTGTAGTCGATGCCACCTGCCTCAAAGGGTGGGTTCGGGCGGTAGCCGGCGCGCTCCGGGAGCCAGCCGTCCCGCTCCGCGGGACGGCTACGATCATGACCCCACCATGTCGCCCTCGGCAGCCCGCGACCAATCAGCCGCATTGAAGGATCAGAGCCTCGCCGGCCCGTCGCGCTAAATCCCCTCCAGCGTCACGCTCACATCCATTTGTCGGCCCTCGCGCTGGATTGTTAGCGTGATCGTCTGCTGCACTTTCATCTTGCTCATCATTCGTTGGAAATCCTCAATCCCCTGAACCTCCTCCCCGTTCACGGCCAGGATCAAGTCCCCGTTTACCTGCCGGCCGGTGTCCGCGTCCACGCGGAATCCCTTGAGCCCCCCCCGGTCCGCGGCGCTGTTCGGCCGCACCTCGGCGATCATCACCCCCCGCTTGAACCCCAGGGCCCGCGTGTCCCGCTCCCGCAACAACACAATCCCGAGCGACGGCTTGGCCGGCCGGCCGGTGCGGATGAGTTGAGTCACCACCTGATTCACTGTGTCCACGGGGATCGCGTAGCCGATCCCGACGTTCCCGCCGCTCGGGGACGTGATGGCCGTGTTCACGCCGATCAGCCGGCCCTCGCGGTCCAGGAGCGGCCCGCCCGAGTTGCCCGGATTGAGCGACGCGTCGGTCTGGATGACGCCGGTGATCGGCCGGTCGGTCACCGACTGGATTTCGCGGTTGAGGGCGCTGACGATCCCGTGCGTGAACGTCAGCGACTGCCCGTACGGGTTACCGATCGCGTACACCGTCTGCCCGACTTCCAGGTCGGCCGACGACCCGACCGGGATCGGCTTGAGCTTGTCGGCCGGGACGTCGGTCACCTGGAGCACGGCCAGGTCGTTGTCCGGGGCGACGCCGACCAGCCGGACGGCTTCCGACGTGGTCTGGTCGGCGAACGTGATCCGGAGGCGGGCCGACGACTTGATGCTGACCTCCCCGGACGCGGTGACCTGGAGGGTGTCCTGGACGACGTGGAAGTTGGTGACGATCCGCCCCTGCTCGTCCCAGACGAACCCGGACCCGGTCCCTTGCATGCGCTCGGTCGTCCCCAGGTACCCGACCCGCTGGATGCGCAGGGTGTCCACGTTGACGACGGACGGGCTGATGTCCTTGAAGACGCGGATGCGTTCCTTCTCGAAGGCGTCGCGGTCGCCGCGCGGGGTGACCTCACGGAGCTGGGCGTTCGGGTCGTGCGTGGGCGACGGGTGGCCGCGGAAGACGAAGTAACCGATCACGAGGCCGGCCGCGAGCACGACGAGGACGATCGGGATGGCGACGGCCAGCGGGGCCGGGGACTCGCGGTACCGCCGCGGGCGGTTCGGGAAGTGGTAGTCTTCGTACGACGGCATGTGGCGACTCCGGGGCGGGACTACCTGGTACTTCGCCCGGGGCCGAGGCGACTTACAGGGGAGGGTCGATCGCGGGGACGGACGGGCGCCACGATTTCACTTCTTCCGCATCTCCTTGGTAATGTCCTTCGGCGGCGACGTCGCCCGCTTGCCGACCTCCATCAGGTACTTGGACGGGAAGAACTCGATCTGGAGCGGGGTCCTGGTCGTGAACAGGAACAGCCAGTCGCCGCCGTACCAGATCTTTCCGAATTCGAGATTCTGGTGGCGCGAGTCGGCGAACCCGTAGGTCACCGTCCGGGTGCCGGTGTTGCTCGCGGTGTAGTTGACTTTCTGTCGCTTTGAATCCGGCCGGTCCGGCGCGGTACCGTTCTGCACCGATTGGACAAAGGCGTGCACCTGGGCCTGGAAGGCCTTCGCCTGCGTCTCCGGGCAGCGGTAGACGCGAACCTCGACCTCCCCGTCCGGGCCGCGGTACACTCCCCGGCGGCCGGGCAGCGTGAGCCCGAGTTCCCCGTCGGCCGCGTCCTGGTCGTGACGAAAGCGGATGTACCCGCCCGGGAAGGTGGGCGGGAGCAAAGTGTCCACCGGGGCGTCGGCCGCGGGCGCCTGCCAGAAGCCCGAGATCGCCTCCCACTCCGCCGCCGACCGCTCCTGGGACTGGCTGATCTCCTTGAACTTGTCCGTCGCCTCGCCGATCAGCCAGCGGATCGCCAGGGTCGGGGCGCCGACGCAGACGACCAGCACGACGAGCACGATCGCGAGGCACCCGGCCAGCTTGGCCAGCGGATGGCGGCGCTTCTTGGCCCGCACGAGCGGCTGAGGCCGCTCCGCCGACTTCGGCAAGGGCGGCGGCACCACGATCTTGAGTTCCGGTTCCACTGCAGCCTGGAGGGCCCGCTCGAACTCGGCCATGGTCGCGAACCGGTCGGCCGGGTCCTTGGCCAGGGCCTTGAGACACGCGGCCTCGATCCCCGCGTCGAGCCACGGGTAGAAGTCGGTCGGCCGCGGGGGCGGCTCGTTGACGATCTTGTTGATCAGCTCGGCGGTCTCGGTCGCGGCGAACGGCCGGCGGCCGGTGAGCAGTTCGTAGAGGATGACCCCGAGCGAGTACACGTCGCTGGGCGGGCCCATGGCCGCGACGTCGCCGCGAGCCTGCTCCGGGGGCATGTACGCGGGCGTGCCGAGCACCGACCCCCACTGCGTCAGGTCGGATGCGGGTCCCCGCCCGGTCGAACGACTCTTGGCAGGCGCGTCGGACTCCGAGAGGTCACGCGGGCCGGTGAAGTCGGCGCTGCGGGCCTGCTTGGCCAGCCCGAAGTCCATGACCACCGGCTCGCCGGTCGCGTCGAGGATGATATTGGCCGGCTTCAGGTCCCGGTGGATGGTCCCGTGAACGTGCGCGGCCTGCATGCCCTGGGCGACCTTGCGGACCAGGCCGACGGCCCTCTCCGGCGCCACCGGGCCGCGCTCGATCAGCGTCGAGAGCGGTTGCCCGTCGATGTAGGCCATTGTCAGGTAGAGGAGCCCTTGCTCCTCGTCCACGTCGAACACCGGGCAGATGTTCGGGTGCCGCAGGGCGGCGATGGCCCG
The DNA here is from genome assembly GCA_035258765.1 of Gemmataceae bacterium. Classification (GTDB taxonomy): domain Bacteria; phylum Planctomycetota; class Planctomycetia; order Gemmatales; family Gemmataceae; genus SIAJ01. Next base: position 7,943 of record DATFWZ010000581.1, read on the forward strand.
GGCCTCGCGGCGGAACCGCTCCTTCTGGCTGCGGGTGAGGGTGTCGCCGAACGAGGGGATCTTGAGGGCGACCGGGCGGTCGAGCTGCGTGTCGTGGGCCAGGAACACGGCCCCCATCCCGCCCCGGCCGAGTAGTCGGATGACCATGTACCGGCCGAACGGGTTGGGGATGTCGAACGCTTCCGGCTCCAGGGCCGGGGGCGGGCCGGACGAGGTCCGCGTGGCGCCCGCGGCATTCGGCGTCACCGCGCTCCACTCCGCGGTGGCCTCGTCCGTCGGCGGAGGCAGAGGCGGCGGGGTGCCCGGCGGGCGGGGACGCGGCTCGTCCATCACAACACCTGCGACGCGGGAGCGGCTCGGGATTAGTTTAGCGGCGGGCGGGCCGGGCTGCGCTCTCCGTAGCCACAACTCTCCGTAGCCACAATCGGCTCGGTTGTGGCAGCCTGCACCCACAAGCGGGCCGCTTGTGGCTACCAGGCAGTTGTGGCTACGGGGCCCGGCGGCGCGTTATCATTCGGCATGGCCGCCCCCTCCCGCCGCGAGTTCCTCGCCGCCACCGCGGCCGCGTCGTTCGCGTACGCCGCCCCAGCTGCCAGCCCCAAACTCACCGTTTCCACGTTCACGGAGGAGGTCACCCCGCCAATTGGGCACCCGTGCATGGGCGGGGGGATTGCGCCCGTCAAGGAGGTCATCGATCCACTCTTTGCCCACGGGTTCGTCCTCTACGGGGCTGCTGACCCCATTGCGGTCGTCGCGGTGGACTGGTGCGAGATCCGCAACGACGCCTACGACCGCTGGCGCGACGCCGTCGCCGAGGCGGTTGGGACGAAGCGCGAGCGCGTCCTGGTCACCGCCCTTCACCAGCACGACGCGCCGGTCGCCGATCTGACCGCTCAGAAACGCCTCGACGACGCTAAGTGCCAAGGGGCGATTTGCGACGCGGAGTTTCACGAGAAGACCGTGCGGCGCGTGGCGAAGGCGGCCAAGGCGGCCATGGGCAAGGCCCAGCGCCTGAGCCACGTCGGGACCGGGCAGGCGAAGGTGGAGAACGTCGCGTCCAATCGCCGGTACGTGGACGAGTCCGGCCGAATACGCTTTGACCGAACTAGTGCCACCCGCGACCCGAAAGCCCGGGCCGCCGACGGCGGGCTCGTCGACCCGTACCTGAAGACCCTATCGCTCTGGGACGAGGGGCGGCCGGTGCTGGCGGTGAGCGCCTACGCCGTCCACCCGATGAGCTTTTACGGCAAGGGCGGGGTATCGGCCGACTTCGTCGGGCTGGCCCGCAAGCTGCGCCAGGCGGAGGAGCCGAAGACGCATCAAGTGTACGTCTCCGGGTGCAGCGGCAACGTGACGGCCGGCAAGTACAACGACGGGTCGCCCGACAACCGGCTGGCGCTCGCCAAGCGCGTCCACGAGGCGATGCGCGAGGCCTGGAAGAACACGACCCGGCAGCCGATTGACGAGTGCTCGTTCCGAGCCACCCCGCTGCGACTCCCCGTCCGGTCAGGAAAAGGGTTCACCGAAGAGGAGCTGACAAAACGGTTGAAGGAAGACCCGAAGCCGTTCGGCCAGTGCCTGGCCGGGCTGGGGCTGAGCTGGCGGAAGCGCGCGACCGCGGGCGAGCCGATCGACGCGTGCGCGATTGACTTCGGCGGCCCGGCGCTGATGCTCCTGCCGGCCGAATCTTACGTCGAGTATCAGCTCATGGCCCAGGCGGCCCGGCCGAAGGGGTTCGTCGTGACGGCCGGCTACGGCGAGTGCGGCCCGGGCTACATCCCGACCGAGAAGGCGTGGGCGGAGAACGACAGCAATCTAACGGATTGGTGCTGGGTCGATCCGGGGTGCGAGGAGCTGATGAAGCAGGCGATCGCGGAGGTGTTGAAATGAATGGGACCTATGGGTCGCATAGGTCCCATAAGTCCCATCTCGCTGCCGGCTAGCAGTCGATTGCAGCTCAACTGTGGCGGCAGGCCTCCAGGCCTGCCGGAGGCGAACAGGCAGGCCTGGAGG
>DATFWZ010000582.1:0-3463 GCA_035258765.1 Gemmataceae bacterium
CCGACCAACCGCGCGGCCGCGAGCTTTCGTAGCTCGTCGTAAACGAGCGGTAGCAACTCCTCCGCGGCCCTCGGATCGCCGGCCGCCGCGGCATTCAGGATGCGGGTTACGTCGGACATTCCGCCGAGTGTAGCGGCCGTCCAACCACCGGCAACTTGAAAGTGGGCATGGTGGGTTGCGCAAAACCTCCCCCCACCCTTCAAGTCAGGTGCAACCGTCCTAGAGTCACTGGTCCGCGACGTCCATCGTCGCCCGGGCCACCGATTCGATCGTGATCGCGCACACCGCGGCCCCGTAGTCCAGGTCGATGAGGGCCATCGTGTCGTGCGTGTCGTGATACCCGGTCCGGTTGATGTCGTAGTTCTCCATGAACAGCACGCACGGCACGCCGGCGTCCGAAAATACCTGCGCGTCCGTGTTGAATATCGTGCTTTTCGGGTCGACCGGGAGGCGCACTTGACCGTTCAGGGACACGAACGGGGCAACCTCAGGAATGGCCGCCCCGTGCGGGCTGCGCCGGCCCCGCGGCCGGTCGGCGCGATCTGGTTGCCGGTTCCACGCCGGGACCGATTCGTTCCAGATCTCGTTCGCGATGTGTGCCTGCTCCGCCAGCCAGAACGACTGACGCCCGGCGCCGGGCGAGATCTGGAAGATGTCGCGGGCGTGGTCGTTGTTGTGGGCGATCATGTCCGAGACGTATAGACCCTTGACCTGCACCCCGGAGAGGTCCCGCGTCTTCCCGGTCGGCAAATGCAGCTTGAGCGTCCCTTCCACAAGCCGCTGGGTCAGCGCTCGGGCCCCGAGGCAGTCGGCCGGGAATTCCTCCCCGGTCAGATGCACCAGCCAGACATCGCAGCCGAGTTGTCCCTTCTTGCTCAGGTCCAGGAAGATCGGCGCGGCCAGCATCATCGCGGCCGTGGCCGAGTGATTGTCGTCGGCTCCGCAGGCGGACACCCGGGCGCCGCACCCGCCCAACTCCGTGTAGTACCGGTCGTGCATGTAGGCGGTGTCGTAGTGGTCACCCATGATCACGGCGCGCGTGCGGTCCTTGCCGGGGATCACGACCACGATGTCCCGCTCGGCCGGCGTCTCCTGGTTCTTCAGCCAGCCGCCCATCCAGGAGTAGTCGAAGTCAGTCCGCCACTGGAACGGGATTTCGCCGGCCAGCGCCTTGCTGGACATTCGGGCCGCGGCGATCTTCCGCTCGTAGTAGGCGAGCAGGAAGTCGCCCAGGGTGTCGAGCTGCCGGCCGTGGTAGGTGAGCACACGTTCTGTGTTGTCGTCGCGGACACTGTCGGCGTTGTTCTTGTTGAGGAACGTCCCCTCCGCCAGCCCGGCGATCGTCTTCCAGTAGGTCAACTCGAACGCCCGCGTGGCGCTCTGGCGGTAGGTGAGCGAGTCGGGCACGGCCGCCCCGCGGCGGCGCGGCAAAGGACGCGACTCGGGTTCGACCAACTCGCGCATCCCGGCCGCGACGCCCGCGTCCGGGCAGCAGTCGAGCCAGCCGTCCAGCGTCTCATCCGGCTTACGCACGAGGACCGCCCTGGCCAAGGACCGCGGCAACGGCTTGTCGTCGTTGTGTCGGACTGCGTCAAGGAGCTGTTGCACGGCACGAATCACCGGCAGAGTGACGCGGCCGTTGCCGGCGTGGTATAGCCGCAGAGCCGCGGTCGGCAGGGGTCGCTGACGGATTCGGGGCCACAACTCGATCGCCTTGTCCGGTCGCGGCGTGCCCGCGTCGTAGGCGGTCAGGTAACCGAGCGGGGCGTCGAATACAACCTGGACCTCGCCCTTCGCGTCGCGGTACGCCACCAGCGGCCGGTGCCAGTAGACTTCGTGCTTGCCAACACGCATGGCCGGCCACTGGAACCGGTAGCCAAACAGCCCGCCGGCCTGGACGGTCCGCATCGCGTGCTTGAGTTGATCGGGACTTGCGGTCGGTCCGTCGAGCAAGAGAGTGTAATCCTCGGTACACATCTGGACGTTGCGGGCCAGCGGCTTGTCGTACAGGTCGATGTCCTCGGGGATCGTGCTGAACAGGACGTGCAACAGCTTCTGTTCCTTGCCGATCAGGGCCAGCTCGTCCTGGTCGCGCAAGATCTTGTCCCAGCGGTGCGTCCTCCGGAAGGTGTTCTTGACCAGGTGGGCGTCGGACCCGGCGTGCGGCTTCTTGGTCGTTGGCTCGTACAGGAACCCGCACTGCGGTACCCGGTAGCCGCTCAGCGCCTGATGCCGGGTCATGGCCATGAGCAGCGGGATCTGGAGCGCGAGCGGCAACTCCGCCTGCAACTTCCGGAAGCCCGGGACGCCCCAGAAGCCGAGGCTGCCTGGGAACGGCAGAAGACAAAGGCGCCCGTCGAGATACGCCTTCCGTACCGTGGCCGGGAGCCGGCCGAACGGTCGGAAGGTCACCAGGTATTGCACGTCGCCGACCGGCCCGCGGTCGTTGAGGCGGAACTGCTCGGCCCACGTCGGCAGTGGCTCCTCCCACCACGGGAGTTGCGGCTCGTCGTCCGTCAAAATGCGGAACCCGGCGCGGCGGAGTCCGTCGGCCCCGGCTGCCACCTTTTTCCCGTAGACGGTTTCCAGGAGGCGGGCGAAGAATTTGATCCCCTCGTCCGCCGGTCGCTCGACGCCGGGGGCCGAGAAGAAGCCCATCCAGAACGCGCGGCCCGGGCCCTGCTCGCTGTTGCCGAACAGCGTCCAGTGGACTCGGCCCTTGTCGTCCTGGCTGCGCGACAGAGTCAACGGCAACAAAATCAGGCACCGCTCCTGCGGCAGCTTCGGCTCGGCAGCCAGTTCCGGCGGCCAGTACGGGTTCTCCGTTGGATGGAGGCGCGGCAGGCCAGTATCCGGGTTCCCGTCCAGGAGTCGGCCGAGCTTCCCGAGTACCTGCCGGGCGATCTGAACGAGGCCCGGCCGCATTTCGAGTTCTTCCTCGAACTCGGTGATGTGCCAGCCGAATGGGTCGGCCGAGTCAAACAAAGAAGTGTCCGGAGTGCCGTCCCCGTACGCCTTCCAGCCGACCCGCGGCGGAGGCATGAACTCGGAGTACGCAGGGATCAGATACTTCCCCTCCCCGCGAAAGGCGCTCGCGGGCGGGATCAGTTTGCGCCAGCCGGTGGCGGCCATGAACGGGTCTCCTGGATGGGAGCAACGACGCGTGGAGCGACTTCCGTCGCAGTCTGTTTACGACTAACGGGCCAGAACAGGTCGCAGGAACTCAACCGAGCGGCCGGCAGACGCGCGGATCAACGGCCGATCCCAATTCTCAATGTCAGTAGGGGCGATTCCGGCAAAAATGAGAGAGACTGCCAACCTCATAGCGCACATTGGCCGCCTCTAATTTGCTTCTTGAGGTCCTTGCAGCATCGGGAGTTACGGCGGTTTCGATAAGCTGCCGACACGCGCGCGTTGGCATTCTCTGAAAGACGAAGTTTGGATCATGTATCCGAACTCACCA
>DATFWZ010000583.1:0-5365 GCA_035258765.1 Gemmataceae bacterium
CACCGGCGAGGAGCAATACGCAGATGGTGATGCGAGACATGGGGCGATCTCTCGAAAAGGAACAGCTGGACGGTAATGCTAACGTCACCAGGGATCGTCCGCAAGCGCCGGCCGGACAGTCCAATCCTCACTTGAGGGTCACTCCCCCCGGACCAAAAGACCGGGGGGTATGCGAATAAGGATGGCAATCTTGGCAGCCTTGGCAGCCTTACACCCTCCGGGAGACCAAAAGAGACATCGGGAGACATCGGGGGACACCAAAAAACGTCCCCAAATATTCCCCCGAACATTCGCCCGAAAATCCTTGCGTTCCTCCGAAATGGCGCGATACTTTTTAATGCCTTCCGGGTTCCATTGAGTTGATAACCCCTGCCTGCGACCCGCCCCGCCGACCTCTCCGATTCCTTCGCCGCCGTTCGTCGAGGACCGTGGCATGCCTGCCCGCCGAATTCCTCGCCTGACCTATTTCCTGGCCGCGTTGTGCCTCGCCACCCCGGCCCGGGCCGCCGACCTGCCCACCGGCGCCAAGCTCGACAAGGTGGACTTCGAGCGGCACGTCATGGGCCTGTTCAGCAAATCCGGGTGCAACAACGGGTCGTGCCACGGGTCGTTCCAGGGTAAGAACGGGTTCCGACTGTCGCTCTTCGGCTTCGACCCGGACAAGGACTACGCGGCCCTGACCCGCGAGATCCAGGGCCGGCGGATCGACCGCCTCGACCCGGACGCCAGCCTGCTCCTCCGCAAGGCCGCGGGGCTCATCCCGCACGAGGGCGGAACGCGCTTCTCGAGGGACTCGTGGCAGTACCAGGTGTTCCGCGAGTGGATCGCCAACGGGGCACCGCGGACCAGGGGCAGCGGCGAATTGGCCGACATCGAGATCAGCCCGAAGGAGTACGTGTTCGCCCTGCCCGGGAAAACGGCTCAGATCAAGGTGACCGCGAAGTTCGCCGACGGCTCGGCCGAGGACATCACCACCTTCTGCGACTTCCGGGTCCAGGACGACGCGGTCGCGCGCGTTTCTTCGCTCGGCGAGGTCACCGCGGTCCGGCCGGGGGATTCCGGGTTCGTCGCCCTTTATCGGGGCAAGGTGGCGTCGGTCCGCATCCTCGTCCCGACCGAGGCGACTGGGGAGATCAAGTACCCGCCCGCGGTCAACTACGTCGATCGCGAAGTCTTCGCCAAACTCAAGCAGCTGAACGTCGTCCCCGCGGAGCTCGCGGGCGACGCCGAGTTCCTCCGCCGCGTGACCATCGATGTCACCGGCGCCCTGCCGACACCCGACGAGGTCCGCGCGTTCCTGGCAGACAAATCCGCGAACAAGCGGGCCCGCAAGATCGACGAGCTTCTGAATCACCCCCGGCACGCGGCCCTCTGGGCGACGAAGTTCTCGGACATCACCGGCAACAACACCCAGGCGCTCGAGCAGCCGGCCAACATGCAGCTCCGCCGCAGCCAGATGTGGCACGACTGGTTCCGCGTCCGCATCGAACAGAACATGCCTTACGACCAGATCGTGAAGGGCGTGCTGACCGCGACCAGCCTCGACGGGATGAAGCCGGAAGAGTGGCTGGCGCACGTCAAGAAGGTGGACGCGGCTGCGGACAAGTTCGACACCGCGGAGTACGCGAAGCGGGAGTCGCTGGACCTCTTCTGGCGGCGGCAGCAGCCGGTGCCGACCAACGAATGGGGCGAGAAGGCGGCGGCCGCGTTCCTCGGCGTCCGTCTCGAGTGCGCCCAGTGCCACAAGCACCCGTACGACCGGTGGACCCAGGCCGACTACCGGGCGTTCGCCAACCTGTTCGTCGCCGTCTCGTTCGCCAGGAACCAGACGTCGTCGCCCGAGATGAAGAAGCTCCTGGACGCGGAGAACGCCGAGCGGACCAAGGCCAACATGGGCAAGGGTGGCAACCAGATCAACACCGTCCGGGAGATGTTCGTCCAACAGGACATGAAGCGTCCGCCGCTCCTGACCCATCCGGATACGAACGCCCCGCTCAACCCGAAGGCCCCGGCCGGGCCGGAATTCAAGTTCGAGAAGGGCAAGGACGTCCGGGCCGATCTGTTCGAGTGGATGCGATCCCCGGATAACCCGCTCTTCGCCCGGTCCTTCGTGAACCGCATCTGGGGCCATTACTTCGGAGTCGGCATCGTTGACGCGGTGGACGACTTCTCCCAGGCCAACCCGCCGACCAACGCCCGGCTGCTCGACGCCCTGGCCACGGACTTCGTGGATCACAAGTACGACATCCGGCACATCGAGCGCACCATCCTCCTGAGCCGGACCTACCAGAACTCGTCGGTCCCGAACGACACGAACCGGTTCGACCGGGTGAACTTCGCCCGCAGCTACGTCCGGCCGATGCTGGCCGAGGTCGTTGTGGACATCGTCAACGACGCGCTGGGCACCAGCGAGACCTACAACTTTGGGAACAACAATAAGGACGACGGGTCGAAGGCCCTGGACGGCAAGCGCATGACCGAGATCGGGTCGAGCCGGATGCAGAACCCGAACCTGGCCTACGCCCTGCGGATCTTCGGCCGCCCGCCGCGGACCACCGCGTGCGACTGCGAGCGGGCGATGGAGCCGGCTCTGCCGCAGACCCTGTTCCGCATGACCGACGGCAGCCTCTTGCAAAAGATGAACGCCGCCGACGGCCGGGTCGCCAGGCTGGCGAAGGACAAGGCCAAGACCGACGAGGCCGCGTTCGAAGAGCTATTCCTGGCGACGATGAGCCGCTACCCGCGGCCGGACGAGGTCGAGACCTTCAAGGAGCACCGGGCCGCGACCAGCAACCGCCAGGCCGCGTTCACCGACGTCGCCTGGGCCCTGCTGAATACCCGTGAGTTCATTCTCAATCACTGACCGTTTACCCGCCGAGGCCGTCCCATGTTTGTCAAACGCGATTGCGAAGGCTTCCACCGCCGCGACTTCCTCCAGATCGGCTCGGCCGGCCTCCTCGGCCTGACCCTGCCGAACCTGCTCCGCTCCGAGGCCCGGGCCGCCGAGACCGGCAAGGGGACGAGGGCCAAGGGCGTCATCCTCGTCTGGCTCGGCGGCGGGCCGGCGACCATCGACATGTGGGACAACAAGCCGGAGGCCCCGGAGGGTATTCGCGGTGAGTTCAAGTCGATCGATACCAAGGTGAAGGGGATTCAGTTCTCCGAGCACCTGCCAAAGATGGCCGACGTCGCCGACCGGGTCAGCGTGGTGCGGTCGCTCGCCCACACGATCCCGTCGCACGGCCCGGGCACCGTGTTCATGACCACCGGCAACAAGCCGACCGCGGCCCTCCAGTACCCGTCGCTCGGCTCGCTGTGCGCCCGGCTGCTGTCGGTCGAGAAAGGCGTCCCGCCGTACGTCTCTTTCCAGGACCTGCGCAACGGCTCCGCGGGCGGGGCCGGTTACCTCGGGGCCGCGTACAACCCGTTCGGCGTCGAGGGCTCGGCCGGCGGCGGCAAGCCTGGAGGCGGGGGTGGCGGCGGCAACATGCGCGTCCGCGGCATCACGCTGCCACAGGGGTTCACCCTCGAGGACCTCGAGAAGCGCGACAAGCTGCTCAAGGGCTTCGACCAGGGGTTCAAGCAGCTCGACGAGAAGGGGAACATCGTCGAGGGTCTCGACGCGTTCCACCAGCAGGCCCTCGACATCCTGAGGTCCGACCGGACCAAGAAGGCGTTCGACCTGGCCAGGGAGACGAACTCGGTCCGCGAAATGTACGGGCAGAACCCGTTCGGCCAGGGGGCGCTCGCGGCCCGGCGGCTGATCGAGGCCGGGGTCCGGTTTGTCACCATCTCGACCGGCGGCTGGGACACCCACAACGGCAACTTCAATAACCTGAAGACCCGCCTGCTGCCCAACCTCGACACCACCCTGTCGGCCCTGATCAAGGACCTGGACGACCGGGGGATGTTGGCCAACACGATCGTGATGTGCGCCGGCGAGTTCGGGCGGACGCCGAAGATCAACAAGAACGCGGGCCGCGACCACTGGGCCCGGTCGATGGCGATCGTCCTGGCCGGCGGCGGATTCAAGCGCGGCTACGTCCACGGCTCGACGGACGCCTCCGGGATGGCCCCCGCGACCGAGCCGTGCACCCCGGACGACGTCGCCGCGACGATCTTCCAGCAGCTCGGCATCGACCCGCACCAGGAGCTGCAAACCCCGACCGGCCGCCCGGTCCAGCTCTTCCGCGAGGGCAAGGTGATTGAGAAGCTGGTTGCGTGAAGTCGATCGGACCTATAGGACTCATGAGTCCTATAGGTCCTATAAGTCCCTATCGACGGTCCCCGCCTTGACCTGCCGCGTCGGCCGTTTACCATAAGGGTAACCGACGACTCCCGCCTCCTCGCCGGCCCGTCGCCTGGCCGGATCTCCACGAGTCCCCGGAATGCGTTTGCGGATGGATGGCACGTTGCGCGACGCCGCCGGGCGGCTGGCGGTGGCGGCATTGGCGTTGCTGGTCGGGTTGACCGGGTGCAAGCCGGCGCCGCAGGTGTCGAAGTACACGGCGCCCAAGGACCCGGTGGATACTGACACAGTGTCCGACGCCCCCGGAGAGGACGAGCCAAAGCGACGCATCCTCGGGGCCATTGCCCCGGCCGGGAACCCGGGCGAAAATACCTGGTACTTCTTCAAGATCGACAGTAAGCCCAAGGCGGTCGAGCGCCACGCGGCCGAGTTCGACGAGTTCATCCAGTCGCTCAAGTTCCCCGCCGAAGGCGTGCCGAACTGGACCCTCCCGGTGGGGTGGCGGGAAGTGGGGACGCAGGGCAAGGAGCGAATCGCCACCTTCCGGATGAAGAAGTCCGAGACGCCGGTGGAGCTGTCGGTGACCCGGTTCGGCGGCCCGCTCGTAGACAACATCAACCGCTGGCGCGTGGACCAGGCGGGGTCCACGCCGATCACCGAAGCCGAGATCGAGACGAGGTGTCGGGTGCTGACGGTGGACGGCCGCAAGGTCGTCGTCGTCGACGTCAGCGGGCCCGGCGGCAAGGGCGGCATGCCGCCCTTTGCCAAGTAGACCTGCTGACCCACTCACGGAGCCGCGTCGATGAGCGCGCCGACCGCCCAACACGACTACGTCGGCGACCGCCCGGCGCCGAAGACGACCCCCCGCGCCAGGCCGAGCCTCATCTATCAGGCGGTGCGCACCCTCGCCTCGTTGAAACTGACGGTGGTGTTGTTCTCCCTGGCCATGGTCCTGGTGTTCTTCGGAACGCTCGGCATGACCCAGGACAGCATCGAGGGCACCGTTCACCGGTACTTCCGGTCCTGGATCGCGATGATCGACCTCCAGGGCCTCGCCGAGTTTTGCAAGGTGTTTCTCGGATTCGGCCCGGACTTTCAACTGCCGGTCAAGCTGCC
>DATFWZ010000584.1:0-8732 GCA_035258765.1 Gemmataceae bacterium
CCCGCCCCCGCCTGCGACTCGGGCTCGCAAATCGGCGAGCGGTCGCGGTGGCGGCGACGGTTTGGTCCAGGAGCAGGCTTCCCCTCAGCGAATCCGGCGGGCGCGATTGTTCCGGTCAATAGTTGACCGGGCCACGCCTTCCGGGTCGGGGGGCTAATACAGCCCGCTCAGTGGTTGCACGGGAACGACTGGGTTCCCTGGCTTGAAGCAGTCACCGGTCTCAAGACATCCCCCCGCCCGCGGCGGAGGTTTTCGACTTCGTCAGCCCGAAAACACGAGGATGGCTTTAGACCCAGTAACGCCTCACTTTCCGCGGTTCGTGGTGAGGGCCGATCCGATTCTGGGCTGCATTCGCCCACTGCCGATGCTTTGCGGGACATCGCGGCGGTCGTGCGACGGGTAATCGTGACCGCTCGTGTAGTGATGCCGCTGACACCGGTCGGATAAGGCCCGGCCGCTCACGGTCGTCGTCCCGGGTGTGCCGGTCCAACGAGTCGTGGCCCACGCGAATGGCCCTTGCCAGCCGCGTGAACGGACGGGTTTGCCAGGGAGGTTCGCGGATCGACCGATCCGTTTGGCGGCCGTCTCGACGACGGGTTCCGCCAAGCGATTGTCGAAGTCCACGAACCCGGGCGACATCGGTCGCCCATGGGACAGGGCCGGCGGCATCCGCAGGCCCAGGACCCCGGCCACGGCGTCGCGACCCTGCTTGGCGGTGTTCACCGCGCACAGGTTCTTGAGCACGAGGTTGAGATTCTGAATGGCCATCGGACTACCTCCGGCGATTGATGCGAGACAACCCACGCGGGCTATCTCAAAGTTCGAACACGGAACAAGTTGGTGTGACTACAGCCTCGTAACAAACCAAGGTTAGGGGTTTAGTCAGGATTTCGCCCCGCCACGCGGCGGAGACCGAACTCCTGAATCTTAACGAACATCGGCTCGGTTTGTGAACCGATCTTTCGAGAAAATCTCCGTCCCGGGACGCGAACCCGGATGGGTGTAAGCACTCGGACAACGCTGGGGCGGGCAAGGTTCGCGCGAAAAACCGAAATCTATCCGATTCGTCAAGGCCCCTTTGCCGTCAACTGGTCGTGTCACAGGAGCATCTGCTTCTACAACACATTCGGACGACCGGACCCCCTCAATATTCCACAATTTCTCCCAAATGCCGGCGGACGACCCTGCACCGACCCCCTATCTGACCGCTGACCTCGCGGGCGTCGGCGGCCGCATCAAGGTGCGCCCGCAGGACTTCGAGGTTGAAGAGATCCCGGCGTACGAACCATCCGGTGCCGGCGACCACCTCTATCTATGGATCGAGAAGACCGACCTTGGGGCCGAGTATTTCGTCCGACAGGTGGCCCGCCGATTGAACATTCCGAACGGCGACGTCGGCACCGCGGGATTGAAGGACCGCCGGGCGGTGACTCGCCAGTGGATTTCCGTCCCCGGGGCGTGCGAACCGGCCGTTCCCCAACTCGATGGCGACGGCGTCCGCGTCCTGCGCGTGTCGCGGCACACGAACAAGCTGAAACCGGGTCACCTGAAGGGCAACCGATTTCGCATCCTGATCCGCGACGCCTCCCCTTCTATTGAGATAGCCCCGATCCTCAATCGGATTCATGGCCAGGGCTTACCAAACTTCTACGGCCCGCAACGTTTCGGCCGCGACTGCGAGACAGCCCGACTCGGCATGGGCCTGCTGAAAGGCGAACCGACGAAGATCCGTAATCCGTTTTTGAAGAAGCTGGGTCTCTCCGCGGCGCAGTCACAGCTGTTCAACCAATACCTTTCGCGGCGAATGGCCGAGGGGTTGTTCCGTACGGTCCTGCCCGGCGACGTCATGGCGAAGTGGCCCGCGGGCGGGATGTTCACGGCCGAGGACGTACCCGCCGAACAGGCCCGGTTCGATCGCCGCGAAATCGTTACCGCCGGGCCGATGTTTGGGAGAAAGACGTTCCCCGCGAGGGGTGACGCGGGAGAGCGGGAAGCCGCGGTGCTCGAGGGTGCCGGGTTGTCGCGCTCATCGTTCGACGGGTTCGGGAAGCTGGTGACGGGCACGCGGCGACACAATCTGATTTACATTGACGACCTGTCCGCAATATGGGAGTCGGAAGGGCTGCGCCTCACGTTCACGCTCCCGGCGGGGAGCTACGCCACGGTCCTCCTTCGTGAGGTGATAAAGGTGGAGGTTGCGGGTGACGACGCGGTCCCGACCGAGTAACCCGGGAGGCTCACATGACCGAGACCGAGCGGATCGTCGGGCAGATGAAAGCCGCCTACGGCGGTGGTGCGTGGCACGGGCCGGCCGTGCTCGAATTACTCGAAGACGTGGACGCCGCGACCGCCGCGGCCAAGCCCGTCGCGGGCGCCCACAGCATCTGGGAGCTGGTCTTGCACCTGAGCGCCTCCGCGGACGTCATCCGCCGACGGATCGGGGGCGAATCCGCGGGAATGACGGACGAGGAATTCTGGCCGCCGGTGCCGACCCCGACCGAGGGGACGTGGAAGGCGACGGTTGACGAGCTGAAGCAGCGGGAGGCGAACCTGCAAGCCGCCGTCGCGTCCTTCCCGGTGGACCGGCTGGACGCGACCTTGGTGGCCGGCAAGACGACATCCGCGTACGAGAACTTCCACGGAGAGGTGCAACACGCGCTGTATCACGCCGGGCAGATCGCGCTGCTGAAGAAGCTGGTGCGGGGTTAGTGGTTTCGTAGCCGTAACCGGCCCGGTCGCGGTCCGGGCGCGACCGCAACCGGGCGGTTGCGGCTACGGGAGATACGATCCCCGCTTGACCCATGGACCTAAATGGACCGTCACGTCATCACCGAAACTGCAGTTGGTGACTACCTCGTCTCCTCCGATCCCGCCCGACTCGACTTCGCCGCAATCCATGCCTTCCTCACGCGCGTGTACTGGTCCGAGGGAATATCCCGCGAGCTGGTCGAGCGGGCGGCTCGCGGGGCGCTGTGCTTCGGCGTGTACGACGCGACCGGGCAAGTCGGGTTCGCCCGCGTCATCACCGACGCGGCCACCTTCGCGTACCTGAGCGACGTGTACATCCTCGAAGAGCATCGTGGTCGCGGACTCTCCAAGGCGCTCATGCGGACGATCATGGCACACCCGTCGCTCCAGGGTTTGCGTCGGTTCGTCCTGGTGACAAAAGATGCGCACACTCTTTATGAGGCGTTCGGCTTCCAGCGGGCGGCCGAGCCGAACTCGTACATGGAAATCCTGAAGGTGGACCTGTACCAGCAATCACCTTGATCGCAAGCCGTCCCGTCCCCATCCCGCCTCTTTCATCGCCCGTCCGATTCCGATAACCTACACCTTCAGCCCGAGCCTTGCCCGGTGCCGGAATCCTGAATCCTTCCCCGCCCGCCCGGCACTAACGACTGTGGAGGCCGCGGCATGGCCGACCCCGCCGACGGCGACTTGACCCCGGACCGGGTTTTCCGCGACTACGCCCCGAGGGTGTACAACCTTGCCCGCCGGATGCTCGGGAATGACGCCGACGCGGAGGATGTGACCCAGGACGTGCTCCTGCAAGTGGTCCGCAAACTCGACACGTTCCGCGGGGACGCCGCGTTCACCACCTGGTTGCACCGGGTGACCGTGAATGCCGCCCTGGCCGCCCGCCGGAAGCGGGCCCGGCGGGACGAGGGCCGGGTGAACGACCCGCTCGACGCGTTCACCGACGACGGCCACCATGCCGGGTTCGTCCGCCCGTGGCCCAAGCTCCCGGACTCCCCCGTCCTCGACCGGGAGCAGCGACAGTTGATCGAACAGGCCATTGCCGGGTTGCCGGAAATGTATCGCGACGTGTTCGTGCTCGCCGACATCGAACTCTTGCCCAATGCCGAAATCGCGGAGTTGCTGGAAATCTCCGTGCCCGCGGTCAAGAGCCGCCTGCACCGGGCCCGATTGATGATGCGCGATACCCTCTCCCGGCACTTCGAGGAGCTCCTGACATGAATATGACCTGCCGCAAGGTGACGGAACTCCTGGTCGATTTCGTCGACGGGACCCTGTCCGCGGACGAACAGAGCCTCCTCCAGCGGCACCTTTGCGGCTGCGTGCCGTGCGCCATCTACATGCACACGTACCACGAGACGATCCGCGTCACCCGGCACCTGCCGGACGAGCCGCTCCCGGCCGAGTTCGCGGCGCGCCTGAAAGCAATGCTCAACGAGGCGCCGTTCCGCGAATAATTCCCGTCCAGATTGATTCCCCCCTCCCGGCTTGCCCATTTCCCGTCCACGACCACTGACCCCGACTTGACACGACACACAGTCGAACGCATTATTCCCAAGCTCGCACTCGTCCTCCGCCCAACCCCCTGACTCGGAGATAGCCGATGGCTCGTGCCCGGCTGGTGCTCGCCTGCGCGCTTTTCGTCGCCGCCCCGCTCGTGGCGGCCGATAAATTTGAGATTCGGCTGAAGCACCCCGCCCGCGGGGACGTGTGCGTCTGTACCTGCGAGGACACGCGGGAGGTCACGATCACAGTCCGCGGGGCCGACGGCAAGGTGCTCGACAAGACCGAGGAGACGATCGTTGACGCGTGCAAGTTCCGGCAGGAGGTCATCGAGAAGGCCGCCGGCAAGCGGCCGACGCGGGTGAAGCGGACGTACACGGAAGCGACCCGGACGGTCGGCGACGACGCCCACAAGCTCCCGTACGACGGCCAGCTCGTTCTGATCGAGCGGGCCGAGCGCGGGTACCGGTTCACCATCGACGACGGCAAGGAACTCAAGGGTGACGAGGCCGGCGACCTGCCCGAGGCGTTCGGGGACCACCTGCCGTCGGACGAGGAGTTCGACGCCGCGATCCTGCCCGGGAACGCGGTCGCCGTAGGCGAGGAGTGGGACATCGGCCCGAAGCGGGTCGCGGCCCTGTTCGCCCGCGACGAGGACGCGCCCCGTACCTTCGACCTGGACAAGGCCAATGCGACCGGAAAGCTGACAAAGGCGTACAAGAAGGACGGCCGGCAGTTCGGCGTGCTCGACATCCGGATCGAGGTCCCGCTCCGGCGGTTCGAGGGGGCACACCCGTGCCGGGCGGGTGCGAAGATGACGCAGCGGCTCACAGTTGATACCTGTATCGACGGGACGGTCGACACGGACACGGGCACCGTCGTGGTCGAGTTGACCGGGACGGCGGACGTGCTGGAGGGCGGGAAGCCGTCCGGGACGACCATCGAGTTCGATCTCCGCTCGATCCGCCGCGGCTCGACCGAGCCGGCCTCGAAGTAGGAACCCCCTAAAGGAATCGCACATGATCCGCACGACCGCCGTGGCCTGGGTCCTGCTCGCCCCCGGGCTCCTCGCCGCCCAGGAGAAGTTCGACATCAAGTTGAAAAAGCGGCAGAAGGGTGACGCCGTCACAGTCGCCTACGAGGAGCAGACGACCAACGCCATGATCGTCAGCGGCGCGGACGGAAAGGTAGTCGAAAAGAAGAACCAGCGAATGCTGGAGGTCGCCAAATTCCGCGAGGAGATCCTGGAGAAGGAGCCCAGCAAGCGGGCGACCAAGCTCAAGCGGACGTACGAGAAGGCGTCGGTCACAATCGACGGGAAGGCCGAGGTTTTCGAGTACAGCGGTACGGCAGTCACAATCGAGAAGGCCGGCGACGGCTATTCGTTCACCGCGGACGGCGGCAAGGTCTTGAAGGGCAAGTCCGCCGGCCTCCTGACCAAGGAGTTCTCGGGCAAGAAGTCGGACACGGACGACGTCGAGGAGAAGGTGTTGCCGAAGAAGCCGGTGGCGGTCGGCGACACGTGGGACGTCAACGTGAAGGAGTTCCTCAAGGAGCTCAGCGGCGAAGACGAGGTCAAGGCGTTCGACCTCGACAAGGCCAAGGGAACCGGGAAGCTGGCCAAGGCGTACACGAAGGGCGACCAACAGTTCGGCGTGCTGGAGATCGACCTGACCGCGCCGCTCGTGGCGTTGCCGGGGACCGAGTTCAAGTGCGAGGCCGGGTCGAAGCTCCAACTCAAGCTGACGCTCGACGTGTGCATCGACGGGTCGGCTGAGGCGGGCAACATGACAGGGGATTTGAAGTTCGCCGGCAAGGCCAAGGGCAGCCAGGACGGGATGGACTACGGGCTCGAGTTCGACGTTTCCGTGAATCGGACGGACAAGCACGAGCCGATCAAGAAATGAGGCCCGGCCCCCGGCTCACTTATTCGGCTTCTTCGACGACAACGCGTCGATCATAGCCCGGGTCACGCGCGCGGTAATGACGACGTCGTCCCCGTCCCGGACGGCTCTACTGCCGCGGTGGAGCTCGTCCACGAGCGAGTCGTCCCTTCGGTCGAGGCCCTCGTAGACCTTCAGGAAGTCGGCCGCGGTCGCCGCGTCCTTGGTCGTGAACTGCAGCTCGATCTCGGCCGCGGCCCCGAGCTTGATCCCGCCCCGGTACGAGACGAGCTTCTCGCCGATCGTTTGGAACGCCTCCAACTTGCTCCCGAACGCGGCGAGAACCACACTGGCCGAGTGCCCCATCTTAGTCGGGTGGTGCCCGAAGACCCGGACGGGCTGATCGGGGGCCGGTCGATCTTCCAACATCTTTCGCAGGGCCGGTCGGGGGCCGGGCTTGTCGCGCTCGCCGAAGGCGGCGGCCCGAGTCTCCTGGATCTGTTTACCCTCCCCGAGGGCCAGGACCATCATCACCGTCCGATCGTCGATTTGCGCGAACGACGACGCGTCGCCCCCGAGGGAATAGACCGCCCGCTTGCCGATGTTCTCCGGCGCGGCATCCTTTCCCTTCTTCTTCGTCGCCTCGGCCATGAGCGCCTTCGGGATCGCCGACCCCTCGCGCAGGCGCATGAGGATGCAAAAGTCCCCGACCCCCTTGTCGATCAGGAACTGCGAGATCAGCACCAGTTCGACGTCGCGGGCGAAGTCGGCGATCTTGACCGGTTCGTCTCCGCCCTTCTGGTCGGCGGCCAGGGCTTTCAGGAAAACGTCGCCGATCTCACTCTTGGCCACCCGCGGGACGTCGATGACGAGCACGCCGGCCGTGTCTTCCGGGATGAGGTCAATCAGGTCCTTCGGGAGGCCCTTCTCGGCCTTCGGCGCCGGGGCAGTCGGGAGGACCAATGAAAGAAGCAGGGAAGCTGCGACGGGCGTCATGTGATCAACCCGGAGGAGCCACGGGACTGAAACCCTAACCGCCCATTTTCGCCGTTGCTTGACGACGACGCCAGTGAGTTCCGTTTCTTCCGGTCAGTCCTTCCACTTCGAGCGCAGCAGGTCCCAGAGGTCTGGACTGATCCGGAACGAGGCGACGGCCTCCTCGCGCTCGCGGAAGAAATGGCAGTCGCGGGCGAAGTCGGGGTCGGCGGACGCGGCACCCGACCTGAGATCGGTGACGACCCGACCGGCCGTGGCCTGGTCCTTGCAAGTGACGCGGAGCTCGCCGAGGATCGCCTCCCCGATCGACACCCACCCGCGGTAGGACAGCAACTGGTCGCCCAGTTCCTTGAAGCGGTCCATCCCCTCGCCGAACGGCATTGTGGCCATTCCCAGCGAATGGCCCAGTTTGCTCTTGTGCGCCCCGAAGACGCGGATCGGTTGGTCCGGCGGGCGGTCCTGCTCGAGCCACTTGCGGATCTCCCGCCCCGGGCCGCGGACCTCCCGGTTGCCAAACGCCTCCTCCAGCGTTTCCTCGGCGTTCCCGGTCGGGAGCACGGCCATCACGGTCCGCTTGTCCGGAAAGGCGAACCACAGATCCTGGTCGCGGACCTTGTACACGTCGTATTTGCCGATTCTCCTTCGCACCGGATCCTCACCTTTGCGCTCGGCGTAGTCGAGCAGCTCCTCTGGCAGCTTTGACCCGTCGCGGACATGGGCCAGGAAGCAGAAGTCCCCCGCGAATTCGACAATCGCGAACTGGGCGATGAGCAGCACGTCGATGTCTTTCAGGAGCCCGTCGAGCTTGACGGTCTGCGTCGAAAGCCGCCGCTCGATCTCCCGCAGGCCGGCTCGGCCGATGGTCGTTTTCGTCAGTCGCGGGACGTCGATTACCAGGACGCCGGCGGTGTCGGCCGGGACGAGGTCGATCAACGCCGGGGGGATTTTCTCGCCCCTAAGCGCCGGGGCCGCGGGTGCGGACAGCGTCAGGAGGAGGGAGGCCGCGACCGGGGTCATGGGGCCGCTCCGGAGTGGTTCGGTCGATGTGCCGTCTCCCGATATACTGCCCCGCGGCCGGCCGGGTTTCAGGACTCTCCCGGAGAGTTCTTTTGGCAACTACGAAGAGTGGATCTTCCCGTCCGGCCCGGCCCAGAAGTCGTTCCCGGACAGGATGACGAAGTTGCCGCCGGTCCGCCAATACCCGTCCAGGGATGCGCACGCCTCCTCGTGCTCCTCGCCGTCCGACCGGGCGTCCGGGTCCTCGACGACATCCTCGTATTTCCCCCAGAGGTATACGCTCAGGTCGATAGACTCCGCGGCGAACTCGCGGACGAAGATTGGCCCCGGCTCGAAGCCGTACTCCCGGCCGACAAGGGCCAGCAGCTCCGTCTCGTCGTAGCCGCGCACTGAACCGGGCTGGGCCGGGTCGAGTTGATCCGACAGGTCCAGCGTCTTCTCGTCGGCGAGCCAGCCGTCAGTGTCGAACACGCAGAGGACCGGCTGCCGGCCGCCGCACACGAGGGTCGGGCGGTCGTCAAGTCGGCCGGCATATAACCCGTAGCCGAGATTGCCGTTCAATGGGAACCGGCGGGC
>DATFWZ010000585.1:0-7743 GCA_035258765.1 Gemmataceae bacterium
CACGGCCGCCGGCCCATTCTCGGCCGGGCCCCAGCCGTTCCAGCTCGGCCGCGTGGACTTCACCGCGGGTGGGCTGCAACCGTCGCAGCTCACCTTCCGCGTCGGCTTGGACACCACAACCACCGGCGTCGCGGGCGCCGCGGTGTTCAGCCCCCGAGTGTCCATCGAGGAGTTCAGCGAGCCCGGGTACCGGGAACTGGACGTCATTTTCGACCGCACCGCCCACGCGACCGCGACAGTGGGCGGGAAGAAATATACGCTCGGCTTTGCGGGACTGACCAACAGCACCACCTGGGATCCCACGTTCGGCGACCGGCTGATCGGCGTCGTCGGCGAGCCGACCTCGACCGGGTACTTGTGGGGGACGCTCGACCCGGCGCCGGACAAAGTTGGTGGCCCGACCCCGGTTACCGGCCCGGTGGAAACTCCGCCCCCGGTCCGCGGGCCGGTCGATCCGGTCGATACACCGGTGCCGACCTCCGGAGGACCGTCGGTTGAAGGCGGTGGTCAAGTACCACCAGGCGTACCGGAACCGGCGACGTGGGTTCTCGCGGGGATCGGATTGGCGGGACTGGGTATTGTGAGGCGCTTGAGAGCGGCGAGCGGAGCAGAGTGAGCCGCCCGATCGTGACTTTACCCCGAAGGGGTTGCATCTCATAGTCGGGGGTTCGACGCGCAGCGTCGAACCCCCGGTAGCCAAGCGCAAGTCAAATACCAAAAGAACCCCAACGGGGTTCTATCACGCGCCTCTGGGAGCGACGTGATAGAACCCCGTTGGGGTTCGGCAATATTCTTTGATGGTGCTTGGTACCGGGGGCACGAGGCTGCGCCTCGTACCCCCGGCTGCGAGATACTACCCCTTCGGAGTAAAGACAGAGCCGGGCGACGGACGCCGCCTCAGGTCGCCGGTGATTAGAGCAATTCCGCGATTGCCTTGCCGCCCTCGATCATCGGCATCGGGCGGCCGGCCGGGTCGGTGTAGTGCAAGTCGAGCGGCATCCCCAACACGTGGAACACCGTCGCCATCAGGTCCTGCGGGCTCACCGGCCGCGACTTCGGCGCCTCCGCCCGGGCCGTTGACTCGCCGACCACCTGTCCCACCTTCAAGCCGCCGCCCGCGAGGGCCAGGGTCGAGAGCTGGGCCCAGTGGTCGCGGCCGCCGTCCTGATTGAGCTTCGGGGTCCGCCCGAACTCCCCGGTGACGACCAGCAGGATGTCGTCATCGAGCCCGCGGGCCGCCACGTCTTCCAGGAACGCCGACAGGGCGTGGTCCACGATGGGGCCCTGCTTCCGGAACCCCTCCGCGAGCGACCCGTGGTGGTCCCATCCGCCGTAGCCGACGGTGACGAACCCGGTGCCAGCCTCGCAGAGGCGCCGGGCCAACAACAACTGCTCGCCGAGTCCCTTTCCGTACCGGTCGCGGATCTTCTGCGGCTCCGACGCCACGTCGAAGGCGGCCTTGGCCTTGCCGAGCACGAGGTCGAACGCCTGCGCGGTGAAGCCGTCCATGCCGTGCATGAGGCCGGTCTGATCCACGTCGCGGCGGGCGGTGTCAAAGGCCTTGAGCAGCCCGCGGCGGTCGTCGAGGTGGTCCATGCCGTCGCGGAGGGCCATGTTGTCCCGGGCCTTGCCCCCGGCGTCGAACGGAGCGAAGGTGCGCCCGAGCCAGGCCGGGCCGTCGGCCAGGATGTCGCGACAGCGGACGTAAGTCGGCAGGCCGTTGGCGCCGGTAGCCCCGCGGAATCGCGACAGCACCGCTCCGATCCCGGGCCGGTCCGGGGCGGAGCCGTTGTCCACGGCCGGGTTGTCGTGCCCGGTCATGACCCAGTGGGTGCCGCCGCCGTGCCCGGAGTCGGAGTGCGAGAAGGACCGGACGATTGCGAGCTTGTTGGCCATCGCGGCCAGCTTCGGAAACGTGCCGCCGATCTCGACGCCGGGCAGTTTCGTCCGGACGGTCCCAGTGGCCGAGCGAAACTCTTCCGGGGCGTTGGGCTTGGGGTCAAACGTCTCGATTTGCGACGGGCCCCCGGCCAGCCAGACCCAGACGACGGAAGTCGTCTTGGACTTGGAGGTAGGGACAGCGCCCTCGCGGGCTTGAAGCAGGTGGGGGAGGGAAAGACCACCGAGCCCGAGCGCACCGACACGCAAAAAGTCGCGACGGGACGTGCCGTCGCATGTCGTCCCTCGGCGGGACGACCGCAGAGTGAACATAGCCGGACAGCCTTGGAATCGGGGGGGCCGAGTCTAGGGAAGGCGAGTCACAGGCGGGAGAGTAATCAGGGAACCATATCCTAGTCCTTCGGAACGGTCAACATCACCTCTTGAGCGTTATCCGGGAGTGTTTGCCCGTCCTCTTAATAGGCGGAAGTGCTTAACACCGGACAGTTTTTTTCAAGATTTCCGGCGATTCCCTCGCACCAATGTGGGTGGGAATTGGCATTTAGGAAGATTTTGGCCCGGTATGAAATTATCGGCACATCCAAACACATTGTACCCCTGTCGCCAAAATTCAGACAAGTACCCGAGCCGCCCCAACCTCTACCGCCGCAACAACCTTCGTAGCTTTGTACAGCTGTTACCGCGCCGCCACAGTCGGTATACAGTCAGTAGCGTGGCGACGACCGGAAACTTGACACACGGTTGCACTCCCAATCTGATCCGGAGCAGGGGGATCACCGGCCACCGCGAGGCCCGATTCCGGCTCATCCCCCGACGGACCTCCCCCTGACGCAAGCGCTGTTCCGGGGAGGCCAAGATTTTACATTTCACCTCGTAAGGCAGGAATTCATCGGGAGTTACGGATTTGACGAACCGCGACACCCCCGGGGCGGGGCCGGCAAGTCCACCAGACCAGTGCACAGCCGTTTGGCAGAACTGTTACCCCGGTGGCAGTACTCTTGCCGGGCGCCATCCGCGAGGAGGCCCCGGTCAGGAGCGGGTCAGGACGATCGCGGGAGCGCCAACCTATGACCGGCGAAGTCGTCTTCCTCTACGCGTTCGACGTCGGCAACGAGATCGTCCCCGCGAAAGTCGATCGCGTCCTCGGCCGGAAGGCCGAGCCCCTCGACGTCCGCCGCGACCACACGTCCCCGCGGGCCGTGACGTTTCACCAGCCGCTGGCCGTCGAACCGGAGCCCGCATGCGCCATCGCCGGCCGCCCGGCGCGGACGCAGGTCCGCGTCTACGACGTCGGGGTCGTGAGCGTCCTCTTCCGGGTGCCCGTCGCGGCCGACGCGCTCGCCGAACTGGTTCCGTTTCACCGGCCCACCCTCGCCGACGGCCGCGACCTGGCCGCGGCCGCCCACGAGGTATGCCGGCAGGTGGTCGAGGACCTCGGGCCGACGATCCTAAAGCCGGCCCCGGTCACCGACCCGGAGGCGTACACCGTCTTCTGCCTGGCCGACCTGGGCGGCCCGCGAGACGTCCCCGCGTGGCTCGCGGGCCAGCCCGCCGCGGTCGCCGGGCTCCTCTCCGACTTCGACCCGGACCGGCTCGCCCCGGCCCAAGTGTCCGAGGTCCTCCGGCACCAGCAGTCGTTCGAGCGGACCGACCTGGTCGTCGTGGACTGGGACGCGGCGCTCGTCGTGGACCTGAGCGGGTACTACGACGACGTCCTGTTCGTGCTCGAGCTGGCCAACCTGCAGTTGGAGGAGTTCCGGGTGATGGACGTGACGCTCGACCGTCACCTGACGACCGCGTACGCGCTGACGGAGAAGCGCCCGGGGATCCTGATTGGAGGGCCGAGCGCCTTGTTGCGGCAGATCCGCGGGCTGAGCGTGGACGTGGCCCGGTTGTCGGACGAGGTGACGCACATCACGAAGTTCCTGGGCGACTGGTACCTGGCCCGGGTGTACCTGAGTGCCCGGGAGCGGTTCCACCTGGGCCAGTGGCGGACGAGCGTGGAGGAGCGGCTGGACCGGCTGAACGACCTGTACAGCGTGGTGCGGGCCGAGGTGGGGGAGCGGCGGATGCTATGGCTAGAGATCGTGATCGTGGTCTTCTTCGCGATCGATCTCTTGGCGATCCTGGTGTTCAAGCGCTGAAGGCGGGCGGAGTTGACGGCGGTTGACGGGTCTCTGGGGCGGGCGTAAGAAGTAGTCGTCGGGCAGATAGCTCAGCTGGTAGAGCGAGCGACTGAAAATCGCTAGGTCGCCGGTTCAATCCCGGCTCTGCCCACTGTAGGAAGCAGACCTGCCAACACGACTTAGGTTACCTCTCGGCGGTCGGGAGTGCGGCGCGAAGCCCTGAGATGCGCGGAAGATTCCGCGCGGGGACGCTCCGCATGGCCCGCAAGTCGACTTTCCCCTCCTACCGCCGACACAAGCAGTCCGGCCAAGCTGTGGTCACGCTAAACGACCCAATGGGTCGGCGCCGGGACGTACTCCTGGGGCCTTACGGGTCGCCCGAGTCGAAGGCCGAGTACGCTCGCGTCATCGGCGAATGGCAGGTCAGCCATCACGCGCTACCTGGCCCGGCCCTGGCCGACATTACCGTGAACGAGCTTCTGCTCCGCTTTTGGGGCCACGTCGAGGAGCACTACCGACACCCCGACGGAACTCCGACCACCGAGGTGGAAAACTTCCGGTACGCCCTCAAGCCGCTACGGGAACTGTACGGCCACACGCCGGCGGGCAAATTCGGGCCGTTGGCGCTAAAAGCTGTCCGTCAGCGTTGGGTGAACGCGGAACTGTCGCGGCGGTTCATCAACCAACGAGTCGGGCGGATCAAGCGCATGTTCAAGTGGGCGGTCGCCGAGGAACTGGTACCAGCGGCAGCCTACCAAGCTCTCCAGGCAGTCGAGGGGCTCAAACAAGGCCGGACGGCAGCCAAGGATCGACCCGCAGTTCAGCCCGTACCGGCCGAGCACATCGATCGAGTCCTTCCCTTCCTGCGCCCGCAGGTCCGGGCGATGATCGAACTCCAGCGCCTCACCGGGATGCGGCCGGGCGAGGTGTGCCGCATTCGGTGGGGAGACATCGATCAATCCGGCGAGGTGTGGGTGTACCGGCCCGGTCGCCACAAGACCGCATACCGGGGCCGGCCGCGCGAGGTACTCATTGGTCCGAGGGGGCAGGAGATCCTCGGGCGGTTCGAGAAGTCCGACATCCAGGCTCCCATCTTCTCGCCCCGCGAAGCGGTTCAAGCCCTTCAAAGGGAACGGGTCGAGAAGCGGGTCACGAAATACTACCTCAGTCGGCAACGGCGTCAGACGCGGAAGGCCAAGCCGAAGCGGCAGCCGGCCGACTGCTACTCCATCGAGAGCTACGGGTACGCGGTCGCTCGGGCCTGTAGGAAAGCCAGCGTACCTGTCTGGTATCCGTACCGACTCCGACACACCTACGGGACCGAGGTGCGAAAGGAGTTCGGGTTGGAGGCGGCCCAGGTCCTGCTCGGTCACACGCGGGCGGACGTGACCCAAGTTTACGCGGAGGCGAATCGTGACCGGGGGAAACGGATAGCGGCAAGGATCGGGTGACCAACGGACGTTGAAGCACCCGGAAAGCACCGGAAGGATGAGCTATGCAGATCTTAAGCGACCGAATTAAGCAACAACCTACCGAGGTACACCCATGAATGTCAGGTCGATTACACAAGGGCCGACCCGGCGAAAGGTGGGAGCAGCGCGCCTGGCCGAAATGCTCCACGAATTTGAAGTGGGAATGGCAGGACAGCTCGCGGCTCTTTACGATCGGAGCCGCCAGGCAGAGGCCTTCCTGCGTGGGTGTCCCTGGGAGCTGACGTTCGGCCGCAGCGACGGCGGCCCGCCAGAACTTCCGAAGAGGATCACCCCGAGGTCCGCGTTTCTCGCCGTCCACCTGGCGCTGTTACTGCACATGCCGGAGCCTACTACCGACCCGTCGATCGAGGATTGGCTGATGGACGTCGTCACTGGCGCTCGGGCGGGAACTACTCGGTGCTGTCGCCGGCCGTTCGCCTCTGCGGTCCGTGCTGTCAACCACTTCGCGGACGATTTGAACTGCGGGGACGACGATCCGTTCCAGACGTGGAACCTCTGTGAAGTGTTAGAAGACATCGAATGGAACCGGGACTGCAAAGCGGCTAGGCCGCGGATAGATTCCCTGGACTGGTCCGACCTGTACACACGGACGCCTTGGGACTTCGATCAGCGCGTTTTGGCTTACGGGTGCGGGTTCGACCGGATTGAGCCGCCGAAGCCGCCTTTTTTGGGTGACGATTACGGCACATTGGCCGGAGACATCGCTCGGAGCGTAGCGGTCAGGCGGGAACTCAGAACCATTCGTGCCCGCCCACTGGCCAAGTCTGTCCTTGACCGGGCGTCCCCGTCCGAGTTGGTCGAGTTGGGAGAGGAATTGAGGTCCGAGTTCGCCGCCGCCCGCATCCGGTTACCGAGGTATCTATCCCACGCACGGGTCCTGCCGACCGCGATGTCACGCGGCCGCGAGGATCGCCCGGCCCGCAATCACCGCGATCCCCGCGGTCGCTTCGCCCACCGGCTGTTACGGAACCGCGGGACGAAGTCCTACAAGGTCTGCCTTAACCGCTTCAACTCGGAGGCGAGTAGGCGTGGTTGGGAGAACGTGAGCAGTATCCAGGGGCTCATACACATCGCAAGATCGTTCGCCCAACGACGCAGAATCCCACCCGGCGACGAGGTGAGTACTTGAAGCACTTCAAAACACTTCACTTCACTTCAATGACTGCTGATCCGTAGATGGGTACGGTCTTCGTATCGACAGGGTCGAGTCGCTACGAGGGCCGACCACCCATGACGAACGAGTCCGAATCCCCGCTGGTCCGCGAGCCGTGGATTAGCCTGTCCCAAGCCGCACGGCTCTTTCCCCCGGCCCGCCGCGGCCGACCCGTGTCCGGGAGCTGCGTGTGGCGCTGGTTCAAGGAGGGCGTCCGCACGGTTGACGGCCGGCGGGTCCACCTGGAAGCCCTGCGCGTCGTCAACCGCTACGTCACGTCCGAGCCCGCCGTCCGGAGGTTCATCCTCGCCCAGCAACCCGGGTCCCAGGCCGGGATCGCGGTCGAGCCGGCGCCGCGCGCCCCGCGAACGCCGGCAAAGCGGAAACGGGCCAGCGAGCGGGCATCGCGACAGCTCGAAGCCCGCGGGCTGTAGCAGGTCCGCCGAGTTGTCGGCGGCCGAGGTGCGGCGTTCAAAAACGGCGGCCCCGCTAGCACACGAAGGGCACCGGCGGGGCCTGGAGAGACAGACGTCATGTCCGATGCCGGTATACCCGTTGGGGGGCGTGAGGGAAGTGGCCCCGAAGCCGTCGCCCGGGCGCGGCTCAGCGAGAAGCACATTGCCGACCTCCGGGCCAGCGGACTGTCGTGGGAGACGATCGTCCAGGGCGAGTTTCGAACGCTTCACGACCCGAAGGCCCTCAACGCCTTGTTGAAGCGGCGCGACGCAAGCAGGCTCGGGCCGTGCCTGCTCCTGCCGTACTTCGACCTCGACGGCCGACAAGTGGTCGGGTACGTCCGGGCGAAGCCGGATAATGCCCCGCCCGGGAAGAAAGAAGACGGCAAGCCGGCCAAGTACTTGTCGCCCGCGCGGGTAGCGATCCGGGCCTATTTCCCGGCCGGGGCCGGCACCGCGATCCTAGACCCAGGTCGCGCCATTGCCGTTACCGAAGGCGAGAAAAAGGCGGCCGCCGTGTGGCAGGTCGGCACGGCGGTGGTCGGACTGGCCGGCGTGGAGTGCTGGTCCAAGCGCCGGCCCAAGGGGGCGGACGGGAGGGCCCAGGGCCGCCGGCA
>DATFWZ010000586.1:0-15613 GCA_035258765.1 Gemmataceae bacterium
CCCTGCGGCCCCACAACCCGGATTGGAGTACTCAAAAACGACGGCGGGCCGGTTGTCCCCGGCCCGCCGTGCCAGTCAATCTTGTCGATCGCTTAGCCAACCTTCGGCTTGACCTCGGTCTTCGGCATCTCCTTCTTCGGGTCAACCGGCGTGGTGGACGGCGGCGTCGAGGGGGGAACCTCGGTGCCGGGCGGCGGCGGGATCACGACCGTGCCGCACCCCGGGGCCGGGGCGGCGTAGTCGCACCCGCGGTTCTTCTTGCCGAAGAAGCAGCACTTGCCCTTGCCGTACGAGGGGGCCGGGGCCTCGCAGCAGACCGGGGCCGGCGCCACCGCGACCGGAGCCGGCTGAACGACCGGCGGTGGGGGCGGAGGCGGCGGGGGCATCGGGGCCGGGGGCGGCGTCACTGCCACCGGGGCCGGCGCGACCCCGCCGTGGCAGCCGGCGCCGCCATAGCAACCGGCGCCGCCATGGCAGCCGCCGCCCATGCACCCGCCATGGCAGCCCGCCTTTTTGCCGCAGAACCCGCCAAACTTCCCGCCGAACAGGCAGCAGCCCTTGCCACCAAACATTCCGTGGCAGCCGCCGTCGCAACCGCCACCGCAGCTCGTGTACGCCACGGCGCCCTGGCACCCGTTGCACCCGTAACAACCGCCGCCCTTGAGCCCGAAGGTCGGCACCTCCGGTGAGCCGGCCATCGCGACAACCATCACCATGCTGTACATCAGACCAACTCCCCATCAGCCGGATGTCAGTCGCCCCCGCCGCTCTCGATCCGACGCTTGCCCTTGCTCAGGGCCGACTTCCCACCGCGGACGGACGCGACGACACACCCGATGCTGAATCGACAGTTGGTTACAAGGGTGGGAAATCTGAGTCGTTTGCGTCATCTGAAGAAGATGGTAAATCTAGACCGTCCAAGCGTCAACTGATTCAGATTCTTCAAATCCCCATTCCACCCGATTGCCGCCCTACGACCGGACTCATTTCCCCAGTTCTCAAAAATGGACTCGAGTCGGGCCAGCCCCGGGAATTCGCTGCGCCAACCCCAAGCGGGATGTCCGAGTTGTGATCTGCAACGGAGAATTCCGGATGAGACGATTGGAGTGGTCGCAACGGCACGTCGCTGAACGCAAACCCGGTCGGAGTCGTAAAATCCGACACGAATGTCTGATTTACAGCCAGGGACGGGTCGGCCGGGGCCATCCCTGCGCATGCGACCGGCTTGATTTTATCCATATGGCATGGGCGTTGCCTTTCCGGGGTTCAGACCGCGGGCGACTCGAACCGGCCGCTGAATTCTGGCCCGTCGGGGTTTTTCGCCAACCCCGACCCGCACCGTGGCCGATCCCTGAACCTTGTCTGTCTTCGTCGCTCGACCCGCACGGAGCGCTCCCATGACGGTTCACACCACGCCGCCCGACGAGCTGCACGAGCCCCCCGTGCCCATTCCGCGCGTGCTTCTGGTGGGACTAACGGGCGTCGGGCTGGCCGTTACAGCGCTCATTCTGGGGCTGGCGACCGGGGCCCCGCGACAGGGGTTCGACACACACTGGGCCGACGGTCCGCGTGCGCTTCTCGCCTGTCTCGGTTTGCTGCTGGCGGGGTGTGCTGTTTCGATGCGCCCCGGGTGGTATGGTGGGTGGTTGTGTCTGGCGGCGGCTGGCCTGATCGGCTACGGGGCCGGGGGGCCGGCACCGGACGGAAAGGAGTGGTACGTCGCACCCCCGCGGGACTGGTTCGCCGGCGTGCCGGTCTCGTGGGATTCGATCCAGCTGTTCTTCGGCGTCCTGGGCTGCGTCGGCCTGCTTGGCGCGCTGATGACCCGGCTGTCGCGGAAAGTCGTCCTCATGATGGCGCTGGTCGGCGTGGCTTACCACTTCGTCGGCATCATGTCGGCCATCACCTCCCCGCCGCCGACGCCGTGGCTGACCGACCAATACTGGCGTCGCGTTTCCAGCCCGTACCTCCAGTTCGCGTACATGAACAACGCCTACCAGTTCTACTCGCCGGACCCGGGACCGGCGTGCGAGCTCTGGGTCTGCTTCGAGTACGCCCCTTCGACCACCGAGCCGCCGCCGGCGGACGCCGAAGTCCCGCGCAAGGAGTGCGACTGGGTGTACCTCCCCCGTCGAAGCACCCATTACGTTGACCCCCTCGGGCTGACCTTCTACCGGCACCTGTCGGTGACGGAGAATCTGGCCCAGTACCAGCGCGGGTCCACTTACTTCCCGGTCGAGAGCGACCCGAATTCCGGGCTGATCGCCCGTCGGCGGGCGGCCGAGGACGAGCGCATCCCCCGGGTCGGTTACTCCGAAGTCCAGCGAATCGTGCCGAATGATGTCGTCACGCGCCAGCTGCTACCGTCCTACGCCCGGCACATGGTCAAGACCTACGGGCGACCCGGCCGGGATGTCACCGGGGTCAAGATTTACCGGACCACCCACACGATCATCACCTTGCCCCAGTTCCACGGGTACGACGCGAACATGAACCAAAAGGTGGCCGGCATGTCGCCGTACAACCCGATGCTGTACATGCCGTACTACCAGGGCGAGTTCGACAAGGACGGTAATCTCCTCGACCCGACCGCGCCGCTGCTCTACTGGCTGATCCCGATCCGGCAGGACCGGGCGATGCCCGAGTCGCTCGATGAGTACCGGAAGAACGGGTTCGATTACTATTTCTCCGACTACGTTTCCCGGCACGCGGGCTGCAATCGCCCGAAGGAGTGAGCCCGTGACCGACAACCGGACCGGATCCCTGGGGGCAGTCGGGCGGTTCTTCTTTAGCCCGACCGACCCGACGACCCTCGGGTTCATGCGGATCATGACGGGGCTGATCCTGCTGTACGTGCACGCCACGTATTGCATCGAGTTGAAGAGCTTCTTCGGCCCGGACGCCTGGTGGGACCAGCCGGCGGCGAACCGGCAGCGGCGGCAGCAGCCGAACGTCCCGCCGCCGCTCGGCTGGTATGTCATTGAGCCGTCCATCCACCTCGAGGGGTCGTGGGATTACCCGCACCGGCGGGCGGCTATCAAGGAATTTCTTCGCAACCTGCCATCCGACCCGGGAGCCCGGAAAGCCAAGCTGCGCTTCCTGGACGTGTTGATCACCAAGACCCAGAACCTTGGCGGCCAGTACAACGCGGGGCTCGGGATGCCGAACTCGGCGGCTCGGCTGCTCAGGGACCAGACTGAGAATGCCCGATTGCAGAAGGCGCTCGAGGCCGAGCCGTACCCGGACGACCTGGACTCCCCGGTCTTTTTTCCCGCCTTCGTCCGGGCCATGCCGCCGCAGGAACGAAAGGCGTTCTTCCATGACGTCGAGGAGTTTACCAGCCTGTTGACGAAGGACACAGAAAAGGATGAGTACATCCTGACCTGGCTCGGGAGTTACCCGGCGCACAAACGGACGGACCTCTACCAGTTCCTGATCGGCGAAATGAAGGGGCCCGACGGGAAGTTCCTCGGCCTACCGGCCGACGCCCGGGAGCGGGAGGCCGTGCTGGAGTACATGGAGTACTGGAACGGCGACCCGAGGCAGGTGCGCGAGAAGGGGACGTCGGTCTGGTCAATGTGGTTCCACATCACGGACGGGACCACCATGTGGGCCGTCCAAGCGGTCGTCCTTTGTGTGTTCCTCCTGTTCACGGTCGGTCTGTGGACCCGGGTGACGAGCGTTCTCGCCTGGGCGGCCACGCTGTGCTACATCCACCGCAGCCAGGTCACGCTGTTCGGCCAGGACACGATGCAGACGATCCTGGTCACGTACCTGATGATCGGCCCGAGCGGGGCGGCCCTGTCGCTCGACGCGTTGCGGAAGCGCTACCGGGCGGCCCGGGCCCTGATGGGGGCGGGCGGGCGCCACGTGCCGTGGGCGGAGGCGGCGCTGGCCGGCCCGCAGTCGTCGTGGCTGGCCAACTTCGCCATCCGCCTGTTCCAGATCAACTTCTGCTTCATCTACGCGTCGAGCGGGGTGTCGAAGCTCAAGGGGACGTCGTGGTGGGAGTTCTCGGCCGCCTGGCCGGTGATGGTCAACCCGGAGTTCGGGCTGGTCCGGTACACGGCCTACGAGTCGTTCCTCCACTTCCTCGTCGAGCACCGAATCCTGATCGGCGTGATCGCCGCGATCGTCACCGTGTACACGCTGTTCACGGAGATCGGGCTGCCGTTCCTCATCTGGACGCGGCTACGGCCGCTCATGATGTCCCTGAGCGCCATGTTGCACCTGGGCATTGGGATCATGATGGGGCTCGCGGTGTTCAGCATGTACATGTTCGCGCTGCTGCTGTGCTACTTCCCGTCGCGGCTGATCCGCGAGCGGGTCGGCTACCTGCCGGGGGCCGGGCGCAAGATGGGACTGACGTTTGACAGTCACGATCCGGCAGCGGTGCGCAAGGCGGCCCTGGTCCGGGCGTTCGACGTGGCCGGGCAGGTGATGTTTCACGACGCGGCCGCCGGCAAACACGACGCGACCTCGACGGTCACCCTGACCGACCCGGAGGGGCGCCATCTCACGGGGCACGACCTGTACGCGACGGCCCTGAGGGAATTGGTGCTGTTGAAGCCGGTGCGGTGGCTCGGGCACATCCCGGGAGTCTGGGTTGTGACGAGCTGGTGGGTGCGGTGAGTGATGAGTGGTGAGTGGTATGCGTTCCCATAGGTCCTATAGGTCCCATAAGTCCTATAGGTCCTATCGAAACACCGACCGCTCACCCCTCACCACTCCCCACGGACTATTGTCAAGTCGCTCGCCCCCGCCGGCCGATCTTACCAATACGGTTTACCCCGCCCATTCCGGCCCGGCGCCCGCGCCGCGAGTCGATCTCGGCTCGACGCGGCCCGGCCGCCGCGGTATTGGGCCGACAAACCGTTGACGACACTCGCCGGCCCGGGCCGGCCCGCCGTGGCGAAAGGAGGCGCGTCGTGCGCCGTGCGCTGCCCGTCGTGCTGCTCGTCGCGCTGGCCGGGCCCGCGTCGGCGCAGCTCCCGTCCGAGGGCCGCACCTCCTACTCGCGCGACGACCGCATCCGCATCCCCTACGAGCTCCGCGCCGGCGGTCGGGCCACCAAGGTCGTCCTGTTCTTCTCCTACGAGGGCGGCCCCTGGCAGGAGCACGAATCCGCCAGGGCCGGGGAGCGCCGCGAGTTCATCTTTCGGGCCGACCGCGACGGGACGTACGGCTTCGCCACCATGACTTACTTCTCCGACGGCACCACCGACCCGTCCCGCAAGGATCAACTGACCGAGCAACGCCGGGTGGTCATCGACAAGACGCCGCCGCGATTCAACTCGGTCCGCGCCGTCGTCCGCGCCGACGGGGCCCCGGGCATCGAGTGGGACGCCACGGACGACCACACGGACCCCAAGGGGATCCAGCTCGAATTCCGCTGGGACGGGCAGGGGGCCTACCGGCCGATCGAGCGGGGGGTCCCGCTCGCCTGGCGCGACAGCCGACACTGGGAGCTCAAGTCGTCCGACCGGATGCAGGTGCGCGTCGTGGCGACCGACCGGGCCGGCAACCGCACCCAGTCCGACCCGGTGTGGGTGTCGGCCAAGGACGGCGAGCGGGAAGGGGCCGGGTCGAAGTTGCCGCCGGCTAACGGCGCCAGCACGGGCCCGCGGGAAACGGACGTCTCGCCCGTCGCCGGGGCCAAGACAGCCCAGCCGACCCTCCATTACCTCAACACCAAGGTCGTGTCGGTCAGCGTCAACGCGACCGTCGGCCCGTCCGGGCTGACCCGGGCGTTGCTGTACTGGGCCGACGAGAAGCTCGACTGGCAGAAGTACAAGGACGAAGTCGGACCGAAACCGGCCCCGGAGGCGACGACCGCGGACAAGCCGCGGGTCATCCCCGTCGACTTCACCTTCCGGGCCGAAAGGGACGGGCTCTACAACTTCGTCATTGTCGTCGAGAACCACCGCGGGTCGAAGCGCCGGGTGCCCAAGAAGGGCGAGCCTGGGGACTTCCAGGTCATGGTGGACACGACCAAGCCGGACGTGCAGATCATCAACACCAAGGTCCTTCCAAACGGCGATCGCGGGGCGGTCGTGGACATCCGCTGGAAGGCGACGGACGCCAACATCGCCCCGGTCCCCATCAAGATCGAGTACCTGGCGGTCAAAGCCGACCGCCCCCCGGGAGAAGGGGCTGGGTGGAAGGCGATCACCCCGGACTGGATCGACAACGTCGGGCAGTACACGTGGACCGCCCCAACCGGAGAGGCGCACCTGTTCCTCATCCGAGTCACGTGCAAGGACCGGGCGGGGAACGAAGGAAAGTTCGAGACGAAGGAACCGGTGAATGTGGACCTGGCCGTGCCGGAAGTTGAAGGAGTGGAGGTGTCGCCAGGCAAAGGCGGGCCGGGGAACATGATGCCGGACATTTCGGAATCCCGGATCGGCCCGGGCCCGGCGAAGCGGGGCGGCGACTGAGCCGCTAGGCATCTCCAGGCAAGTTGAAACGAAAACTCGTTAGCCGCGACGCGCAGGCTCTGCGGAGCGGAGCGCGCAGGCTGGACGCCCCGGCGCTCTGAATCGAGGTCCCCGAGGCGTCCGCCTTTCGCGCTCCGCTCCGCCAAGCCTCCGCGTCGCGGCTAACGGCGCACCTCTTGCCCGATCCGTCACCGCCGGTAATACTCTTCAAAGGATCGTCTTAAGCCCTCCTCAGCCTCGCCATGCGTTTCTCCCTCGCGGCCCTCGTCGTTGTCGCGCTCGCCTCTCCGGCTTTCGCGCACAAGTTGGAGCTAGTCAGTAAGCAAGTCGGCGACCAACTTCGCGTCGAGGCCTTCTACGCGGATGACACTCCGGCGCAGGAGGCGAAAGTCACCGTGTCGATCGAGGGGAACGTCGTCGCCGAAGGGCGTACCGACGAGAAGGGCGTGTGGACGTGTCCGAAGCCGGCGCCGGGAACCTACTCGGTGCGCGTCGAGAGCGTCGGCCACGCGGCGAAGGAGACACTTGTGATCGCGGACGCCGCGCTGGCCGCGGAGCCGGAATCGACCGCCCCCGCGGAATCGAGCGCCCGTTTCGCGAAGACCGCGACCCCGTGGCGCCGCATCGCGCTCGGGTTGGGACTGATCGCGGGCGTCTCGATCCTTTCCTACGTGCTGCGAAAAAACGCGCCCCGGCGAAACTAAATGCCCAGCCTGGTGACTGCGGACAGCTGATTCCGGCAACTTCTGACTGGATTCACGTCGCCGCGCAAGTTACACTTCACTCACCCTCTCGATTCGCTGGTTCGCTCGCCTCTGCGCGCAACAAAAAAGACCGCGCACGGTCCCCGGTCGGGCCTGCCGGGGTGTGAACGGTCTTTCGAGAGAGAGTACGGAATCGACCGCCGCATGCGCGGCTGGAGCGACGTAAGGTAATAATGGGGCGAAGGGAACGTCCTGACCCGAGTTGATGCCTGGGCACTATCAACAGGCGATCGGTCGGCGAGTCCCGGCGAGCCGGACGATTCCCTCGCTCCCATTGGGCGTGGGCATGGCACGGGGCGAAAGTGCCTTGTCCGTAAGAGTCTGTATGGAGTGGGGGTCGGGGCGAATCCGCCCCGACCCGCACGATGACCAGGCGACGTACTAGTCCGAGGGACAAGGCCGGGGTCACATCCCCCGGCCCGCTCGTCCCTAGTGAGGCGGTTCTCAAACTGCCTCACCCACTTGATTGCCGGCCGGGAGGCGGCCGAACAGAAAACTGGAAAACTTTCGCGGCCGCCTCCCGGCCGAACTTGACGGCAACGGCGGGCAACCGGACAATTACTCCGCTGCCCCGCCCAGACCAACGGTCCCCGCCCCGGGGCATGACACTTATGGCTCACCAGCCGGGACTCGCGTCGGATAATCCTTTCCTCGCCTACGTCACCCGCCTCCGCGAGCATGACGAGCTGGCCCTTCAGGAGCTCATCGATCGCTACGCCCCGGTGATCCGGCTCGAGGCCCGGATGCGCCTGCGCTCGCCCCATCTGCGGGCCGTCCTCGACTCGATGGACATTTGCCAGTCGGTCCTGAAGAGCTTCTTCCTACGCGCCGCCGCGGGCCAGTTCAGCATCGACCGGCCTGAGGACCTGCGCCGGCTCCTCGTCCAGATGGCCTGTAACAAGTCGCTCGAGGCCGCCCGCCGGGAGTACGCCCAGCGCCGCGACGTCCGCCGGTCGGTCACTCTCGGCGACGAGGCCCATCAGCTGGCCGGCGGGGACGACCCGGTCGAGGAAGTCGAGTGGCGGGAGCTGCTGCTCCGCGGCCGGCAAATGCTCTCTCCGGACGAGGGCCAGGTGGCCGAGTTGCGGGCCGCCGGGTGGACGTGGGAGGAGATCGGCGGCGAGCTCGGCCGCACCCCGGACCAGGTGCGGATGCAGCTGCAGCGCGCCCAGGCGCGGGTCGCCCAGGCGCTCGGTCTGGAGGCCGACGGCCATGCCTGAACGCGGGCGGCGCCGGGGGGACAGCCCGGCGGACCAGTACCGCCGCCTGTGGCGCGTTGGGACCGCCCCCGACCTCAAACAATTCCTGGCAAGCCATCCCCCCCTCGCCCCGGATCACCTGCTCGACGTCATCGAGGTCGATCGCACGGAGCGCTGGCATCGCGGCGACCGCGTCAAGGCCGAGCGCTACCTCAAGGACTACCCGCCGATCAAGGAAGACACCGAGGCGTCGCTGGTCCTCATCTACGGCGAGTACTACCTGCGCAAGGAAATGGGCGAGACGCCCTCGCTCATGGAGTTCATCGCCCGGTTCCCGCACCACGCCCGCCGGCTCCGCGACCAGGTGCTGCTCCACGAGGCGATCGAGTTCGGCCACGAGGCCCTCGCGGGCGGGCCCCCGGTGATCCCCGGGCTCGTCGTCGGCAACCTGCTCGGCCAGGGCGGCATGTGCTCCGTCTACCGGGCGGTCGAGGAGAAGTCGGGCCGCGAAGTCGCGGTCAAGGTGCTCGACCCCCGGCACCTGCAGAACCTGCTCCGCGTCGCTCGGTTCCGCCGCGAGATTGGCTCCCTCCTCCGGCTGACCCACCCGAACATCGTCCTCGGGTTTCAAACCGGGGAATCCGGCGGGCTGCCGTACCTGGTCATGGAGTACTGCCCCGGCGGGACTCTGGCGGACTACCTGGCCCACCAGTTGGTGCCCCCGGCGGTGGCTGCGGCCATCCTCCGCGACCTGGCCGGGGCGGTCGAATACGCCCACCACAAGGGCGTCATCCACCGCGACCTGAAGCCCAGCAACGTCTTACTGAGCGTGGTCCAGCCGGCCGACGAAGTCTCGAGCACGGACCACGCGCCGGCCGACGCCGTCGGCCTCCACCCGGTGCTCTCCCACGCCGTCTTCCCGTTCGTCGCGAAGCTCTCCGACTTCGGGCTGGCCAAGTGCACTCTCGGCAACGAGGGGTCAATCACCGCCACCCGGGAAACGCTCGGCACGCCGTGCTACATGGCCCCGGAGCTGACAATGGGTGCCCGCGACGCCGACTTCCGGACCGACGTCTACGGCCTGGGCGCCATCATGTACGAGCTGTTGACGGGCCGCCCGCCGTTCTTCGCGACATCGCCCATGGAGGTGTTGCGGATGGTGCGCGAGTCGCCGCCGATGGCCCCGGGGGCGGTCAACCCGCAAGTGCCCGCCGAACTGAACGCGGTCTGCCTGCGCTGCCTGGAGAAGGAGCCGGATGAGCGCTACCAGACGGCCGGCGACGTCATCGCGGCGATCGGGGGCGGCAAGGGCTGAATCAAAGGCCAGTCATCCCAAGACGTCGTGAAGCCGCGACGCGGAGGCTTTGCGGAGCTGAGCGCGCCACGTCGCTTCCCCGGGGCGCCAAATTGAGGTCCCCGACACGTCCAAGTGACGCGCTCCGCTCTGCAAAGCCTCCGCGTCGCGGCTAACGGCCTGCCACTTCATACACCAATCCCCGTGAAGCGCCTCCGCTACGTCCTCCTCATCGCGATGGCCCTCTACCTCCTCACCGGGATCGCCCAGGTGCGTCCGGAAGAGCGGGCCGTCGTCCGCCGGTTCGGTAAGGTCGTTGCGCATCCCGGCCCGGGACTGTGGGTCGGGTTCCCGTATGGCATTGACCGCCTCGACCGCGTCCCGACCGCGACCGTGCGCCGCGTGCCCGTCGGCTACCGGCCCCAAGCCTCCGAGGACGACCCGGCCGGCCAGTTTCTCACCGGCGACCAGAACCTCGTCAACATTCAAGTGGCCATCGACTACGCGGTCGGTGACGGGCCGACCGACCTGGAAAACTATGTTGCCCAGCGCGACCGCGTGGACGCAATCCTCGCCCGCGAGACCGGAGCCGCTCTGGCCGAGTGGGTGGCCGGTCGCGGCGTGGACGACGTGCTCCTCACTGGCAACGTCGCCCTGCCCGGGTGGCTCGTCAAGCGCGTGCAGCAGCGGATCGCGCCACAGTCGCTGGGCGTCCGCGTGCAGCAGGCGAGCGTCGCCTACCTGGCGCCGCCGGACGAAGTCCGGGCCGCGTTCGAAGAAGTGAACACCGCCCAGACGAACGCCCGGGCCCAGGAGCAGCGCGCCCACCAGGAGGCCGGCCGGATCCGGCAAGACGCCGAGGCGACCGCGTACCAGCTCGACCAGCAGGCTCAGGCGTACGCGGCCACCAAGAAAGCCCTCGCCCGGGCCGAGGCCGACGGCTTTATCAAGCGACTGGAGCAGTATCGGAAGTTGAAGGTGACCAACCCGGACGTCCTGGCCGCGATCTGGTGGGACGAAATGGGCCGCATCTGGCAAGGATTCCGCGATCGCGGCCGCGTCGAGCTGCTCGACGCCCACCTGGGGCCGGACGGGCTCGACCTGACCCACGTCGTCCCGCCACGCAAACGCTGACGCCGGGGTTTGAGTTTACGGGACGACGGCACGGAGAAGGGCTCGTTACCTTTTTTCCCTCGCGCCCCGGACCCTATACCCCATACCCTGATCCTCGCACCCACACGGAGAAGCACCATGCTCTTGGCACGCCCGCGATCCCTCGCGGCCGTCCTGGCGCTGACGTTCGGGCTTGTCGCGTCCGCGCAGGAGAAGAAGCCGGCCACCATCAAGCTGCTCATCCCCGAGTCCCCGGCCAAGATTGCCCTGAAGGTCGAGGGGAAGGAACTGGAGGCCAACGACAAGGCGTCGAAGGACGGGGTCCGCGTCTTGGTCACCCCCGACCTCGAGTCCGGCAAGACCTACGCGTACAAGATCGAGGCGACGATCGAGCCCAACAACTACACGAAGATCGTCCGCACCCGCGAGATCACGTTCAAGGCGGGGGAGGAGGTGACCCTCGACCTCCGCAAGAAGGATGAAAAGATCCCCGACAACGTCATCATCCGCTGGGTCCCGACCCCGAAGTTGGTGGTCAAGGACATGTGCGAGCTGGCCAAGATCGGCAAGGATGATGTCGTCATGGACCCGGGATGCGGCGACGCGATCATGATCATCACCGCCGTCCAGGACTTCAAGGCGAAGAAGGGCATCGGGGTGGACATCGACCCGAAGAAGGTGACCGAGTCCCAGGAGAACGTCGACAAGGCCGGGTTGAAGGACCAGATCACCATCAAGGAGGGGAACGCCCTGAAGTTGACCGCCGAAGACCTCAAGGACGTGTCGGTGGTCATGCTGTACATGGGCAACGAGCTGAACATTCGCCTCCGGCCGGCCCTCTGGGACCACCTGAAGCCGGGGGCCCGGGTCGTCTCGCACCGGTTCATCATGGGCGACTGGAAGCCGGACAAGACGATCAAGGTGACCCGCGAAGGCGACTACGGGGTGGAGGACTTCACCCTCCATGTGTGGACCGTGACCGGCAAGGAGAAGTCCGGCGACTACCCGAAGGTAGACCCGAAGACGATTGAAGAGTGATAGCAGTCAGCAGGGTCAGGTTTCAGATCAGGCATAGGTCCTATAGGTCCCATACGACCTATAGGACCTATGCCTGATCTGAAACCTGCCCCCTAATCCCAAGGAGTTTCCCCATGCGCATGCTGTTCGCGGCCGCCCTGGCCGCGGCCGTGGCGGCCTCGGCGGCGGCCCAGGAAAAAAAGACCGCCACCATCAAGCTCATGATCCCGGAGAAGCCCACCAAGACCGCGGTCACGATCGAGGGCAAGAAGCTCGACGAGCCGGCCGGGGTCAAGGACGCGGTCCGCGTGTTCACCACCCCCGACCTCGAGTCGGGCAAGACGTACGCCTACAAGATCGAAGTGGTCATCGAGCCGAACAACTACACCAAGATCTTCCGCACCCGGGAAGTCACCTTCAAGGCCGGGGAGACGGTCTCAGTGGACGTGCGGAGTGAGGACAAAGCCGTTCCGGACCGGATCGAGGTCCGCTGGGTTCCGACCCCGGACGACATCGTGGACGAGATGTGCAAGATGGCGAAGGTCGGCAAGGACGACGTGATCCACGACTACGGCTGCGGGGACGCGGTCATGCTAATCCGGCCGATCAAGAACCTCGGGGCCAAGAAGGGGTTTGGCAACGATATCGACCCGAAGATGGTGGAGAAGGCGAAGGAGAACGTGAAGACAGCCGGGCTGGAGGACAAGATCACGATCGTCGAGGGCGACATCCTGAAGATGACCGAGAAGGACTGTGCCGAGGCGACGGTCGTGCTCCTGTACATCGGCGACGACCTGGGGGCGAAGCTGAGCCCGCTGCTGCAGAAGTCGCTGAAGCCGGGAACGCGGATTGTCTCGCACCGGTTCAAGCTTGGCGACTGGAAGCCGGACAAGTCGGTCACGGTGACCGGGGCGGACGGGGATATGTACGACCTGCACCTGTGGACCGTGCCGGAGAAGAAGAAGTAGGCGACTTGGCGTCGCGAAGAGCCTCCCGGTCGGACCGGGCCTGGTCGGACAGATCGGGAGGCTCGTCGCGGCGGAGTCTTTGGCCGAATGGCGCGATCGATCACAGCTGCCCAACACCTCTCGACACTTTTCAGCCCGCCGATCCCGCTAAGATCCTATCTCGCGCACAGTCACGTCGCTGGTTGCGCCGACGGCGAGGCCGTTAAGATCATTGACCGGCCCCGACTGGAGCGGGATGACCGTGCCGGCGACTGACAGTGAGCCGACTTGCTGGGCGACAAAGCCAAAGTGGTCCGTGCCGCCGACGGTTCCGAGCGCCTGCCCCCGGATGACCACGCTCCCGATCCGGGACACCACCCCGGGGGTATCCGTGCCGCCGGTGATCTTCGCATCGTCTGCCGTTCCGAACTTGCCGTCGGCCCCGGGATCGACCCCCGCGCTCAGACTGCTGGCGACCCAGTCGCCGACGGTGACGGAGCCGATCTGGGCGTCCGCGTTCACCGCGGCGCCGAGACTGTTGTAACCGGCCCGGATGTCCGCGAATTCGGCCCGCCCGCCGATGTGCAGACTGCCGATCGCAATGTCGGCCGGACCCGCCGGCTGGGCCGGGCCGCGGGCGAAGATCGTGGCCGGGTGGGCGCTCGTCCCAAGGACGCTCCCCCGGACGGTGACCGATCCGATCGATCGTTCACTTCGGATCGAGCCGCTCAGGTTGCCGGACCCGCTGACCAAGGAGCCGCCAATTGTCAGTGTTCCGATGTTCCCGTTCGCCGAGATGGCCCCGGATTCCAGTCCGGCCCCGCCTCGGACCGAGCCCCCAATGGTCGCGGACCGCAAGCCGCCGCTGGCTAGGATGTTGCCGTCGATGAGGGAGCCGCCGATGCGGACCAGCCCGATGTCGCCATTAATGCTGCCGCCGTCGAGCGGCCCACCTCGCACGTCACCATCCACAGTGATGGATCCGAGTTCGGCCGCGTGAACGACCCCGACGAGGACCGCACTCCCCCCGACGAGGGAACCGCCGATGACGACGCGCGCAATCCGCCCGGCAGTTGCGTCAATCTGCCCGCCTTCCGGTCCCGCAGCGATCCCGTGGCCTTCGCCCACGTCACCTCGGACGGTGACCAGGCCAATATTCCGGCGGCTGTTGATCTGGCCGCTATGAACCCCTCCCCCAGCGACGATACTCCCACCAATGCGAACCCGCGCTATGCTGGCGTCTATCCCGGTCTGGATTTGTCCGGAATCCTGACCGCCGCCCCCGACCAGATCACCACCGATGCTCACCGACCCCATCTCCCCGGCGCTATCGATTTGCCCGGTGAACATCGGCAGGTCGAAGTCCGATCCGATGACTGAGCCGCCCACGGTCAATCCGGCCAGCTTGCCCCCACTCTGGATGACCCCCGTGGAGAAGGTGAGCCCCATGAAGCTGAGGCCGCTGCCGACGAGGTCGCCGCCAATTGTGACCTGGCCGATATTGCCCGCGTCCGTGGTGATCCCGCCCACCGTCGCGCCGCCGCGGAAGGACCCGCCAATAGTGACGGGTCCGAGCGAGCCGCCGTTGGTCAGGGTCAGGGCCACACCGCGGAAATCTCCCTTGATTGACACCCGGCTAACGCCCCCGTTGATGCCGCTGACCAGGTTGGTCCCAAGTTCGGTGGACGTGCCGAAGACGCCCATCGACTGGACGGCGAGCGACCGGACGGCCGTGGCCGCACCGGTCCCGGCGTCGATCTGCACCAGGTCCCCGTCGATGACGACGGCCCCGAGGTTGAGGTTGGTGGCATCGATGGCCCCGACATTGGCGCGGCCGTCCCCGCCGGTCGGGCCACGGCGGGCCGACACGATCAGGTCCGTGCCGCCAAAGGCCCCGGGGTTGCCGGCGAAATTGACTAGCTGCAGCTGCCGGGCGTGTTGCGGGTTGGGGTCATTGAACGTAAGGGCGACAGCAAGTGCGGCCGCGGACCCCTTACTGGTGCTGACGTTGACGAGGTCGCCGTCCACGTCCGTGTAGGTCATGAGTGCCGCCGGGGCGAGTCGAGACTCCAGCCGGAGCGGGGCGCACGCCCAGGCGCGAGGTGGTCGGTGCATGGCAGGCGCGAAGTGTTGTGAGGGACGGCGCACCGAGTCGAGGGGAGGGCCGGCACGCCCGAGGTGACTATTCCGGCCCGGCGGTCTTTCCGGGCGTTCAGCCGGCCGTGGGTCGGTTGCTGCCCTGGGATGCGTTTTCGCGGCCTCGGGCGGACACGATTCCGGGCTGATTCGGCGGCACCGGGTCGCGGAACCATGCGTTTTTCTGCCTTTTCCGAGGATTCCCGCCGTGGGATAATCCACTCCATGCGCACCCTCGCGCTGTTACCCGCGCTCCTCGTCCCGGCTGTCGCCGGCGCGCAATTTCCGTTTCCCGAACAATACGACGCCAAGATCACGCCGAAGGACCGCGACCACTGGGCCTTCCGACCGGTTCGCCCGCTGGCCGTGCCCGCGGTCAAGGACGCGGCCTGGGTCCGCACCCCAATCGACGCGTTCATCCTCGCAAAGCTCGAGGCCCAGGGCCGGACGCCGGCGCCGCCCGCCAAACCGCGGGCAATTCTCCGCCGCCTCTACCTCGACCTGACCGGCCTACCGCCCACACTCGCCGAACAGGACGCGTTCCTCCGCGACCTGTCCGCTGGCGCACTGGATCGACTGATCGACGACCTCCTGGCCCGGCCCGCGTACGGCGAGCGCTACGCACGGCGCTGGCTCGACCTGGCCCGGTACGCGGACTCCAACGCGTACGAGCGCGATGCATTGAAGCCGAGTGTCTGGCGCTTCA
>DATFWZ010000587.1:0-7851 GCA_035258765.1 Gemmataceae bacterium
GAATCGAGCCGCTGTCTCCCACGCCACTTACGACGCGACCATTGGCCCAACCCCCCGCCTCGGCCGGCCGACCACACGGGCGGCGACGGCCCACCCATCGACCGCCACCGATACCGTCTTCGCGTCGGCCAGCCAATCTCCCGGCGGCCGGGAGCGGTCGCTGCTCGGGGCCGCTCTCCGTCACCTCTCCCGACTTCCCAGCAGACCTCCAACGGAACCCCGTCGCCGGGCGTGGGTCGCCCCGCGACGACGACCGCGTCCGCACCGCCGGCCGGGGACTCGGTTCCACCCACCGTCGGCGGGTCGGGCCATTGGACGGCGAACCCACCCGACGGGCCGTTGTCCACCCGCGACCTTCTTCACCACCGCGGAGCGGTTTAGTTCAACTTGTAATTATGCCGCGCTGGCGCAACGTATCGTCGCCCCCGGTCCGCCGGCCCGTCAAGGCAAATCGGCTCCCGACTTTGACTTCCGGCGCGCCCGCTGGTCTCCTGTCCACCACCCCGCCGCGCGAAACCCAGCCGCGGCGCAACGGTATCAACGTAACGCCGCGCGCCAGCCGCGTATCAACTTAACGCCGCGCCGGGCGGGTCACCACACCCCGACGGGGCCGCCTGTGAAGCTCCTGGACCAGGTCCGAGAGGCCGCCCGCGTCCGCCACTTCTCCTACCACACCGAGCAGACCTACGTCCGCTGGGTCGAGCAGTTCCTCCGGTTCCACAAGGGGCCGGCCGGATGGCGGCACCTGAAGGTCCCAGGCGCTGCGGCGAGCATGTTGGGACAAGGTGTCGAGCATCCCCATGATTTGCGGAATGGGCATTCCCCATCCATATTTCCGGGGGCCATCGCAACGACTATCCGTCACTCGCAACGGCGCTTGACTGTCGGCTGCCGGCGGGTTCTACTCATCCCACTTCCTCTCAAGGAAATGGGACGCCCACATGGCCATCCGGTTCGCCTGCCCGGGGTGTAAAACTGAGTACACGGTTAACGACCGCGCCGCAGGAAGGACGATCGAGTGCCGAGTCTGCGGGGAACGTGTACCGGTGCCGTCGGCGCGCCTGGCCAAGCCGGCCCCGGCTGGGCCGATCCCACCGCGAAAGCAAATTGACCGCCTACCACCATCCCCTAGTACGACGGGTCCAGGACAACGCACCCAGCGTTCCGAACCGCGGGTAGAGCACGTGCGCTCGCCCAAGAAGCATGACGAGGACGAGCATTCCCCGGGCTCTGACGATAATCCGGCCGATGATCCGTCCCTGGAGAGGAACGCCCGGGGACATGCGTACCTTCCGCCCATCCCGAAGTCTCGCCGCTGGCTCATCCCGGCGATTGGCTGCGCCGGAGCGGTAGGCAGTCTGACAGTAGTGGCGACAATCCTGATTCTTGTCTTTCGCGGCTGCGACTCCAAGTCGCTGCTCAGCCCCTTTGCCTCTGAGAAGGACGCCGACCTCCTGGCGTGGGCGCCGCCGGACTCGGAGGCTATCTTTTTCATGAACACAAGCGATTTGATGACCGTACCGGAATTCCGCGAGTTGGCGTCGAATAAGAAACCGCCGAAGCAAAAGGTGGCGCTCGGGCTCGGCGAGAAGGAAAGGGTGGTGACGGCCGGCCGAGGCAAAATGGGAGCCACGGACACGGTCACCATCTATCAGCTCGCTAACTCGTACGACCCGAACCCGTTGATCCGCGCCGGTCACGCCAGGCAACGCCAGAAGGACGGCCGGAACTACCTCGAGATTTCAGCCGAACGGCTCTGGCTTTACCAACCGTCCGCCCGAGTTGTCATCACGTCCGAGAA
This sequence comes from Gemmataceae bacterium, assembly GCA_035258765.1. Classification (GTDB taxonomy): domain Bacteria; phylum Planctomycetota; class Planctomycetia; order Gemmatales; family Gemmataceae; genus SIAJ01. The sequence goes on from DATFWZ010000587.1 coordinate 1,802, forward strand.
CGAGAACCTGCTCTATTCGGCGATGGCGGGAAAGACTGATGAATTGAGAATCAGCCAAGACCTAAAGCGGGCATACCGGGATGCGGACGGGCCGGTCCGAGGCGCCGCCGTTGGGCCGGCAGCGCAGAGCAGCCCCGTGACCGCACCGCTCCAGCTCCTTGTCGAAAAGAACCCGGAACCCCCGCCGCTGTGCCTGGCTCAGTGCATTTCGACAAAGCTCCGGAGCGATCGTACCGAAGTGCTGATCGTGTCTACCTATTCAAGTTCCGAGAAGGCGAAAACCGCGGCCGGTCTGATGGAGACCGGGATCAAGCGGGAAATGGCCTTGGCCATCGCGCGCGGGGACAACAACGACCAGGGCCTCTACCTGCTCCGGGTCATCTTCGACACGTTCAAGGCAGAGGCGTCGGGTGATAGGGTCACTATCAGCCTTCAGATCCCCCACCGCGAGCTCAAGCGGCTGAAATTCCTAGTGGAATAGAGCCCGCATTTGCACCGGAAGCGGCCGCGATGAATGCCGCCACGCGACGAGTTGTCGCCGCTAGTCGGGTACGACGGTGAGAACTGTACGATTCAGTTTTCGTTTGAATCATTGCCGCGGGTCGCATACCTTCCGTTTGACCAGACGGAGCTACTTCGCTGGCAGACTGGGCGACGGCTGCGAACGTTCCTCCGGTCCCCCTCCAAAGTCCAATCCGATGGCGCTTAAGATGCCCACTCACACCTCTCCCCATGAGTACCCCCGGCTCCGCCGATCGCTGCTCTTCGTGCGCCTTCGCCAATGGGCGAGGGGGTCCTGCGACCTTACCCGGCTCGGACCATCCCCCGCCGGGCGCTTTGCCTGCGTCTTAATAGCCAGTGCCGTCGCGTTCGGGATCACCCTCGCACTGACATTTGTGGTCGGCGCCCCGGCCGCCGGGATCAGCATCAGCCTCGCGCTGGCGGTCTTCATCTTGACAGCGGGGCTCGGGTCCGTGCTCGTTCTTGTCACTACGGACGCGACCGCCGCGAAGCATCTTTGCCGAATTGGCTCGCCGGGAATGGGACGTTCTCGCTGGAAGTGGTGGGTGAGTCGAACTATCAGAAGGCGTTGGAACGGGCATGCGGCGGGTGAACCCCTCCAACCGCAACGCCCTGTTCACCGCCTGGAACGCGCTCGCCAACCTTGCTGACATGGCGGGCAGGATCCGGGTGACAAACCCGGCCGAGGCAGCGAAGGGATTTAACTGGTCCAAGCTGCAGAACGGCGCGCTCGAGCCACTGCGCGAGGCCGAACTAATCGACTGACCGCGCCTCGCTGGTTAGAGGATCGATGACTGCGTCGCTGAAGGCTTTTCTTGACGACTGTTGGTTGTTCAAGATTGTTGAAACGGAGTATTGCATGCCCACCCGAGGAAAAACGCCGAGACCAATGTCGCTTAGGACACACAGGAAGTGGTTGGCCGAACAGCGTACCCGCCGCGACCCCCGTCAACAACAAGTGGCCCCAGGGCTCCAGCGCTCTCACCAGCGAGGGCGTGATGCCGATGTCATCGCTGATCGCCGAGACGCTCTTGAAGACTGTGCCTACACGACCGACTTGCATGTCCGCCACGCGGCGCTCTGCAATAGGGAAATGTCCGCCTCCTTCAAACCAGGCACGTCGCTCTCGATCCCGATGGGACTCTCCTTGAACAGCACGGCGAGGAATACGCAGGCGGCGAGGTAAGACCCAGCCAGTGTGGGGTGGCTCTGGTCCCGGTCGTGTAGGACGAGCCGATCGTGGCGGCGAAGCACATCCTGCCAGGCCCGTCCCACAGGGGCGACCGTCGCGCCCAATTCCCGACCAATCCCGGTGTACGCGTCGGTGATGGCCTCTTGCGACTCCGGCTGGTTCCGCCGTGCCCAGGTCATGTAGAGAATTGTCCTTGCGCCGACGTCCTTGATCGCGTCGGCGAACAGACGAACGTTCTCGTGCATTCGCGCGGCGTTCTTGACCGGCAGCGTGCTCTGCTCCTGGAGGACGACGGCGGAATAGTGGCCGCCCTGAATGGCCCTTAATGCGGCACCGGCGTTCCAGTGTCTGCGGAGCGACGCGCCACCGACGCTGATCAGGCGATGATCCAAAGTCCTGCCTCGCGCCGCGGCCAGCTGTGCGATCAGACCGGAGAGATCGTTTCGCGCGGTGAAGCTGTTGCCGACGAACAAGACCTTCAGTGGGGAGCTTCCGCGTGTGCCCGTGGCCATTGGGTCCTCCCATCGCGCGACAAATCGTCAGAGCGGTCAGGCAAATTCTGGTCGTCGCCGGCCCCGGAGCCCAAGTCGCCGCGTCTGCTAGCGGGCGGCCACAGACAGGCGCGGCCAACACTTCCCGGTGCCCACTGAAGTCAAGGCATGAAAACTCTCCCCATCGTCGCTCTCGTCACCCTCGGTGCACCCCGAAATCCCGCAGAGTTCGAGCGCTTCCGGTAATTTGCCGGAAGCGCTTGTAGACATTCTGTCGAGTACGCCCCGAGCTGGCCGCGGGTCGGGATGTTCCGCTCCGTCGTGGTCGTCAGCGACACCGTCGCCGCCCGTCGGTCGATCGCCTTCATGATCACGTCCGCCATCGCGGCCACCGGTTGGCGATCCTCCGAGCTGCCCTTGTTCCGCTCGACCTCGTCGACGCACTCCGGCGGAAGCCCCGCCGCTTCGTCAACGACGGCGGGCCGCGCTTGGGCCAGGAGCTTCCGCCAGTAGCCCGGCTCAATGTCCGGCGCGGGCACGTCGTCCCGCCTCGCGGACGCTGGCGCTTCGTCCGTCACGACTTGCACCGGCAGCGCCCGCAACAACTCCCCCGCGGCCGCCGCCTGATCGGCGAAAGTGATCGTCACCTTGCGGACGCCCGCGGTCACCAAGACCGCCCGGCTCAGGTCGATTTCCGCAACCACGTCTCACCTCCAGACAGATTGTCTGCACCCCCGGGAAATGGGGCGAAACCCCCCATATTCCTGCACGTTTCGCTGGCTTCCGCAGGATTTGCGGAAGCCGAGAACGACGTTATACCCGGCCCCCGGGTCACCACCCGAACTGGCCGCGGATCGGGTGGTGTCGCGTCGTCGTGGTCGTCACCGAGGGCCCGTCCCCGGTCGCGGTGTAATACGCCAGGTTCATCGCGTGCCGCGAGTCTCGAGGCGTCGGGAACAGATTTCGCACTAACGTCGGTCGATGTGACCGACGCGCGCATTGATGGAGGTGGCTCTGCCGCTCCAACGAGTCCGATACAGGACAGTTTGCAGTACGTTCATAAGGTCTAGTCCGACTAGCAGCAGCAGGTCGTCCGGCCCCGGCTTGGCGTATTCCACGTACACGTCGAAGTAGCGGTCGTCGTCGAAAACGCCGGTGTCCAGCAGCTCGTACTCCGGCCGGTCCTTGCCGCGGCGCCGGTTCTCCTCGACCAGTTCGGCGTATGGGAACGCGCGCTGCGGGTACTTGTAGAGCATCTTGAGGTAGGAGTGGGTCGGGGTGGCGTCGAGGTAGTAATAGACTTCCTTCACGTCCTCGCCGTGGTTGCCCTCGGCATTGGTCAGGCCGAAGAGGCGCTCCTTGAGGATTGGGTCGCGGCCGTTCCAGAGGGCCAGCGCCAGGCAGAGGCGCTGCTCGTCGTCGCTGAAGCCGGCCAGGCCGTCTTCGCCCCAGCGGTAGGCGCGGCTGCGGGCGTGGTCGTGGGGAAGTAGTCCCAGGCGGTGCCGTGGGGGCTGTAATCCTCGCGGACGGTGCCCCACTGGCGCTCGCTCAGGTACGGCCCCCACTTCTTCCACGGCCGGCGGCCGAGGCGGTCTTCCTCCAGCCGACGCTTCTCCTCGTTTACGACCGGTTGCTGCGGAGCCATGCGCTCAATCCCTATTTCTGAAGCACGCCAATGTCCGTCCGGGGCGGGCACTTCGCCGGTGCTGCGCTCAGCCATCCGCGGCCGGGATGGCCACCCTCCGGATGCCCGGTCCGGTGGATGCCAGGCAGGCCGGGCGCGTTACCGGCCGCCCATTTTCGTCCTCCCGCAAGACGCCGTGCATCAGGCGCAGGGCCTCACCCAGGGACCAGGCCTGGAAGGGGCAACCACGCGGCGTGTGCGGCGGATCGCCATCCGCGATTTCGGAGATGTGCCCGAGTCCGGCCTCGTCCAGGTGGCGGAACAACGGCTCGAGGAAGCGCCCACGGGCTTCGCGCCTGGCCTCCGCGGTGTTGCCGCGGACGTGGACCCAGGCGTCCACGAACGGCCCGATCAGCCACGGCCAGACGGCCCCCTGGTGGTACGCGCCGTCCCGTTCACTGACGCCGCCCTGGTAGTGCGGGGCATATCCGGGCAGCCCCGGCGCCAGCGATCGGAGCCCCAGCGGCGTCCAGAGATGGGCTTCCACCGCATCGACGACGCGGCGCGCCCGTTCGCCTTCCAGCAGGGCCAAGGGCAGGCCGCCGACGGCCAGGATCTGGTTGGGCCGGAGCGTCGTGTCGGCCTTCCCGGGTTGATGGTCCGCATCGACCACGTCGTAGAGGAATCCGGCCGACTCGTTCCAGAAGCGGGCCCGGAACGACTCAAGCCCCCGCCCCAGGAGCGTCAGCCACTCTGGCGAGAGCCAACTCCCGGCCCGGAGGGCGTTGAGCCAAAGGGCCTGCACCTCGACGGGCTTGCCGACCCGTGGCGTAACGACCCAGTCGCCGACCTTGGCGTCCATCCACGTCAGCTGCACCCCCGGGGCTCCGGCCGCCAACAGGCCGTCGCCGTCGGCGCGTATGCCATACCGCGTTCCGCGGGCATAGCCAGTCAAGATCGACTGGACCGCGCGACCCAGCGCCTGTCGCACTGCCGGCGCGGCGGGCTCGCAACGGTCCTCAGAGGCTTGCAGAAATTCGTGAACGGCGATGACGTACCACAGCGAGGCATCGACCGAGTTGAACTCGGGCGCTGCGCCCGAGTCCGGGAAGCGATTGGGCAACATTCCTTCGGACACCGTGGTGGACCAGTCGAGCAAAGTTTCGAGGGCCTCACGCAGTCGGCCGGTCGCCAGGCACAGCCCGCGTAGAGCGATGAAGGTGTCGCGCCCCCAGTCCGTGAACCACGGGTATCCGGCGATGACGGTCTTGCCCCGGCCACGCCGCACCAGGTAGGCGTCTGTCGAACGGTCGAGCCGCGAAGGGAAGAGGGAGCGCCTTTTCAGTTCGGCCTCGCGGAAAAGGTGGAAGCGGACCTCCGCCCCTGCCTTCTCGCCTGACGTGGTGATCTCGTGGTCCTCAGCGGCGAAAATCAAGACATCCCCTGACCCGCCAAGTTCCCAGCGAAACGTGCCGGGGGAGGCAAGGTCCTCCGTGTGATCCAGCCCGCGGACACGCTCCTCCTCGTAGAGGAAGTTGCGGTACCACACCGGCTGGTGCTGGTACGCCCCGTTGGAAAAGGCGACCGTACCCGGAACGCCCGCGTAGGGCCGCCAGGCGACGCGTGCGTCGTTCACCTCGGCGTCGAAACGGAAGGCCGGGTTTTCGTGGTGCAAGGCGTGGTAGTCCCGGCCGGAAAGGAAGGGGCGGGCGCGGAGGGTCGCCTGGCCCGGGCCCTCGAGCAAGCGCCAGCGGATCGCCACGGCCGGCGTGCCATGCGGCACGAACAACTCCTGCTCGACCCGCGTGCCGTCCTCCAGGCGGTACGTCCAGCGCGGCCACGGCTCTGTCCCAAACGCCTCCAGGCGCCTTTCCCCGTCGGGGTGAAGGACGTCCGGGCCGTAGTGTTGAGAGGAGACGGCGAAATTGCCGGCCTCCGTATCGACCCAGGCGTCCAGCCCGTTGACCAGGGCGAAACGACCGGTGGGCGGCGTCGTGGCGATGAGCAGCAAGGCGTGATAGCCCCGCGTCCGCGGCCCGGCGACGGTCCCGGAGGCGAACCCACCGAGGCCGTCGGTCTCCAGCCACTCCGCCAGTCTGTCAGGTACGAGAGCCAATCGGTGACCCCCTTCTGGGCCGGCTCGTTCTCGGGGATTTTCAGCTCCACGAAGCCTGTGCGCATGTTGGTTTGTCGTCGTGGCTTCTTCCGGTCTTGAATCCGA